>SYKE01000281.1 GCA_005798285.1 Actinomycetota bacterium
CGCACGACGCGATGATTGTTTTTCGACGTATTAGTAGGATCAACAGAGACTTCAGTCCTACTGTCAAATGGTGTGTCGGAGTACGTGTCCGAACACCATTCCCAAACGTTTCCCGCCAGATCCAGTCCGCCGCACCAGCTCGGGCCCTCCGGGCAACTCCCTACCGGCTGTGCCCCATCCCTTCGGCCGAACACCGCCAGTCTCTCGTTCGGCTCCGCCTCTCCCCACGGATACGTGCGGCCCTCAGGGCCCCTCGCCGCGTATTCCCACTCCCACTCCGTCGGGAGACGCCCGCCAAACCAGTTGCTGTAGGCGACCGCGTCATCCCAGGTAACGTCCGTCATCGGCAACTCGTCATCGAGTCTTCCCCGGAATTGACCGAGAGTATCGCGGGCAGTGACGGGCAGGAACTCTCGATACTGCCCGACAGTAATCGGCGACTCCCCCAACCAGAAACCCCGGGGGATCAACACGCGTTTCCGCCTCAGGGCTGCACCGTGTTCCTGCTCGTCCAGGGGGAGTGCACCTGGCGGAACCCACACCAGACGCATACCGTTTCTGGCTGTCTTCACCGCGCCGGCCGGTCGTCGCAGATCTCTCAGGAACTGCTGCAGCGGGTTGCCTTGAAGACAGACTTCCAGGTTGATGCGAAGCCGCACGAGCCGGTCGCATTCCGAGAGCGGACGGAAATCGGTAACATGAGGACTGTTCGTCAGATCCAACTCTCGAAGCCATGTGAGCGACCCGACCCCCTCCAAACCGCCAAGCTGCTGGGGTCTCCAAACACCCGCGTCCGAGTGAACTCGTGAGAGGACCTTCTCCAGGAATGGCGCCTGGGTGAACTCCGGTCGGGCCTGATCCAGAGCTTCGAGCACGCTGTCGCCAAACATCTCGGCGTACTGTCCGAGCAACTCCAGCGCTTCATCCCCGCCGATCCCGGTCACCGCGCGGATTGCCAGCACACACTCGGTCGGCGTCCAGCTTGGCTGCGGCTTGAGGTAGGGGGCGACCAGA
Source organism: Actinomycetota bacterium (assembly GCA_005798285.1). Classification (GTDB taxonomy): domain Bacteria; phylum Armatimonadota; class SYMT01; order SYMT01; family SYMT01; genus F1-80-MAGs030. The sequence goes on from SYKE01000281.1 coordinate 1,015, forward strand.
GATCCGAGGCCGGCCAGCGCCCGTGCTGTCACCAGGTTCTTCGGCGGGATGAGGGCAGCGGCCGCCTTCTGCACTCGTTTCCTGGTCTCGGGATCGAGGTTCTTGCACGCGTCGATGCAGCCCAGCGCCAGCAAGACTCGTCGCTGCTTCTGGGCCCGGCTCAAAACTACGGTCGCGATCCCGGTGGTTCCGAGCACGCCGATCACGAGAGCGCGGGCCGATTCGCCGCCGACAAGCGCGGCCGCCACACAGAGGACTTCTTCCCAGGCCGGATCGTCGACGCGCTGCTGGAGGAGCTTCCAGTGCCCGTGGCGGTGCACCGCCTTTGCGGCGAAGTACTCCATGAACGACTTGTGAACGAAGCTCAACCGGTCGTGCTCCGGCTGCCGCACCAGAGCCACCCGGTCGATGAGATAGCTGCGGAGCGCTTCGGTGGTCAACTCCTTCGGCGGGTCCCCCATCCCGCGGAGGGCCTCGCCGAGAGTCTTGTCGATTTCGGTGAGAGTCGGCTCGAACTCGGAGTTGAGGAGCATCCAGAAGGCGAGTTCCTCGAGCACCACTTCGAGCGTGGACTCCTCGATCCGGGTCAGGGCGTCCGGTCGTGGGATGGCTCGGGAGCGATCCCGGCGGAGGATGAGCGCCTTGGTGGTGCGTTCATACAGGTCGGCGCGGCTGCGGGGAAGCGAGCGGTCCTTCCGATACACCGCGCAGATCATGGCGCCGATGAGGGGCGTGTCGACCAGTCGCCGCAGCGGCGCGATGACGGTGACCTCCCCGATCAGGGCGGCGGCCTCGGCGGGAAGCTCGTCGCGCTCCCTGCCCGCCCGCATCGCCGGCGCAATCGCCTCGTACCACTTCCGGATGAGGACCTCGGCATCGTGAAGGCTGAAGGGGGCGAGCGTCCGGGACTCGAAGCCCAGCTCATTTCCCGACAACCAGTCCTCGGCAAGCTGAAGCCGGGCGCTCACCACGATCCGGCAGCGGCCCGCCAGGCTGTTCCGGCACAGCCGGCGGATCCAATCCCGCACGTCTCCCCAGAGCTCGGAGGGGACCTCGTCGACACCGTCGATCAGCAGTAGTGCCCGACCTCCGCCAAGCAACCGGTCGACCCAGCCATCGGGCGGCTCCGGGTACTGGTCATCGGTACTGCTCCGTACCCAGTCTGCCGGGTTGGGCAGCGCGAGCGAGAGCTTCCCCTCCTGACGGCGAACGAAACTCCGCAGCTTGAGAAAGAACGGGACCGGAGCGCCCCACCCGGCCATCTCCGGAGGCAGATCGTTCGTGGCGGCTCGGACCGCCACCCATTGGAGGAGCGTGGTCTTACCGGATCCCGCCACACCTCGGATCATCACGCGCTTCATCGGTCCGAGCACTTCCGCCACCGGTTCCGGCCGCCCCGCGCCGCTCGCCTCAGCGTGCAGGTGGACATACGCCACCGACAGCGGGTAGCGCTCGCACTCCTCGGGCACGTCAATCCCGAAGAGCCGCAGCTCGTCGAGTTCCTCGGCGAGATAACCGCGATACCGGGACTCGAAGCGCCGGTCTTCGTTCTCCGCGGGGAGTACGCTGAGGATCCGCTCGGTCGCGGCGAGGAGCGAATCCAACCGCCGGTAGGCGCCCTCCCACGCGAGCGCATCGAAGTCCTTCAACTGCGGTGCCGCCAGGCAGATCCTCCCGGCCAGGTCCCTCAGCACCCGCTCCACCGCGTTCTGGGATCGCTCGGAGAGCAGCCGTGTGTGGCGCTTGCTCTCCCGCACCAACTCGGCGGCGAGGGTCGCTGTGTTGAGAGAACCGTCGACCAGTCGTCCGGCGCTCAGGTTCTCGGCAGAGAGGGTTTGTTCCAGAGCGAAGGTGGCTGCGTCGAGGGCGCCTTCTTCGCTCTGAACCTGTCCGATGAGCGCCTTCAGACTGGGTTCGATGCCGCGCTAAAGCTCCTGGAGTACGCGTTTAGGCGTGCCTTCCTTGAGGCGGTCGACCACGCCCTGACCGGACGCAGCCAGGAGATCGGAGACCAGTCCCTTCTCACCCGCGGCCGCCTGGATGCCGGCCTTGACCAGCACCCCGGCCAGTTTCCAGAAGATGATTTGCTCAAGCGCCATCAGCCGATATCCCGGTCGCCATCGATTGCAGCGCTATTCTTCTCAGGCGGGCGGGGTTCCTGCCGGGTGGGGGAGCCGGCAAGATGCCGGCGCTCCCAGGGGTGCTTCCGGGGGTTACGGGGCAAAGCGGAGGGCGTAGAGGTCGGCTTCCAGGAGGGCGAAGCGGAGGCGGATGGGGCGGGTGGCGAGGGTGGTGAGGTCGCTGCCGCCGGTCCAGGCGAGGGGCTGGTCGAGGGCGTCGCCGACGAGGGCGCGGCTGTCGGCGAGGGTGTAGCCGGGGATCGGTTTGCCGTCGGCTTCCTGAAGCTCGGCGCGGAGGCTGCCGCCGGCGCTGGTGGCGTAGTTCACGCGCAGCATCCCGCCGGTGAAGCGCAGGGGGTGCGTCAGCAGCTCGCCGGGGTCGGCGCCGGCGTGAACCGATGCAAAGCCGTCGGGGCGCAGCGTGAAGCGGCGGAACGGGGTGGTGTAAATCGACATCTCGGTCGGACCCGTCGGTACGACGTTCAGCGCGGCGTAGTTCGAGCGGTTGCCCCAGCGGGCGGGGTCGAGGCCGGGGCGGATGAACGCTTCGCGGAAGGTGCGGTCGTAGCGACTTTCGCCTCGGGCGGTCATAAACAGGATGTCGGTGCTCTCGCCGCGGCCGGGGTGAAAGCGGGTGGGGAACGCGATGTAGATCTGGGGAGCCCGGAAGTACGGGTGCGTGAGGCTCGTGTAGAGGTGCTCGCCGGGGAAGTTCGGCTTCATCGGGACCGGTTCGGTCCAGTTCACGTAGTCGGCGGACGTGGTGCGGCAGATGGAGCGAAGCTGCTTGTCGAGGAAGTGCCGGAAGTAGCAGACGTAGCGGCCCTCGCTCTCGGACCAGAAGGAGACGTTCTGCGAATCGAAGGCGTACTCCTGGGTGTAACGCACCACCGGCGCGGGTCGAAGCTTGCGCCAGTGGATGCCGTCGGCGGAGACGAAGGCGTAGAGCATCGACTTCACGGTGCCGGCCAGCGCCTTGAAGCGCTCCTCGGCGGGGACTCCGGGCCGGCTGTCGAGCATCGGACAGAAGTTGTGGCAGAACGGCGCCTCATGCAGGATGACGTTGTTCTCACGAGAGCCGTCCAGCTCGTGAAGCCGGAGGTTGGGTCGAGTCCAGTGGATGCCGTCGCGGCTCTCGCAGTAGCGAGTCACCTCCGTCGTGTCGCCGTCGAACTTGGAGCCCCGGGCCTCGCGGGTGTAGAGGCGGAAGAGATCGCCGTCCCTGATGACCGTGCCGTACTCCAGGTTGTTCGCAGGCTCCGTCATCGGGGGCGCCAGGTGCGGCTCGTGCAGCTTCAGCGACGTGTCCTGCAGCCGGTCGATGAGGAACCGATCCACGAACAGCTCGCGCCGGGAGCCGAGGTCGCGCACCGGCGACTTCTCCTGAGCCTCGGCGGGCCGGGCGGTCGCCGGGAGCGCGGCGGCGGCGAGACCGGCTGCTGCGGCGGAAAAGCACTCCCGTCGGGAGAGGGCAAGGTCGGAGGGTCGGGATTTGAAGCTCATCAGGTTCTCGTTGGCGGTTTATCGCGTGCGGTAGGCGTCCAGCGCGGACTCGTCGATCTCGATGCCGAGGCCGGGACCAGTCGGGATCTCGACGCAGCCGTCCGTGAGCATGCCGTCGGGACCCATCGCCAGTGTGCCGGCGTTCTTCACTATCCGGTCACGGAAGGGATTCTCGTTCACATCCAGCTCCAGCATCAGGGGCTCCGGGGTGAGCGAGAGATCCGGCTCGGGCAGCAGCGCCAGCACGTGGAGCGTCGCGGCGAGCGAGATCGCGCCGCCGAAGCAGTGGGGCGCCAGGCGCACGCCGTGAAGCCGCGCCAGCTCTCCGATGAAGAGACACTCCGACACGCCGCCGCAGATGGTGAGATCGGGCTGGATGAGATCGAAACAGCCGCGATTGAGGAGCGCGTGCGCCGTGGGGCGAGAGTTCGTGCCCTCGCCGCCGGCCAGCGCGATGTTCAGCTTCGTCCGGAGCGCCTCGTAGCCGGAGTAGTGGCCGTTCACCTGGGGCAGCGGCTCCTCAAACCAGAAGAAGCCGAGGCGCTCCAACTCGCGGCCCATCCTCAGCGCGGAGGAGAGCGTGTAGCCGCCGTTGCCGTCCGCGAGCAGCAGCACGTCGGGACCCACCGCCGCTCGCACGCCTTCAGCGCCGGCGAGGTCGTCCTCGAACGCGCGGCCGCCGATGCGCATCTTCATGGCGCGGAAGCCGCGGGCCGCCAGTGCGCGGGCCTCGGCGGGGTTCTTGTCCGCCGGATCGACGCCGGGGGCGTAGCTCATCCCCGAGGCGTAGGCCAGAACCCGGTCTCGCATCGGTCCGCCGAACTGCTCGGCGATGGAGACTCCCAGCAGCTTTCCCCGGAGATCGAGCAGGGCCGTGCTCACCGCGCCCACGGCAAAACCGTTGCCGAAGTTGGGACCCCACAGTCGCTCCCACAGACGTCGGAAGTGGCGGGGGTCCTGACCGAGCAGCATCGGTCGGAACTGCCGCTCCACCATCGCCGTGAGGAACGGAAAGGCCGGCGCGGTTTCGCCCCATCCCGCCGTGCCGTCGTCGCTGGTGATCTTGACGAGAAAGGTGCTCCGCTCGTGTCCGTAAGCGCACGCCACGCCGTACGGCTGTTCCAGGGAATGGCGGAGCTCAAAGGTCTCCACCGAAATGATCTTCATCCGACCGCTCCGAACCCGCGCCACGGCATCCCAGCGCCAACGGGATCGGCTTCACCACTCACCCCGGCGAAATCCTGCGCCGATCCCGCTCTGTCGGATCACACCCGTGCGACCTCGGCGCGAGACGCCACGTCCACCGTCGCCGACGTGGGAGGCGCCGGCGGCGGACTCGCCAGCGGCAGCTCGATGCGCACCGTGGTTCCGCGGCCGACCGCGCTCTCCAGCGTGATCTCGCCTCCGTGGGCCTGGGCGATGCTGCGGCAGATGGACAATCCCAGACCCGTCCCACCGGCGCTTCGCGTGCGGGCCGCGTCCACCCGGAAGAAGCGGTCGAACACCCGGGGGAGCGCCTCCGCTGGGATGCCTTCGCCGGTATCGGCGACGATCAGCCGCACGCGGTCGCCGTCTCGCTCGGCGGAGAGCGTGATCCGGCCCTCCGGCGGGGTGTGGCGGTGGGCGTTCTGCACCAGGTTCAAGAGCAAGCGCTTCAGGTGATCGGGGTCGCCAAGGAGCGGCAGCGGACCCTCCACAGGGAGAGAGTGAACCGAAGGCGGCGGCTGGCTGCGAAAGCTCATCGCCACCGATTTCATCAACTCGCCCGCGTCACACGGGCGGCGCTTCAGCACGAGTTGTCCGGCGTCGGCGCGGGCTAACAGCAGCAGGTCCTGCACCACGCGCGTCATGGCGTCCGCCGCCTGATCGGCCGTCTCCAACGCCTCTCGGTAGCTCTCCGCATCCGGCGGACCCATCAGCGCGAGGCTGGTAGCGCCCTTGATCCGGGTGAGGGGCGTACGAAGCTCGTGCGAGGCATCTCCCGTGAAGCGGCGCTGCTCGGCGAAGGCGGTCTCCAGACGCCGGTACGCCGCTTCCAACTCCTGGTGTTGAGCGGCCCGGGCGCGAAAGGACTCGTCCAGCCGTTCGATCATGCCGTTGAACGTTGCCGAAAGCTCCGCCAGTTCGTCGCCGCCGGTGACGTTCAGACGCTGGTTCAGGTCCTCCGCCGAAATCTCCGCCGCGGTGCGGGTCACCTCGCGCACGGGCTGAAGCGCCCGATTGGTCAGGAACAGGCCGCCCGCGCCCGCCGCCAGCACCGCCATCGGCAGCAGGATGAAGAGCGTCGTCAACTGGCTCTCCGCCAGGCGGCGCTGCTCCGAGGTGGGATGCGCCACCTGCAGCGCTCCCTCGATCACGCCGTCCCGCTGCACCGGCACGGTCAGCACCCGAAGGCGCTCATCTTCGACCTGAGCATACGTGAAGGAGCGACGGCCCTTCAGCGCGGCCGTCACCGCCGTGGCATCCCATGCCGGATCATTGGGGAACATCGGGCCCGGCTTTCCGTCGAGGCCAAACAGCAGGGGCCGCTGGAAGAAGCGGTTTCGGTCGCCTCGGAACGGGCCTTCCGGTGGCCCGCCGGGACCGCCCTCGCGGCCCGGACCCTCCGGTCGAGGCCCGCCGCCCTCGCCGGTCGAACGGGGATCGGGACCCGAACCCGGGTTGGGTCGATCCTGCACAGCCGGCTGTCGGAGGCCCTCCGGGCGATTGAGTGGCCCGCCCCGCCGCTCCCCGAACGGTCCTTCCCCGCGCCGCCGATCTCTCCGGTCGAACTCCCCGCCGCCGCCGAAGCCGCCCGGGAACGGCGGGCGGAACCGCTCTCCATCCCGCGGGAAGCCGCGGTTGGCGAATCCGGCCACACGCTGCTCCAACTGGCGGTCGATGGAGGCCGATTGGTTCACCTGCACGGAGTAGCACAGCGCCGCGCCGAAGCCACCGAGCGTGAGCGCCAGGATGAGGACGTTCCAGAGCGTCAGCCGCACCCGAACCGAGCTGAGTTTCATAGCGCAGCCGTCTCTTCCGGCGACCTGAGCACGTAGCCCTCGCCGTAGACGGTCTGGATGAGCTTGACGGGGAACTCGCCATCCACCTTCTTTCTCAGGTTGGCGATGTGCACGTTCACGTTGCCCGGAACAGGGTCGGCCTCGTCATCCCACACTCGAGCGAGGATCAGCTCGCGGCTCACGGTCTGGCCCTGGTTCTGCACCAGCAGCGAGAGCATGGCGAACTCCCGGGGGGTGAGCGGTATCTCCGCACCGCCTCGACTCACCCGCAGCGAGGAGAGATCGACTTCCAGATCGGCCACCTGGATCACGCGGGGACGATCCATTCGGTTCCGGCGGATGAGCGCCTTGATGCGCGCCAGCAGTTCTCGAAAGTCGAACGGTTTCGGCAGGTAGTCGTCGGCCCCGGCTTCCAGGCCCTCCACGCGATCGTCGACGGCGTCTCGCGCGGTGAGCATCAGCACCGGCACGCGGCTCTTGCGGTGCGCCCTCAGGGTGGCGCAGAGCTCGAGGCCATCCATTCCGGGGAGCATGAGATCGAGGACGATGACGAGGAACTCCTCCTCCAGCGCCAGCGCGAGGCCCTCGTTGCCGTCGTGGACCACCACGACCTTGAAGCCGGCCTGCTCCAGCGCCTTGCGGATGAGGCCCGCAATCACCTCGTCGTCTTCCACCACCAGAATGCGCACGTTGGTCCTCGCCCGGAGGCGCCGGCCCGCCGCCGGCGCTTCCTCACCATGTAGTTAACCGGCGAGCATAAAGATCCGGTGAAGAGCGACGGCGATTCGGCTAACTGCCCGGCTTGAAGCCACGCGGCCAGCGCGTGCCGCGTCCAACCACCGCGTCGGTAAAGTCGGCCTCTTGGAGCGTTGCGTGGGTGAAGTCCGCGTTCGAGATGTCCGCCACCCGGAAGCTGGCGTTCGTAAAATCGGCCTTCGTGAGCACCGCCGAGCCGACGTCCGCCCGCTGGAGGCTCGCACCGGTCAGGTCCGCTTCATCCAGGCGGGCGCCTTCGAGCAGCGCACGACTCAACTGGGCTTCCCGGAGGCAGGCGCCCCGCAGGTCGGTCCGAAGGAGTCGCGCGCCGATCAGGTTCGCGCCCCCGAGGTTCGCGCCGGCCAGACTGGCGCCTTCCAGGTCCGCCTCCGCCAGTCGCGCATGGCGGAGATCGGCGCCCGACAGGTCCGCGAGCCGCAATCGCGCGCCCTCCAGGTTGACGCCATTGAGGTTGGCCTTGCTCATGCGGGCAGAATCCAGGGTCGCCTCCCGGAGGTCGCCCGAGCTCAGATCCGCGCCGATCAGATTCACGCCGTTCAGCGCCATCGAAATCAGTTGAACACCCGGCAGCTCCACCCTCGCCCCGAGGCGGATGGCCTGGTGCTTGCGCCACTCGAAGGCGTATGAGAAGCGAGTGGCGTCGTCGTAGACCGCGCCGGAGAGTACAGCGGCATCGAAGTTCGCGCCCTCGAGGTTCGCCTCCCGGAGGTTCGCTCCGCCGAGGCGCGCCCGCTCCAGGTTCGCGCCTCGCAGGTTCGCCCCATGGAGGTCCGCCAGTCGCAAGTCCGCGCCGGTCAGGTTAGCGCCGCCGAGGTTGGCGCGCTCCAGATGTGCGCCGGTCAGATTCGCCTCGGTGAGATCGGCTCCGAAGAGGTCGATCTCGGTCATCCAGTAGCGCTCCAGGTACACCTTCGCCAGAGTCGCGTGGGCCATCCTTGCCGAGACGAGGTCCACACCGGTCAGCTCGGCTTCCGTGAGGTTGGCCCAGGCGAACTGGGCGCCCTCGATGCGGGCGTTCTTCAAGTTGACGCGAGTCATGCGGGCTCCCTCGAGGAAGGCGCCACTCAGATCCGCCCCGGAGCAATTCGCGTGAGTCAGATCCGCCCCCGGGAGGTCCGCCCCTTCCAGCACCGCGCCCGCGAGAAAGCAGCGACTCATCCCGGCGCGCGCCAGGTTCGCCCGCTGCAGCTCGGCCCGCTCCAGGTTGGCGCCGAGCAGATCGGCCCCTTCCAGGTCCGCCCGCCGCAGCACCGCCTTTGCGAGCGAGGCGCTCTTCAGGTTCACGGCATCCAGCTTAAAGAGGGTAGTCCCAGTGTATCGGTCCAGAATTTCAATCACAGCTAATACTCCTTCAGGGGTCGGCCCTCGTCGGGGTGCGAATGGGCTCTCGGAGCGGATTTCGGCAGGGACCACCGTTCAAGGATCGGAATAACCTGCTTCGGAGGTGAGAGATGGACAGAAGAAGAGTTATTGTAACGGGCGCCTCGGGCTACGTCGCCGCGCAGATCCTGCCGGCGCTCCGGGATCGCTGCGAGTTGGTGCTGGTCGATGTCCGGAACACCGACCGACAGGGCAACCCGATGCCGGATGTCCTCATTGCTGATCTGGCCGCGGCGGACGTCTCCGGCTGTCGAGCGTTGTTTGAAGGCGTCGATTCGGTGGTGCACCTGGGCTACGTCCGTCCGAAAACCGGTCAGGGCAGCAAGGCAGCCGACAGCTACCTCGCGGAGCGGGCCAACATCGATATGGCCTTCAACATCTACGAGCTGTCGGTGGAAGCCGGCGTTCGCAGAGTCGTGATGGCCAGCAGCAACCATGCCGCCGATTGGTATGAGGGCCTGATCCACGCGCGGAAGAAGGACATCGTGGACCCGTGGGAGAGGGCTATCTCCGACAACTACTACGGCTGGGCCAAAGAATCCTACGAGCATCTGGGATTCGTCTACGCCTCGGGCGGTCTCGGCAAGCAGTTGGAAGTGGTGCAGCTTCGGATTGGAGCCCCCAGAGAGATTGTCGGCGCGAAATTTGCAGGCAACCCGGTGGCCTATCACCGGGACCTCGGCGCCTACATCAGTCCGCGCGACCTGAGCCAGCTCGTCTGCAAGAGCATCGACACGCCGGACATCCGAGACCGCCACGGCGTCCCGTTCCAGATCTTCTACGGCATCTCCGACAATACGCGCAAATTCTGGAGCATCGCGAACGCCCGCGAGGTCATCGGGTATGTTCCCGAGGACGACAGCGAAGTGAAGTATGCGGACGACATCCGAACCTACCTCACCTCATCCGGAGCCCCGGTCCCCGCCCGCGTCTGGAACGCCGCCGAAGTCATCGGCGCATCGTAACGCCCTGAGCGCGGCGGCGGCATCCCATCGGAGGGGCGACCGCCGCCGAGCTTCGCACGGGCCTCGCGCTACTTGAGCTCCAGCGAAACGGAGTGAACCGTGGGGTAGCAGGCGCCGTTGGGGGAGCGAAGGCTGAGCCGGTACTGGGCGCAGCGGTCTCCCGGGGAGAGTGTGGTCCCGGACTTCCCGGGCCGCCAGGGAGCGTCGGCGAGGCGGTCGGGAGACGGCGCACTCCGAAGTTCCCAGTCCACGGCCGACTTCGGCGGAAGGTAAGCCCCCACGGTGACGCTCGCTCGACGGAGTGGGCGCTCCCAGCGGAAGACCCGCGACTCGAAGTGTTCCCGGTAGGTCCGGTCGAACAGGTTGCCCACGTCGGTCGCGAACATCAGATGCGGTCCATTGGTCGGCAAGAACTGCACGCGGGGCGACTGGAACCGCTTGCCGTCGTTGTAGAACACGCGGGAGCGGGCGCGGTGGTCGCCGTGTCGGGTGTGACAGCTCACGGCGATGTCGATGCGGTCGTCGCCGTTGAAGTCGCCCGCCATCGAGTCGTTCACCGAGTCACAAAAGAGCGTCGTGAAGCGGCGGGTCTGGAAGCCGTCGGGGCCGCCCCAGTAGAGGCGGCAGGCCAGGTCCTCTCGCGTCAGTTCCCCGCTCTGCTGGGGCGAGAACAGGTCGAGGTAGCCGTCTCCATCGTAGTCCGCGATGGTGCGCCCCAAGCAGGCGAAGCCGGGCAGCCACTGCGAGTTCGCCTGCGAGTAGCCGCGCCCGCTCCCCCAGAACAGCGTGCACCCCATATCCTTGAAGCCGGAGACCGGGTCGTTGTAGCTGCCCACCAGCAGATCCAGCTTCCCGTCCCGATTGAAGTCCGCCGCGTCGACGCCCACGGGGCCCGAAACCGGCAGCCGGGTATCGCGGGCGGCATCGAAGCCCTTCGGACTGTTCCAGTAGATCCTCAGGGCGTGGAATTTGCGGGTGGTGGTCGCGATGTCGAGCAGGCCATCGCCATTCAGATCGGCCACGATGTGCTCCTGCCCGTAGCCGTCCTTCTCCAGAGTCACGCGGCGAGAGTCCGGGAAGCGTCCTCGATCGCCGTAGTAGACGAACAGCTCATCCGGCCGGCCCGTCGCCACCGGACCGAACGGCTCCAGGATCAGATCGAGCTCACCGTCCCGATCCAGATCCGCCACGGTGCTGGTGCCCAGGAACGGCTGACGGATGATCGTCCGTCGCTTGAGATCGGGACCCGAGGCGCCGCCGAAGAGGATGTTCGCGCCGAGGGTCTTGTCGGACTGCGCCGACTCCCCCGCATGGCCGGAGTTCAGCAGCAGCAGATCGCTGCGTCCATCCCGATCGAAGTCGGCTGCGCTGGCTTCATACCCGCTGTGAAACGGGATCCAGAGGGCTCGCTGGGGGTCAAAGCCGCGAGGGCCGCCCCAGAACACGGGAACCGGAACCGCCTCTTCCAATCGCCCGCCGATGCTATTGCAGAACACGGCTCTGGCCGGTAGACCGCGTTCGGCGGGCGCCACCACCACATCGGTCGTGCCGGAGGTGCGAAAGCCGGACGGCGCCGGTCGGAAGCCCCGCTTTCCGTCCCCCAGGAAGATCGGGGAAGCGCCGTTGAACGTCTTCGCCCCCTGATGCGATGCCGCCACGAGATCCGGGTGGCCGTCGCCGTTCAGATCCCCGATGGCTGCGGCGACCGGAGCCCGGAGCCGGATCGGGGTGGAGCGGGCGCGGTCGAAGCCCTCGGTCGCGCCCCACAGCACCTGGATCGTGTCGGGGGCCGCCTTCCCGGCGCCGGCCTGCTCGCCGCCCGCCGCGCGATTCTCGGAAAACCAGGTCTGCACTAGATCCACATGGCCATCTCGATCCAGATCGCCTGCGGCCAGGTGCGTGGCGCGCAGGGCCGGAGAGCGCCTCTCCGGGCTCCAGGCGCCGCCGCCCCGCGAGAGGAGCGCGGCAACCTCGGGTTCCGAGCCTCCCACCAGCAGATCGATCTTCCGGTCGCTGTTCAGATCCGCAACCGTGAGGCACGCGGCGCCCGGCAGGCCGAGAGCCACATTCCACGGCGCCACAACAGATCCGCCCGGCGAGAACACGGCCAGCCCGCCCGGCCGCAGCACGGCGAGCGACGCCTTCCCTGAGCCGTCAAAGTCCCCCGCCGCGATCTGCGCCGCGCCCGCGACGCCGAGATCCTCGAACCGGGTGACGTCGAAGCCCGTCGATCCACCCCAGTAGACTCGGATGATGCGCCCCTGCGGCTGGTTCGGCAGCCAGCGCGGGCCGCAGAGCACGGCGAGATCGGGCCAACCGTCCGCGTTGAGATCCGGTATCGCGACTCCCGCCGCCTGGTTCACCGGAAGCGCCGTGGAGATGCGTCGCGAGGACCAGCCTCCGGGGCCACCCCAGGCGATGGTGAGCTGGCGTCGAGGATGATCGACGCCGATGGAGTTCGGGCAGAAGGCGACATCGGTCCAACCGTCCCGGTTCAGGTCCGCAATCGCCGCCTGCTGTGAGCCCTCCACCGGCAGATCGGCGGACCGAGCCACGCCCCGGGCATCCATGTGTCCCACCGTGGCGGAGAGCATCTGGTACGTATCGTGGGTGCAGTTGTAGACCAGATCCAGATAACCGTCGTCATTCAGATCGAAGCGGTTGATCACCCGGAGCGAACCGTCTCGCGCCGCGTAAAGATTCTGCCCGCCGGACCCCGGCGTGCCGGCGCGAAAGTCCTGAAAGGAGTCGTCCCGAAACCGGACCCCTGCCCCCGGCCCGGAACTCGCCGCGGTGACCCCGCATACCACCAGTCCCACGCCCAGCCAGCCTGACTTCCAACCCATCCTCGCGCCTCCCAGCTCCCGGCCCGCACGCCGCCGCGCCGGAACAGCACGGCAATCGGGCACTCCCGAGAGCAGCCCGGGGATTGGATTGACGGCCGAACCACGAATCTCCTGTTCACAAACGATTCGAGTTCAGCGGGCTTTCGGGACGGCCCATCGGGATTCTCCCCGGCCGTAGGAAACACGGGCCCCCTCAGGGAAATTGGACCCGCCGCCGGTTCACCGATCCGGCCGATCATGGAAAGTGCCGATGCCCCAGTCTCGCCGCGAACTGCTGACGACCCTGTTGACCGGAGGCGCCGCCGCCTCGTTCGGAGCCCTTCAGTCCCAGGCCGCCGCCGCCGCGGATTGGCCGAACTGGAGAGGACCCCGCTTCGATGGCGGTTCCTCGGAAACCGGATTGAAGCTGCCCTGGCCCGCCGAAGGGCCCCGAGTCCTCTGGAAGACCGACCTGCCCGGCGGCTACTCCTCCATGGTCGCGGCGAAGGGTCGCCTCTACACTCAGGTGCGCGACGGCGGCGAGGAGGCGATTCTGTGCCACGGCGCGCTCAACGGCGAACTCATCTGGCGCCACGCGTACCCGGTGAACTACGACGGGCATCCCACGCTCGACGCCCGCTTCAAGAGCGGGCCCCGCTCCACCCCCACGGTCTCCGGAAATCGCGTCGTCGCGCTGGGCACCTTCGGGGATCTCACCTGCCTCGACGCAGCCTCCGGCAAGGTGCACTGGAGGAGCAACCTTCTGGAGCTCACCGGTCGAACCTGTCCCGAATTCGGCTATTGCGGTTCCCCGGTCATCGAGAAGGGACGCATTCACCTGCATCCCGGTGGTGGCGTGGGCAAATCGGTGTCCGCCTACAAGCTCTCAGACGGCAAGCATCTCTGGAGCGCCCTCGACGACAAGATCGGCTACTCCACCCCCTTCCTCGCGAAGAACGGCAAGCGGGAGGAGATGGTCCACTTCACCGCGCAGGGATACGTCGCGGTCGAACCCGCCACCGGACGAGAGCTCTGGCGCTACGACTGGAAGACCAACTTCGATCTCAACTGCGCCACGCCGCTGCAGTTCGATGACTATCTGTTCGTCTCGTCCAACTACGGCCGGGGCTGCGCACTGATTCGGATGAAGCCCGACGGCGCTCCGGAAGAGATCTACCGAAGTCAGGAGATGCACAACCACTTCTCGACCTCGGTGTACCATGACAACCACCTCTACGGCTTCAGCGCCGATCGACTGAAGTGTCTGGAAGCCCGGACCGGAACCGTGAAGTGGGAGCAGCGAGGGTTGGGACGGGGCTCCATCGTGCTGGCCGACGGACATCTCTTGATCCTTGGCGAGCGGGGCGACCTCGTGGCGGCGACGGCGACTCCGGGCGCCTATCAGGAGAAGTGTCGATGGAAAGCGCTCACGGGCGCCTGTTGGAGCGTCCCGATTCTGTCGAATAAAGTGCTGTATCTTCGCCACGAGAAGCAGATGCTGGCGGTGGATCTCCGATAACGCCGCCCCAGGGCCCTGGAAGCGCGAAACGCGCGTGCTCCGCGGCCGTTGGAATCCCTGAAAGGACTTGAGTCAATGGCGGATAGCCCCTGGATTGAGATTGCGGAACTGGTAAACCACCAGCTTGCGGCCGGCGACTCCGCCGAAGCGCTTCGAGTCATTGCCGAAGCAGAGAAGCGCATCCCCGCCGAAGTGCCGGAGCCGGGTCTGCACGAGGTGGCCGGGAAGCTGTACTGGAAGCACCGGAATCTGGCAGGCTACGCGCTGCTCTCCCAGGAACGAATTGCGCGTCTGGAAGCCTCGCTGCCGGCTTGCACCGATGAGGAGTGGCGGAAGAAGATCGTGCGGGCGATCGGGGGCACTCACTACAACCTCTCCAGCTTCTGCTGGCCCGGATGGGACGAGCCGGAGATCACCGTCACTGAGGAGCAGGCCCGTCTCGGGGCCGAGTCGGCGGCTCGCTGCGTGGAAATCCGAACCGATCCGAGCTTCGCCGGCTTCCCCTTCGGCTACACCCCGTCGATGGCGTATTGGGCCATGGGCGCTTACCGACTGCTGGAGCGCAACTACCTCGCTGCCCACGCCGACTTCGATCACTGCATCGACCTGGATCGACGCGCGAGTGTCTCGGATCACCTCAGCCGGGGCTACTCGCTTCTCACGCACGTGCTGGAGCGCCCCGGAGATGCCGATGCGGAGAGCGCCTTTCAAGCGCTCCTGGCGGAACTCGATGCCCGCACCGACGATGAGGACGCGCCGTTCATCAAAGGCCAGCTCGTGACGGCTCGGAGCTACTTCGAGCGCACCGCCTGAGCGCGCCGCCTCACATGTCGCCTGAACTCCGGCCCCGTCACGCCGCCGGGCCGGAGTTCAACTGAAATCTCCCAGCCCAAGGGTCAACTGCCGGCGCAAGAAGCCCAGCAGATGGTCCGACCCGGCGCGATCCAGCGTCCCCGCCTGCTTGAAGAGGGGCGTCAGTCCGGCTCCAAGTTGCTTCACCCGCTTTCGAGCGTCCGCGGCGTTCTCAGCGACCACCGCATCTTCTTTCGCCCGTTTTCGCACCGCCGCATCGAGTTCCGCGTGCGCCCGCAGCACCTGACCCGTCGTCGCGGCGCCGGGGCTCTTCACGCGCGTGAGGACCCGGTGCAGCACCTCCTCGGCTTCCGCGCGACTGCCCGCCTCCACGTTCACCCAGATCGTGCCGCCCCCCGAGTTGAAGTACCCCACCTCACAGATACCGGAGATGAACGGCAGCAGGAGCTTTCTCAGGGTCGAAACCCGGGACCGAACCGCCGGCGGCGCGTTCCGAGCCAGTTCGCTGTTCCGCCAGAGCAGCGCCCCACTGTAGAGCTCCATCCCGTCCCACATCGCCGCGGTGGAGTGTCCGTGCTTCTCACCATGGAACTCCATCCACTTCTCGGAGCCCATCTTCAGAATCTCGGGGTACGGCTTGCCCAGCGCCTGCGGGACCTTCACCGGACGCTGCGCGGAAACGGAGCCGCCGGAAACCGCCAGCGTCAGGGCAGTCGCAAGCACCGAGCGTCGGAAGAGGAGACGCCTCATGGGACAAACAGGCGACACGAGGGGCTCTTGGCGTCGAAGATACCGAACTCGGTGTAAATCCGATTGGCGAACACCCGGTGGCCATACTCATTGGGGTGGATGGTGGCGTCGTTGAGCCAGCCGTTGAAGTTCACCTGCTTCCACTGCGTGTAATGGTCGATGAGGGGCACGTGTCGTCGGGCCGCCACATCCCGAATGATCTCCACATAGGCGGGCAAGTCCTGCCGTCCCGTGTCGAGGGCCGTGATCGCGTTCATCGTATGGAGGAGCGGCACACAGCCGGGGAGCATTGAGAGCCGGTCGACGATCTCATCCAGGTTCTTGCGGAACGCCTCGCGTCCGGCTGGCCCGCCGCTGCAGTCATTCATGCCCATCATCACGGAAGCCACGTGCGGCTGAAACCGGGCGACTCGCCAGTCGAAGTCCTTCAGCAAACCCCCCGTGCGGTCGCCGCTGATCCCCGTGTTGATCACGATGTCGCGAGGCCGACCCAGCTCAAACCGGATCCGCTCGGCGAAGAGTTCCGTGTAGGTGCGCCAACCGAACGTGTGCAGCGCGCCATGCGTGATGCTGTCGCCGGTGAAGACCCACGTCAGGGGCTTCGACTGATCCTTCAACAGGGCCTTGATCCGTTCCAAAGGGTTCTCCTCACACTGTTCGGGTCGGGGTGAAAGCACGGGCGATAGACTTCAGCCGAACCGCTTCGCTCGCGTGCTTCCCCGGCAACGGGTGCAGATTGGTCACAACATGATTCGGGCCCTGCTTTTCGATCTCGACGACACCCTGATCAACACGCACGAGTCGCATGGCGCCGCGATGGATGCCGCCGTTCGTGCGGCCGCCGCCGTGCACGAGACCGTGGCAGCGCCGACCCTGGCCGCGGCGTTTCACGAGGCGAGCACCGTCGTCGGGCGACGCCTGGAGCGAGGCGCCCAACCGGTCACGTCACAGCGCGAGTATCGGGCTGCCGTTTTCGCCGAAGCGCTTCGAGAACTCGATCTCCCTCCGGATCTGGCTCCGGACCTCTCTGCGGTCTATCTGGAAGCCCGCCGGGGCACCCACCGCCTCTTCGAGGATGTCGAAGCCGCCCTCACCCGACTCTCCCGCCGCTATCACCTTGTCCTGGTAACGAACGGTCTCTCGGATCTGCAGCGCGAGAAAGTCGAGTCCGTTCAGTTGGGTCGCTGGTTTTCCGATGTGGTGGTGTCCGGCGAACTTCAGGTCTGGAAGCCCGATCCCGGGATTTTCCACTTCGCCCTGTCGCTGGCCGAAGCCGAAGTCTCGGAGGCCGTCATGATCGGCGACTCCCTTCACCACGACATTCGAGGAGCAGAGGGCGTCGGAATGAAGTCGATTTGGATGAGACGATACGAACATCTGGCTCCACAGCCCGAAATCTCGCCGACCGCGGTACTTTCCGACCTGCATGAATTGGGTTTTTGTATCGATACTTGGAATAACGACTGAGGCTCTCTGTATTCCGTCTGATGACGTGACTTCGCCGGAGATCAAACGTCCCAGGGTTCAAGGACATCCAGCGGCCTCGTTGAACAGGAGTGTGCATTGTCATCATTAAGATTCAAGCTGACTGCGGCACTCTTCGGCACGAGCCTCATCGCCGTGCTGGTCGTCGGGTTGTTGGGCCGGTGGCTCGTACTTCGAAATTTTAGCGATACTCTCAAACGGCAGAGCTTCGAGCGTTTCAGCATCAACATGCGCCATTACCTGGAGACCTACGGCTCGTGGGAAAACGCCGAGCGTTCCGAATCATTCCCCGAGTTCGAGCACCGTACCCGACGGTTGGGACCGGGACAGGACGGCGAACCCCCCGGAATGCCGGATGAGTTTGCTCCGGACTCTCCTCCGTCTAGGGCCCCCGGGGCTGGGGACGGGGTGGGGTTGGCGGGTGGACGTCCTCCGTTTCTCTTCCTGCTGCTGGATCCGAACGGTCGGGTGCTGCTTGGCGATTCTTCCTTTCAGCGAGGATCGCTGGCGCCCGCACACTTGATCCGTGCGGCATCGCCGATTGAGGTGAACGGAGAGGTCGCGGTGCTGGCCGTTCCGCTGGCCACACCAAACCTCAGCCGGATCACGCAGACGTACCTGGACTCGGTCCAGCAGGCGCTGCTGTACGGCGCTCTGGCGGCGACGGTACTCACGCTTACCCTCGGCCTGCTGCTCGGGAGCCGTCTGAGCCGAAACCTCCGCACGCTCACCCAGGGGCTCAGAACCGCCGGCGCCGGTGTCCTCGATGTGCAGCTCGAGATTCGCTCGAATGATGAGGTCGGAGAGCTGGCGCGGGCATTCAACCGAATGTCTGTCGAACTGGCGGCCGCTCGTGATTTGCTGGTTCGGTCCCGCGCGCAGGTGGAAGAGCAAGCGGCGCAGCTTCGCGAAATCAGCCTGCGGGATGCCCTTACGGGGCTTGCCAACCGTCGGTTTTTCGACGCGCAGTTTGCCCGCATGTTCGCGCACGCCCGGCGACACCAGGTCCCCCTCAGCCTCGTGATGTGCGATCTGGACCACTTCAAGCGGGTGAACGACACGCTGGGTCACGCTGCCGGCGACGAAGTGCTGCGCCGCGTCTCACAGGTGCTGGCCGCATCCGTGCGGGAGACCGACGTGGCCGCTCGGTGGGGCGGAGAGGAGTTCGCTCTGGCTCTCGATGCGTGCACGGGCGCCGCCGCCGCCCAGTTGTGTGAGCGCATCCGCACCGCGCTCGCCGAACTGGATTGGTCCGATGTAGACCCGTCCATCCATGTCACGATGAGCTTCGGAGTTTGCGGCCACCGCCTGTTGGATTCGACGGTAGAGATGCTGGCCGCGGCAGACCGCGCCCTCTACGATGCGAAGCGGTCCGGGCGAGATCGAGTCTGCCTCGACACGACCCCCTCGCCCAGCCCGCCCACGCCTGCGTGACTCATCGGTTTCTTCCTGGCCGTCACTGAGTCTTTAATCTTCCCAACATTCTTGCCGCAGGTCTGAGGCGCCCCTGGAGGTGAACAACGCGGCGGAGATCTCCCGCCCATGCGTCACCGTTCGCGACGAGCTTTCACACTGATCGAGCTGCTGGTGGTTATTGCTATAATCGCAATCCTCGCCGCAATCCTCTTCCCCGTCTTCGCACAGGCTAGAGAGAAAGCACGACAGATGTCGTGCCTCTCCAATATGCGGCAACTCGGCGTCGGCCTGTCGATGTACATCAGCGACTATGACGACTTCTGCTTCTTCTTCGCGCACGACCGCGACCTGAGCCGCGTGAGTCCCACCCGTCCGCTCGGCGCCACCCGCGAAAACCGATGGTGGAATCAGATCCTGCCCTACACCAAACAGGGGGGCGCCCTCATTGTTTGCCCTTCGGACGCGGGCCGGGTTCCCCACAGTACCGAAAACGGCCAATCCGGACGGCCGCTCGTGCCCCGTTCCTACGTCGCCAACCGAATGGCTGAGGGACTGGGTCTCGCGGCCATCGACCGCCCGGCCGACATCATTCTCATCACCGAAAAGGGCGACCGGTTCGACGACTCCTGGTATGAGCCGCCGAAGAACCTCTATGACAAGCCGGGTTTCGGCGAGCCCGTTCTCGCCATGACGAGGCACTCCGGTGGAGTCAACGCCATCTTTTTCGATGGTCACACGAAGTGGATGGGACGCCATCAACTGCTCGCCAATCCCTGCGGCGAGCCGTGGTCCGGCGTCTCCCTGATGCGGCAGTACCCCATTCCCGGCGCGGCGCCCTGGCACGTCAACTGCCCGAACTGACCGAACCCGAGGGAGCGCAGACGAATGAACGAGCCAACGCCCTCCATTGAGGGATCGGCCCGTTCATTTGATTTTTGCCGGTAGGGGCCGGTCGAGATCACTTGATCCGGGCGAGCGGGTCGGCGGCAAACCGGAAGGCGCGCCCGCCGAGGATCTGATCCGAACTGATCGTCGGACACACGAACTTCTCGATGTGCTCCACAATCAGGTCCGTGCCCCGGAAGTGATTGACGTAGGGCCAGGAGCGCGAGTTGTACATCGTGTCGGTGAGATCTCGAACGAGAACCGCGTTCTTGCCGTATCGAGAGAGGTTTCTCAACCCGAACGGCCGGCCCAGCACGCACATATTGGTGTGTACGCCGAGCACCATCACGTTGGTGGTTCCGCGAGCCGCCAGCAGGTTCCAGATTTCCGAGCCGGAGTCGCTGATGGCGTCCTCTTCTCGGATATCGAGAGCCGCAATCTGGCGCCGCCACGGATTGCCGCCCGGGCAAGTGGGGACGCAGTCACAGCCGCCGTCGGCCTGATCGATGGGGTACGTGCCCTTCTCCTCGGCCGGGATCTGACGGCACCACTCGCCGATCTGGGCCGGCAGATCCGCCGCCTTCGGCGCCTCCTGAGCCCGCCGCCGAGCCGGATGGTCGGCATAGGCTGCCATGCAGGAACTGGGGGAGTGGATGATGAGCAACCCCTTGTCGCGGCACGCCTTCAGGAACGCGTTCATCCGCGGCGCTACCTCAATCACCCGTGACGTGGCGCCCTTGCACCAGTGGGCGTCCCACATATCGCAGACCACCACGGCGGACTGATCGGGACGCCAGGCGGCCGTTTCCGTCCGTACCTCGAAGCGGTCGTCAGGGCGCCGGACACGCTTCCGCAGACGAAGCTCCAACATGCGGCGGCCACTCCCCTCCCCCTCGCGGGGCAGCGCGAGGGCAGCGAGCGCCACCCCCGAAGCAAGCAGGTTTCGACGATTCATCTCTCGATCCCCCACCGCCGCCCTGGAGGCGACGTCAGTCCGGGTCACGCGGCAAACGGGAACTCGCCGCCATCCACGCGAATGATCTGCCCGCTCAGGTAGCCGCCATCCGGGGAGGCGAGGAAGGCGACCAGAGCCGCCACTTCGCCCGGCCGCCCGTAGCGAACCAGCGTGCCCTCATCCACCAGGCGCTCCTCGTCGACACGATGGATCGTCAGGAAGCGCTGGGTCACCGTCCCGCCGGGCGAGACGCAGTTCACCGTGACGTTGTCCGGCCGGAGTTGGAAGGCCAGGCAGCGGGTCCAGTGGTGCACCGCGGCCTTGGCCACGGCGTAGATGGAGCCGCTCTCGCGCCCGTACGTTCCGGCGGTGCTGCCGATATTGATGATCCGTCCGCTCTTCCGCGCGATCATCTCGGGCGCCACGGCACGCGTGCACATAATGCAGGTGAAGAGATTCCGATCCATCACCGCCCGCATATCGTCCACGGGGATGTTCAGGCAGTCGTCCGGATCGGGCCGACCGCCCTTACCGACGCCTGTGCCGCCGGCGCCGATGTCGCCGCCCGCGCAGTTCACCAGGATGTCGATCTGTCCGGCCCGTTCCCGGATCTCGCTCACGATGCGCTCGACCTCGGATTCCACCATCAGGTCGCCGTAGACGGCGATCGCCTGACCCCCGGCCACCCGCGCCACATCCGCGGCGACCTGATCCATCGAATCGCCCTCACCAAAGGTCTTCGGCGAGTCGGGCCGGGTGCCGTGCACCACCACCAGCGCGCCATCGGCACAGAGCTTTTCCGCCAGAACCCGGCCAATTCCACGGGAAGAACCCGTTATCCAGGCAACTTTGCCGTCCAGGGGCCGCTGTTCCGCCATCTTCCACCACTCCTTGAAGTCAAACCCAAGCACTCGAAACCGTGCGCCGAGCGAGGGGCGCAAGGCCCTATCCCCTCAAGCGAGCCCAATCTCCTTCAGGCGTTGGAGCAGATAGTCTCCGGCGGTGATGGATGGGTAACGCTGCTCTCCGCCGCACCGGGCGACACAGCTCGGCAATGGCGCCAGGCTGACCTCGGAGCGGGGGTGCACGAAGAACGGCATGGAGAGCCGGCGGGAACGGGAATTGTCGGGATTGACGACTCGATGCGTCGTGCTTCGAAGCACCCCGTTGGTGAGATTTTGAAGCATATCCCCCGCGTCCACCACGATCTGCCCCTTGAGGGCATGAATCGGTCTCCACGCGCCGCTCCGATCCAGCAACTCCAGGCCTGCGTCGGTCGCCTCGCACAGCAGCGTGATCAGGTTGATGTCTTCATGGGCGGCCGCCCGCACGCTCGCGGGATCGACGCCGTCGGGGATGGGCGGGTAGTGGATGAGTCGAAGAATGGTATTGCCGTCGCGGGCGACCTCTCGAATGCGATCGGGCGGCTCTCCCAGATACGCTCCACACGCTTCCAGGAGGGTCAGGGCGCAGGCGTCGAGGCGGCGGTAGAGCTCCGACAGCACGGGCTGGAAATCGGCGATTTCCTCGGGCCAGATGTTGCGGAAGTAGACCGACTCCAGCGGATGTCCCGACGGCAAATCCCGGCCCACGTGCCAGAACTCCTTGAGATCGGGCGCCGGGTGATCCTTGGCGTGTTCGCGTCCAAAGCTGGTGAAGCCGCGCTGGCCCTTCAGACTCAGATCCTCATAGGCCCGCTTGGTTGCTTCCGGCAGCAAGAAGAAGGCTTCCGCCGCGGCGTAGGCCCGACGAATGAGGTCCGGATCCACGCCGTGATGCTCGAGCGCGAAGAAACCGATCTCGGAAAGCGCCTCGCCGGCTTCCTTTGCGAATCGTTCCGCCGGCGAGCCTCCGCCGAGATAGTCGCGCAGGTCGAGCACCGGGATGGTCTGGGTCATGCTGCAGTCTCCCGCGCGCGGTCGAAGAGGCCCGCAGCGCGACTTTTGCCGGGAGTTCACCGACGGCGGCGCCAAGTCCTGATTGTGGCCGTCCTCATCCGGATACCCGATCGGGGACCGTCCGAACCTGTGCCCCTCAATCCGACTCGCCGGCAATCCGGCGACGGAGCAC
The DNA here is from genome assembly GCA_005798285.1 of Actinomycetota bacterium. GTDB lineage: Bacteria > Armatimonadota > SYMT01 > SYMT01 > SYMT01 > F1-80-MAGs030. The sequence continues at coordinate 23,480 of SYKE01000281.1, forward strand.
GCCGAGCGACTCCGCAAGTTCTGCGTCGGTCTCGAGAGCCTTGTCCATCTTCGCGCAGGCGTACAGCACCGTGGAGTGGGTCTTGCCGCCGAACAGGGCGCCGATCTCACTGAGGGAGTGTCGCGTCAAGTCGCGCATCAGATACATCGCCACCTGCCGCGCCAGCGCCGTCTGCCGATCCCGTCGGGGACCCGCCACTTCCTCAACGGGAATCCGAAAGTGTTCGCAGACCGCCCGCTGTATGGCGATGAGGCTGATGTTGGCGATCTCCGCCTCCTGCACGAAGGCGCTCAGGGCCCGCGCAGCGAGCTCGGGGGTCAACTCGCTGCTGGTGAGCGAAGCGAGCGCGAGCAGGCGAATGAGCGCCGCCTCGAGAACGCGCACGTTCTCCTTCACTCCCCGGGCGATCTGGTAGAGCACGGCATCCGGCACCTGGGCGTTCTCAGACTGCGCTCGACGCTGGAGAATCGCCATTCGAGTCTCGAGTTCCGGCTGAAGCATCTCCACCATCAATCCCGACTCGAGCCGGCTGCGGAGCCGGTCTTCCATCAACCGCAGCTCTCTCGGCGGGCGGTCGGAGGCGAGCACAATCTGCCGGTTGGTCAGGTACATCTCGTTGAAGGTGTGGAAGAACTCTTCCCGCGTGCCCGATTTGTCGGCAATGAACTGAACATCGTCCACCAACCAGACATCGACCCCCCGATAGGCCCGCCGAAACTCTTCTTGCCGGTGCTCCCGAATGCTCGATATGAAGTGCGAGGTAAACGTCTCGCCGGAAACGTAGACGATACGAAGCGTCTTGTTCTGCTGCCTCAGCCGATGCCCGATCGCCTGAAGCAGATGCGTCTTCCCCAGTCCCACGCCGCCGTAAATGAACAACGGGTTGTACTCGCGACCCGGCCGCTCGGCCACAGCCGCCGCCGCCGCATGGGCAAAGCGGTTCGAATGCCCGACCACAAAGTTCTCGAACGTGAATTTGTCGTTCAGCGGGATCGGCTTAAAGAGCGCGCTTTCGGGTCCCCGCGACGCTCGGGTGGGTTCGGATCCGTCGGTGGGCGCCGCCGCCTTGATCGACGTCGCCGGCTGCGACGCAGCCCGGTTCTTGACGACGATCAGTTCAAGCTCGACCGGTTCGCCGTGCGCCTCGGTCAGCGCATCGCGGAGCACCTTTCGATACTTTCGATCCACCCAGGCTCGCGCCGTGGCGTTCGGGAGCGCCAGCACCACGGTGCCGGTTTTGACGGCAACGGGCGCGATTTCCGCCAGCCAGCCGTCGAGGGCCTCACGACCGACACGACCTTTCAGGAGGCGAAGCGTCTCATCCCAGAGGGGACGGAGTTCGCCGAGGGGGTCGATATCGAGCTGGAGTTGTTCAGGCATGAGGGGGAAACTGAAATGCTGCGGGCTTGTTTCTTAACACGATCTGATCATTCGCGCGAACCGATTTCTCCCTCCCGAATCGCAATCCGCGTGGGAGTTGCACGGCGTCGGCAATGGATCGCTCTACCAGTAGAAGTGGCGTACCCGAGTGAATTTGGGGAGTTCCTCGGCCGGAAGCACGGTTCCTCCCGCCGATCCCGACGTTTTTCAGCGGGCCCCGGAGCAACGGTGCGCACCTGTGTCGAATTGTCGGTGACACGGCTCCCGGAAGCGGGGTAGGCTTCTGCTAAGTATGCGAGTCACCACTGCGGAACAGATGCGCCGGATTGATCGGGAGACTGCCGGCGCCTACCGACTCCCCACCTTGCTCCTGATGGAGAACGCTGGATCGGCCGTGGCAAATCGCGTTTTGCAACGACTTTCCGCCGTTCCCGGTCGGCCCATGTCGGGCACGGTAGAAGTGCTCTGTGGTCACGGCAACAATGGTGGAGACGGCTTTGTGGCCTGCCGCCATCTCAGCGCTCGAGGGGCGTCGGTGCGCTGTTTTCTGGCAGGGGAACGGTCCCGGGTGACAGGGGATTCACGGGTCAATCTGGACGCTCTGGAGGCGCTCGGAATCGAAGTGCATCCGTTTGATTCCGGATGGCGGCCACCCCCGCAAGGTATGGTGATCGACGCGCTGCTCGGTACCGGATTCAAAGGTGAGCCCCGTGATTCGGCCGCCGACGCCATTCGCGGCATCCTCAGATCGGTAGTGCCGGTCGTCTCGGTCGACCTTCCCTCCGGGCTGGACGCCGACACCGGCCGTCCTTCCTCGCTCTGTGTTCGGGCGACCGAGACGGTGACGCTGGGGCTGCCGAAGCTCGGCATGGTGCAGGAGCCGGGACGTTCCCACCTCGGCGAACTCTGGGTGGCTCCGATCAGTATTCCCCGGGCGCTCCGGGAGGATGCTCGGCTCACAGAGTGGATCACCGCCGCCTCGGCCCGGCCCCTCTGGCCCGCTCCTTCGAGCACCGCTCACAAGGCCACGCACGGCCGGCTCTTCATCCTCGCTGGATCAACCGGACTCACCGGCGCCGCGGCGCTTGCGGCGACGGGAGCTCTCCGCTCGGGTGTCGGGCTCGTTACCGTCGGCTGCCCCGCGGACCTCAACCCGACTCTTGAGATCAAACTCACCGAGGCCATGACGCTGCCGCTGCCGGAAGCTCAAACTGGCACGCTCGGTCGGGCTGCCCTGGAACCGATCCTGGAGGCGCTGGCGAAATCCACCGCCGCGGTGATCGGTCCGGGCCTGGGCCGATGCCCGGAGACCGCCTCGCTGCTGCGCGACCTCTTCTCCCGCCTCCGGATCCCACTCGTGGTGGACGCGGACGGCCTGAATCTCATGGCGCCCGCCCGCGCCGGAGACTTTCCCCCGGGCGCCGTGCTGACGCCCCATCCGGGCGAGATGGCGCGCCTGCTTGGAACAGACGTCGAGGCGGTGCAGTCGAACCGGTTGGATGCCGCCCGAGAAGCGGCCGCGATGTGGGACTGCGTTATCCTGTTGAAGGGTCCCGGCACGGTGGTTGCCGCGCCGGACGGGTCAACCTCTGTGAATTCCAGCGGCAGCCCTGCTCTGGCCACCGGTGGGTCCGGGGACGTCCTGTCGGGAATCATCGGCGCCTGCCTGGCGCGCGGTGACTCACCGTATCGTGCGGCCTGCATCGGAGCCTTTGTCCACGGAGCGGCCGGAGAGGTGGCGGGAGAGCGCCACGGGTCGCCGGGGGCCCTGGCCGGAGACGTGGTCGCATGCATTCCCGAGGCGCTCCGGCGTCTTCGGTGTGGAGAGCTCGCCGAACCCTATGGAGTGGTGTAGCGTCGATTTGAAGGTCGGATGGGTTCAGGACGGACGGGCAGCCGGGATGCGTCTGGGAGACACGTGGATGAGATGGAACGAAATGGCCTGCGCGGCCGTGCTCCTGTTGGCACTGCCCGCAGCCGCCCAGAATTCGGCGACCACCGCGCCGCCTGCGGGTAAACCGGCGACGCCAGCGCCCGCTGCCACCGCAGGTGCTCCCGCAGCCTCTTCGGCTGCGCCCGCGGCGGGGGCGCCGTCCACCACCCCGTCGACCGCGGCTCCTGCAGCGGGGAAGAAGGTCACCATTCGGGTGCCGACTGGAGGCCAGTATCAGGCCTACATTGAGGAGAGCCCGACCACGGCGCCCGTGACGGTCACCGAGACCGCGCCGCTGGATCTGCCGTCCGGTCTCGCCGAGGTCACCCTGGTCGTCATGGATCAGAAGTCCGGCTATGCCGCGAGACGGAAAGTGACCGCTGCCTCAGCCGGGGAGCAGAGTTTCGCATCACCCGACTTCACCCTGATTCAGAAGGTTCAGGTGCGCGTCACCGGCAAGGCATCCAAACCGATTGCCTCGGGAATCGTGGTTCTCACCGACTTCGCCAAAGGCATCCAACGCAAGACCCTTACCGATGCCTCCCTGGGCGTGGCCGAGTTCGACTTCGTCGCCGGAGGCGCGGGGCAACTGGTTGTAACTCCCCAGGGCGGTTCGTCGACGAACAAGTCCGTGACGGTAGGACTCGCGCCAGGGTCTTCGGTGCAGGTCATCGAGGTCGCCCTTCCCGAAGTGACCGCCGTGCTGGATGTTCCCGCGGCCGCCCCGGGTTCGGCGCCCGGGACGGCCCCATCGTCGACCCCGGCTGCCGCGCCGGTGCCGTCCGCCCCCACTCCCACAGCCCCCGCCCCGGCGCCGGCCCAGCGATCGGGAGACTTCGGCAGCACCCTCATCAGCTTCATCGTCCTGGGGGCACTGGTCTACTGCGGGTACAATTACTGCCGCAAAAACAACATCAAGCTGGAGGACGTCCTCAAGAAGCTGGGCGTGCAACCCGAAGCGGTGGTTCAGGGAGGCGGAAGTTTGGCGGGCGCGAATCTCGCGACCGGACCCGTCAGCCCCGGAGTTCCACCTCCGCCGCCCCCGATCGTGGCGGATCCCAACCAGTGCCCGTACTGTGGACAGATGAAGGATGCTTCCGGCGGATGCGCCTGCTCGGCGCTCCCGGGCCGGGGTCCGGCCCCCACCGCAGGTTCGGCGACCGGCTCCGGCCCTCGCCTGGTAGGGATGGCGGGCGTTTATCTGGGCCAGGTGTTTCCGATCAACGGCGCCGTGGTGATGGGACGAGATCCCGCCAATCCGGTGGCGCTGGATCGTGACGGCACCACCTCGCGACGTCACGCGCAGATCACGGCCATGGGCGGGAGCTACCAACTGCAGGATCTCAACTCCGCCAACGGGACCTTCGTGAACGGCGCCCGGGTGACCGAAGTGTCACTGAGTCCGGGAGATGAAATCACCGTCGGCGGAACCCGCTTCCGCTTCGAGGCCTAGTTCATGTCGCCCCTCCGTGTTCTGCGTGGCTTCTCGTTCGGCGCTCTCGGCGGCTTTCTCGGCTGGCTCCTGGTGGAATTCGGTTTTCGGCTCTATGAGCAGGATGCCATCGGTCCCCGCTTGGTGGGACCGACGAGTTCCGGAACCCTGGGGGGCGTGCTTGGCCTCACCATCGGGGTCTTCTTGGGGGTTTCGGAGGGCATCGGAGAGGGCACCACGGTTCGGTTCAAGCGGGCCGTGGGATGGTTCACCCTGCTCGGAATGGTGGGAGGCTTCGTCGGCCTCTACTTCGGTCAGATTCTGTTCACAACGCTCGGCGGTCGGATAGAGGCGCCCGACACCGTGGCGGACTTCTTCCATCAGATTGTGACTCGAGCCCTGGCGTGGATGATGATCGGCCTGTTCCTGGGCGGCGTTTTCGGTGTGCCGAACATGTCGTCACAGCGAATCCGAAACGGCGCGGTGGGAGGAGCCCTGGGCGGCTTTCTGGGAGGATTTGTCTTCCAGGCGCTCGGATCCAGTGGGCTGTTGCAAGGGATGCAGCTCCGACTGATCGGCTTCACCTTGATCGGAGCCGCCATCGGCTTCTTCATCAACCTGATGGCCGAGGCGCTGAAGCGAGTGTGGGTGCGGGTGCTCGTGGGGCGAAACGAGGGCCGGGAGCACATCATCGATACGCCGATCGCGGTCATCGGGCGTGATGAATTGGTGGAGGTGCCGGTGTTTCTGGATCCGTCGGTGCCGAAGCGAATGGCCACGCTCAGGTCCACGGGCGGCCGATATGCCATCCAGTCCGAAACCAACGCCATGCCGCTCTACGTCAACGGGCAGCCGGCGCAGCCCGGTCAGGTGCTGCGAGACGGCGATGCCATCCAGTTCGGAAAGGTGACGCTCGCCTACTATGAAAAGGCATCCGTCACCGGCGGCGTCCGACCCGTCGACGCCGTCTCGCTGAACACCGACGGACCTTCGTCGTACCAGACGGCTCCGACCGGACCGGCCCCGACCCCGGGCGGGCTCCCGGGCTACTGCAGCTACTGCGGACAGCCCCAGGACCCGCTCACCGGAGCGTGCCTCTGCACCGTGCCGGATGGAGGCGCGACGCCGGGCGGATACGGCGCCGCCGCGCCCCAGCCCGGAGGGTATGCACAGTCCCCCTATAGGGCGGAACCGGCTTGGGCCGCGCCGACTGCGGCGTACGACCCCGGCGCGGCGCAGAATCCCGCGTACGCCCCCACGATGATGTCCGCTCCTCCCCCAGCGCCCGCCGGTTTCGGAGCGCCCGGGGCTCCAGGCGCTCGACTCACGGTCATCGGCGGGCCGCACGCCGGACAGGTGTTCCCGATCTCGGGCGGAGAGAGCGGCATCGGTCGCGAGCCGACCCAGGCGATCGGGATCCCCGGCGACCCAAAAGCGTCGCGCCGGCACGCCCGCATCATCGGCGCGCCGAACGGCTATTTCCTGGAGGACCAGAACAGCTCCAACGGGACCTTCGTGAACGGGATGCGCATCCAGCAGCACTTCCTCGTCCCCGGCGATGTGGTGATCGTCGGCTCCAGCGAGTTCCGTTTCGAGGTGTGAACCGGACCGGGTGAAGCCCCCTAGGGGCGCCCGGTCCCATCCTCCGCGTCAAGCCGTCTCGATCCCCGGGAGCCGGCGCGGCTCCGGTTGGCGGTAGGCGAACTGGGCGAGCACGGCCTCATCCAGATCCACGCCGAGGCCCGGCTCATCTGGAATCCGGGCGTAGCCGCCTTCGACCACGATGGGGTTCTTAGAGATGGCGTGACTCACGTCTTCGAAGTTGACGAAGTACTCCGTGATCAGGAAGTTCGGCATACCGATCGCCGCATGCAGCGTGGCCGCCAGGCCGACGGAGCCGCTGTTGTAGTTGTGTGGGGCAACGGCGACCAGATACGGCTCCGCCATCGCCGCAATCTCCCGCAGCTCCAGAATGCCGCCCACGGCGCACACGTCCGGGTTCAGAATGTCGGCGGCCTGCTTCTCGAAGACCTGTCGGAACTCGATCTTGGTGTACAGTTCCTCGCCGGTAACCACCGGCGTCATCACTGCCCGGCGCACCTCGGCAAGGGCATCGATGTTTCGGCTGGAGACCGGCTCCTCGTACCAGTAGGGCTGGTACTCTTCCATCATGTGCGCCACCCGGATGGCGCGGACGGGAGCGAGACGACGGTGCACCTCCACCAGGATCTCCACGTCGGGCCCAACCGCCTCCCGCACCAGGCGTACGTTCTCGACGGCCTCGCGCTCCTGATCCCGTGAGATGTGCTCGCGCCACGGACCGGGAAACGGATCGAACTTGAGGGCGCTGAAGCCGCGCTCGTGCACCACCCGACGCGCGCACTCCGCCACTTCGGCGCCCGTTCCATGCGCCCAACCGTTCGCATACATGCGAAGTCGGTCACGGCAGGGCCCGCCCAACAGGTAGCAGACCGGCGCCTGCAGCGTCTTGCCGACGATGTCCCAGTGCGCCTGCTCCAGCCCGCTGATCGCGGAGTACAGATCCATCGAGCCGCGCTTGGAAGCGAAGTCCGTGTAGGCCTGGAACGTGAACTGCTTGATCTCAAACGGACTCCGGCCGATCAGGTAGCGCCCCAACTCCTGGATGTGGCACTCGATGCTGCGATCCCGGTCCGCCTGCGTGTAGCACTCTCCCCAACCATGGATTCCGGCGTCCGTCTCCAGCTTCACAAAGAGCCAGTTCTTCGCCCCGACTCCCGGATGAACCAGGTACGTTTTGACTTCAGTGATTTCCATGGCGCCCTTCCGGAGCGACGTGATCCCGCCGCCCATGCCGAACGATTCGCCCCATGCTCGCCGGCATCCTGCGGAGCGCCCTTCAGACCGGCCGCACCACGTTCACGGGAGAACCCGCCCGCCACGCGAGGATGTGGTCGACGGGCTGTGAAAGCATCCGGGCGCGCGCCTCGCGAGTCATCCATCCGGCATGAGGAATCAGGAGCGTGTGGAGCGAGCCGCGAAGCGGATGTCGGTGGGGCAGCGGCTCCTCGGAGTAACAGTCCAGCGCCGCGCCCCCCAACCGCCCCTCGTTGAGCATTTCGACCAGGGCATACTCGTCGACGAGCGCCCCTCGGGCGGTGTTCACGAGGAGCGCGTGGGGCCGGAGCAGCGCGAGTTCTTTTGCTCCGAGAATCCCACGGCTCTGGTCGGTGAGCCGCAGGTGCAGCGAAACGACGTCCGACTGCGCCAGCAGAGCCTCGAGCTCCATCAGCTCGACGCCCAGTTCGGCGGCGCGGGCCTCGTCGTTGGACCAGCTCCAGGCAATGACTCGCATCCCGAAGGCTCGACCCATCCCGGCCACTCGCCGGCCAATCCGGCCGAGGCCGACCAGCCCGAGCGTCTTGCCCCGCAGCTCCATGCCGTAGTGGTGCCACCACTCCCCGGAGCGCATAGCCTCCTCCATCGTGCGAAGATCTCGAGCGAGTCCGAGCAGGAGAGCCCACGTGTGCTCCGCGACGGAGTCGCTGTTGGCATCCGGGGTGTTGCAGACCACCACACCCCGGCGCTCGGCAGCGGCCAGATCGACGTTGTCGGTCCCCGTACCCGAGATCGAGATGATTCGCAGCTCCGGACATTCAGCGAGCACTTCATCGGTGAACCGCGTGAATGAACGCATGTTCACGACCGCCTCGGCGCCCTGAAGTCGGCCCACCAACTCGGCATCGTCCGCGGCGCGAGTGGTGTAGCACACCGCCTCGCCCAACTCGCGAAGCCGCTCCATCTCACCTGAGTCCCGAAAGAGCGCCGGGAAATCGTCGGGAATGACGGTCTTCATCGAACAGGTCCCCCCAGATCCGAAACCGGTGCGAGCCCTTCCGGGCCCAGGGGGACCGGCGGTCTCACGCGGCTCGAGTGTGTTCGCGCTGGCATTCCGGGCAGAGCGCCCGACCAAACGCGCGCCGGCTAAGTTCGTACTGCCCCTTGGTCACGCCCTTCCCACACTCGGCGCGACTGCAGCTAAGATTCCTCGAAGGTTCCTCGGCCCCCGTCCGACCCTTCGAGCCGACCGCCCACGTCCCCGCCGCGCCACCGCGAGACTTCCGAGGAGCGCCGTTCGCGCCATGCTCCTCGGGCGAGTCGGCGACGCCCATTGCGGGAGCCGGCTCAGTCTCCATTCGGGGGCTGGACGCAGTATGCTGGGGCGAGCCGATCAACGCCGAAAGCGGAATGGGGCGCGAAGCCTCAGCGCCGCAGCACTGCAGGGCCCGGTCCAGATCCTCCGCGGGAATGCACGGGCGATCGGTCCACTGACGCTTCTGCGAGTCGTAGGACGCCCAGAAGCGGGGGATGTAGTAGAGGTAGCGGCCGATGCCGAAGTGGACGGCGCACCGCTTGAGAGCGTCGCTCACGGCGGACTTCAGGGTTTCGTCCTCGGTCGAGGCTTCTCCCGCGTCGCACTTGGTCACTCCAAGCACGGTGAGTCTCCCCTTCACGCGCCGACCGTCGTCGGAGAGCACGTCGAAGTCGAAGCTCCAGCCGGCCGGACCGACCACGCTGTCGAGGCGGCGCATCACGTCGCGCGCTTCGATGTACGGCAGCGCCAGAGCGCGATTGCCGGAAACGGCCCGTGGAAGGAACTCCACCTCCCCATCCGGAAAAGCGCCCGAAAGCGCCTGTGCGATCTCCCGCGTGAACTCCACGACCATCTCTCTACTCCCCTTGTGTCCCGGATCGGCTTTTCGTAACCCAGTTCGGTGTGTCACGGAGAGTATAGCAAACTGATGTTTGCTTGTGTCATGGAGAGGCAAGATTCTTTTTTATCCGGCGTCGGGCGCCGGGCCGCGAGGGATGGCGCCGGGCCGGCCCCGATGCGTATCCCGCGCGGCAGATCAGCGCCAATGGCGGGTCAGCTCTTTCCCTTCACTTTCACGTTCACGAGCGGCTTCTTGGGATCGTCGCTGGTGATGGGAAGGGTTCCGGTGAGGGTCATGCCCGGCTGCGGCGGCTGAAACTCCAGTACGACCTCCCGCATCTGCCCGCGATCGAGAGTGAACTCACCCCCACCGCTCACCACCACAAAGCCAACGGGAGGCGCTCCGACAGAACCCTTCAGGACCCCACCGCCGCCGTTCTTGATTCGAATGGTCTTTCGGGTCGGCGCGGTATCACTCGGTCGACGCACCAGGTTAACGGCCGCCGGCGTCACCTGGATCCGCCCCGCCGCCGGGGTGGTGAAGGTCACCTCGTTTGAGGGCGGGCTCGCGCCGCCGGGGAGCAGCGCCACGACGCGGACGGTGTAGGCCGTCTTCTCTTTCAGGCGGGCAAGGGTTACGGTGGTCACTCCGGCAGCGACCGTGCCAGCCGACTTGAACGCCGCTCTTCCCTGCTTCACCTCGATCCGAAAGCCGGTTTCGTTCGCGCTGTTGTCGGTCCAATCGAGACGTGCGCCTCCCGGAGTCACCTGGGTGGCGGCCAGACCCGACGGAGCGCCGGTGGGGACGGCGTCGACGCGGATCACGGAGCCGGCCTGATAGCTCAGCAGATAGAGAGCGCCTTCGGGTCCCACCGTAATGTCCACGATGCTGTTGAAGCCCGTGCCGAAGAGGGTGCTGGTCGCGCCGTCGGGCGACAGGTATCGAATCCAGCCGTTGCAGAGGTCCGCATAAAAATAGGTGTGCTGGAACTGGGGCGGGAACTGCACGGTGGCCGGGTTGTAAAACTCGCCGCCCGTGATGGCACAACCGCGGGTGTCGCCCGAACCGTGGCCGTAGGAGTGGACCGGCGCCCGATAGCGTGGGTCGCTCGTCGGCCCCTCAGTCACGGGCCATCCGTAGTTGGCGCCGGGAATCCCCTCGTTCACCTCTTCGAAACTGCTCTGCCCCACGTCGTTGATCGCCATCAGCCCCGTTCCCCGCTCGAACGTGAAGCTGAAGGGGTTTCGAAGGCCCAGCGCCCAGATGGAACGGTTGTCGCCGGTCGCGACACCGAAGAAGGGATTGTCCTTCGGGATAGAGCCGTCGGTGTCGATGCGGAGCACCTTACCCAGGCGATTGCCGAGGTTTTGAGCATTCGCGGGGACGGCGTTCTCGCCGGTCGCAATGTAGAGCTTGCCATCCGGTCCGAACTGGATGTCGCCGCCGTTGTGGTTGGAGGCGCCCAGGGGTTCCAGGTCGAGGAGCGCCTGCTCCGTGCCCGGCGCTGCGGTATCCCCGGAGGCGGTGAAGCGGCTGACCCGGTTGTGGATGGTGGGAGTCCTGGCCGTGTAGTAGAGGTAAACGAACGAATTCGTTTCGAAGTTCGGATCGAGTGCGATTCCCAGCAGCCCGCGCTCCCCGGTGTCGTTCACGTCCAGTGAGAGAAATGGGTTCGGCAGCACCACGCCGTTCTTGATGATCCGAACCACTCCGCCCTGCTCACAGACGAACAGGCGACCGTCCGGCGCAAACGCCATCCGAGTCGGGGCGATCAGACCCGAGGCATGCGTGCTTCGATTGAAGCCGGCGGGGACCGTCTGCGCGGCGACGGTCCGGGGCGCCCCTGTCAGGAGACACGCCGCGAACGCGGCGGCGAGAGCGCGAATTGCCGACCACGAGCGGCCGGGGCGCACAGGGTGCGGGTAAGAGGACATTCGGGGATGTGTTCCGTGTGGGTAAAGCGGGAGCTGAAACAGTCGGGACTGTTGAAGACGCGAGCCCGCCGCCCGCATGACGCGGGGACCGAGTCGGACTCAGTTACGGTTTACCCCCCCGGCCCGCTGGACGCTAGTGGTCTGTCAGGGCGGAGTTGATTCTTCACCGGAGCCTCGGACGAAGATGTGATTCACTTGGTGTGGAGGTAATCCCTGTGCCCAAGAAATACCGCGTGACGCTCACACCAGACGAACGCGAGCAGTTGTCCGC
>SYKE01000282.1 GCA_005798285.1 Actinomycetota bacterium
GGACAACTGCTCGCGTTCGTCTGGTGTGAGCGTCACGCGGTATTTCTTGGGCACAGGGATTACCTCCACACCAAGTGAATCACATCTTCGTCCGAGGCTCCGGTGAAGAATCAACTCCGCCCTGACAGACCACTAGCCTCAGTCGCCGAAAGGGAGTTGATGGGTGAAAGCGTTAAGGAGATGCTGCTCCGTCTCGATAAGGAACGGTCGAACCTTCGGGACCTGCTGAACTGGACCTCAGGGCACCCCGGGGTTCCGCGGGAGCTGAGAGAGCACGGCCTGCACATCGCTGCCGGAGTCTGGCGCTACTGGTACTTGAGGAACCACTTGAGTGAGGGCGCCCGGCTGCTTCGGGCCGCACTCGATGCCTGCGCTGCGGCCCCGCCGGAACTCCGAGCGCGTGCGGCCTACGGCGCGGGCGTGCTCGCCATGACCCAGGCCGACTTCCGGGCAGCCCAACTCATGCTGGAGATGGGCTTGCTCGCGGCTCGCGAGTGCGGCTCGGCTGAGCTCATCGCGAACATTCTGAACAGTCTTGGGATTCTGACCTACAGCCAGGGCGAGTATGATCAAGCTCGACAGTACCATCAGGGAGCCCTCCAGCTTCGGGAGCAGGCGGGCGACGAACATGGCGTGGGCGCATCTCTCCACAATCTCGGCTCGGTAGAGCACCGCCTCGAACGTTGGGCGGAAGGGGACTCGCTTATTCGAAAGAGCCTTCAGATCTTCGAGCGGCTCGGTTCGCCGCACCCCATCGCGGGAGCAGTCGCCAGCCTCGCGGAGTCTGCGGCGCAGCGCGGCGAACTCGATCGGGCCGCGGACCTCTACCGAAATGCCGCGACCGCCTACGTCGGGCTGGGCGATCGAGCGTTTCTCTCCATCGTCGTGGAGGGTTTGGCCGGCATCGCCGTGCGGTTGGGTGAGGCGGCCCGGTCGGTGCGGCTGTGTGCCGCCGCGGAGAGCATGCGGGAGCGCAGCGGAGCGGGACCCGCCTCGGAAGAGAACCGTAGATCGGTTCGTCAAACCCTCTCAGCAGCTCGCCTGGCTCTCGACGGCGGCGCATTTCACGAAGCCTGGGATGCCGGCCGTCGCCTGTCCGACAGTGAAGCCCTGGCCGAGGCCGGGTGTTAGCGCCGGGTATGCGCGGATGAGCGCTCCACTCCTGGAGTTGCGGGGGATCCGAAAGCGCTTCCATTCCACCACCGTCCTGGACGGGGTTGACCTGGAGGTGCGTGCGGGCGAGGTGCATGCGCTCGTGGGAGCGAACGGCGCCGGCAAGTCCACGCTCATCAAGATTCTGGCCGGCGCCTACGAACGGGACGGCGGCGAGATCCTCCTCTACGGCGACGTTCGCCGCATCCAGACCCCGCGGGACGCCCTGAATCTGGGGATCGGTGTCATCTATCAGGAGTTTCAACTCGTTCCCGAGCTGAGCGTGGCAGAGAATCTGCTGCTGGGTCAGGAGCCGCTGAAGCGATTTGGCCCCGTGCGGCTGGTCGATCGCCGAGCCCTGCTCAAGACTGCACGCGAGCATCTGGACCGCCTCGGCTTCTCGCTGGACGCGGCCCGCCCCGTTCGGACCCTCGGCACGGGGGAACGTCAATTGGTGGAGATCGCGCGAGCGCTCTACCGCAACGCTCGGGTACTCGTGCTCGACGAGCCCACGGCGGCCCTCTCCAGCCACGAGGTGGAGCGCCTCTTCTCCCTCATCGACGACCTCCGACAGCGCGGCCTGGCGTTGATCTACATCTCACATCATCTGGAGGAAGTGTTTCACGTCGGCGACCGGATCTCCGCGCTGCGCGATGGTAGAAAAGTTGCCACGTGGAGTCGAGGCGCGGTCACCGAACACGAGCTGATTCGCGCCATGGTCGGCCGGGATGTCGTGGAACTGGATCGACCCACGGCAGCCGCGGCGGGCGATGTGCAACTGAGAGCGGAAGGGCTCTGTGGACCCGGCTTTGGCGGGGTTGACCTCTCCTTGTATCGGGGACAGATCACGGCGCTCACCGGCGCGGCGGGCGCCGGTCACACCGAAGTCTGCCGGGTGCTGGCCGGGTCGCTGCCCCGACAGGGCGGCCGGATCAGCCTGGGTGGGCGAGAGGTTCGCTGGCGAAGTCCCCGCGACGCGGTTCGGGCGGGTGTCCTCATGGCGCCGGGAGATCGAAAGGGCATGGGGATCGTCCCCGGCCGGAGTGTGGCGGTCAACCTCACTTTCGCCGATCTCAGGACTCGTGGGCCACTGGTGGATTCGCCGGCCAATCGCCGAGAGGCCGTTGCTCGGATCGAGCGGTACAGCATCCGCTGCCTGGGACCCGACCAGGAAGCCCAATCGCTCTCGGGAGGCAATCAGCAAAAGGTGGTCGTCGGGCGGGTCGCCGCCCGGGGCGCCTCCGTGTACCTGTTCGACGAGCCCACTCGCGGGGTGGATGTCGGCGCACGGGAAGAGATCTATGCGCTGATCCACCGACTAGCTGCCGAGGGCGCCGCCATTTGTGTCTCCACTCCCGATCTCCAGGAGGCCCTGCGACTCGGAGATCGGATCGGCGTGATGCGGGGCGGCCGCCTGGTCGCTCTCGCCGATCGCGCCGACACCGACGAAACGGCGCTGCTGTCCCACCTGCTGGGCGCCGCGCCGGGTAAGCCTGCATGACATCCTCTCCCGCACCGGCGCCTTCTGCGGTCGTCCGACTTCGACCCTACACCGGCGTTCTCGCCCTGGCGCTCCTCTGCACGCTCTTCGGCGTGAGCCGGCCCACCTTCGCCAGCCCGGAGAATTTTTTCAATGTCCTCAATGCAGTAGCCATTGTCGGGATCCTCGCCATCGGGCAGTGCTTCCCCCTCATCGGCGGCGGCTTCGATCTCTCCCAGGGCGCCGTGGCGTGTTTCACGGGCTCGGTCACCGCGAGCCTGATGGGCGCCGGCGGGCAGCCGATCCCGGTCGCCGTCTGCGGCGGCATCGCGGCGGGAATGACCCTCGGCTGGATCAACGGATTGCTCGTTTCGCGAGTCGGCATGAATCCGTTTGTCGCGACGCTTGGAACTCAGATCGCCTACTTCGGCGCCACCAACGTCTTCACCAATAATCAGCCCCTGTCGCTGGGCCCCACTGGAGAGCAGTTTCGCCAGCTCTCATTCGGCACGTTCGGCCAGTTTTCGTACGCCTCGCTGCTCTTCCTCGGCCTGATCGCTGCACTGTTCTTCACGTTGAGGCTGCTGCCGTTCGGGCAATACCTGTATACGCTGGGGGGTAGCGAGGAAGCCACGCGCCTCGCGGGCATCGACACCATTCGCGTGAAAACTGCATCCTACGTGATGTCAAGTGGGCTCGCCGCCGTTGCCGGCATGGTGATGATCGCGCGGGCGGGCCAGGCGAGCCCGGTGGCCGGGACGGGAGCTGAACTGGAGAGCCTGGCGAGTTGCATCATCGGCGGCATCGCCCTCGGCGGCGGCGCCGGCGGAGCCTGGCACGTCCTGCTCGGGGTGCTCACGCTCGGCGTCATCGACAATGGCCTGCAGATGGTCGGCGATGTCATCTCCCCGAACTGGCGTCTGGTGATTCGCGGCGTCATCATCCTGTTAGCCGTTGCTGTGGATGCTAGAGCCCGACTGAAACGTTAAAGATGCTGTCAAACGGGGCTCATAGACGCCATAGCGAAGGTGTGATCCAGGGAACACCCGCATGGAGATGGAACGCATCCAGCGCGCGGAGTGTCCGTTCCAATATCTAGAGTGAGGGCCGGCCCCGGTTCGCACGCAGTTTGGAACACGTGATCCGAGGCGCCGCCCCGATCGGACGTGAGATGAACGCGCGACGAATGCTGACCCGGGTCCCCGGCCGACCCAAGAGCGCCGGAGCCTCACGATTCATCCCGGTGATGTTGGCAGGGAGCGTTTCGGGCGCCCTGCTGATCCCTTCAGGCGTGGCCGCTGCGGAAAAGGGCGAACTACCGCTTCCCCGGCAGCCTTATGCTCCCATCGGCGTCCGCCAACTGCCGACCACACGCGTGGTGGTCCCGATGGTGTTTCCGGTCATCGGACCGGTGCAGTACGTCTGCAGCTACAACCATCCGCGGTCCGGGTCTCGACACACCGGCGTGGATATCGCCGCGCCGAAGCTCCGGCCGATCGTCGCCGCCATTTCCGGCACCGTCTGGCTGAAAACCTTTAGCTTCTGGATCGTCGGCGAAGGGCAGTGGGAGGGTTGGACCGTCCTCGGAACCCACCTGAACGACGACACCCCCGGCACGCGAGACGGCAAAGGCGGGCGGGACTGGATGTATGCCCCCAACGTCCGCTCCGGCGATCGCGTGCAGGCCGGGCAACTCCTCGGCTATGTGGGCGACAGCGGCAACGCCACCGGGCCCCACCTTCACTTCGAGCTCTACGGTCGGCGGGGCGTGATGAACCCGCTCCCGTCGCTGGCATCGGCCCAGCGTATCAGCCGTCCGAAGGCCTCCATGGTGGCAGCCGTCAAAAGCCGGCCCGGAACCGTGGTGCTGGACGGCGTACCTCGCGGGTTCGATCCGAAGAGTCGGGTCCTCACCATTCAGATCGTGGCGCGACAGTCGCCCGCCGGTCAGGCCGTCGCGGCGATGAAGCCGTGGCGCTACCGGGTTCGCCTCACGCAGAAGCAGGTGGAGTCACTCGGCGGATGGTCCGGCATCCGGTCGCTCTCGCGCTACCGACCGATCCAACTGGCGGTGACGCCGAGCCGGAAGCAGTCGGCGGGACAGGTCCTCGCGATGGCCACCCCCACTCAAACCGAGCTCGAGATTGCGGCCTCGGCGGCCACGCGTCGGCCCGACCCGGAGCTGAGACCGGCCCCCGTGGAGCGGACCGGCCATGGCTTCCCGGCAATGAGCGCCCCCATGAACCCGATGCGGTAAGCGAGCACGCGACACTCGCCGGGCGTTTACTGCCCGGCGAGTGCCGCCTCGATCACCTTCACAAAGCCCGCCGGCTGCGCGAACTCGCTGTTGCACATCACCACGATGCCCGCCTTCTCCGAGGGGTAAAGGTCCATCAGGGTGCGGGTCTTCTCCTGGGCCCCACCGTGGGACACGTGGAGACGCCCACCCGTCATGGCCACGCCGAAGCCCAACCCGTACGTGGTCGCGGCGCCGGAGTTCAGCTTCTGGA
This sequence comes from Actinomycetota bacterium, assembly GCA_005798285.1. Lineage (GTDB taxonomy): Bacteria > Armatimonadota > SYMT01 > SYMT01 > SYMT01 > F1-80-MAGs030. The sequence goes on from SYKE01000282.1 coordinate 5,143, forward strand.
CGATCCACATCTGTCGCTCAGTCGCCTCCCGCACGAGTTTCCGTTTGACGAGCCCCTGGGCAAACCGGGCGAAGTCCTCTACATTCGAGGTGTAGCCGCCGCCGCCGAGCTTCCAGCTCACATCGCCATCCACCGAGCGCACGATGATTCCCCCCACCTTGCGGTAGCCCATGGTCCGCTCCGGCAGGTCGCGCCACTCGTAGTCCGGCTGCATCGAGTTCATCCCCAGCGGCTTCAGGATTCGCTCGGACACCTGGTCGACAAACCGCTGCTTCCCGGCCCGCTCCACCACCGCACTTGCGAGGATGAAGCCGTGCGTGGTGTAGGAATACTTCTCCCCAGGCTGATTGACCAGCGGAGACTCCTTGAACGTATCCATCGCCAGGATGACGCTCTCGAAGGGATGGGGCGTGTCATAGGTGCGCTGGGTTCGAACCACCTTGCCGTTGGCATAGTGAACAATGCCGCCTTGATGGCTCAAAAGCTGACGGAGTGTGATCTTCACTCCCTTGTCGGGGAACTCCGGCACGAGACCACGCACGTCGGCTTCGAGATCGAGCTGACCCTTCTCCACCAGTTGCATCGCCGCCACCGCGGTGACCGGCTTGCTGCAGCTCGCCCAGCGAAAGAGCGTGCGGGTGGTCACCGGCACGGAGGTCTCCCGGTTGGCCAGCCCAAACCCCTTCAGATAGACCACCTCCCCGCCGCGCACGATCCCCACGGCGGCGCCGACCACCTGCTGACGATCCATCTCTGCCCGCACCGCCGTATCCACCGCCTGCTGCTGTGCCGCCGGCAGCCCCTCCGCGCTCCGAACCGGCGCCATCCACAGCGCCGCGACCAATAGCGGCAGCACGGCCAAAATGAAGCCTGATAACCTGCCCCTCGCAACCGTTCTCATGTCAGCGCCCCTCCAGCCCCAGAGCAGCAACCCGCCCCGCATGGGTTCGCCGTTGAAGCCCCGACTCGCCTGCTGCTGTGTGCGCCTCCCTTCAACCGACATCAGGATTGTGAGATCCGGTGGTACAATCTGACGGACAGGGATGCCGCTATGCCAAGCGCTCACAACGATCACTGGACTCTCCACGACCACCTGGGCCACAACTCGCTCGTCCAGGTGCTGGGCGAACGGCTGCGCGACTGCGACCCGCCCTTCGTGCTCGGCATCAGCGGCGGCTGGGGCAGCGGCAAGACCTCGTTCATGCGAAAGCTCCACGCCTACTGCGGTGGGGCTTTCGATCCGCCTCGGGTCGAGTCGCCCCAGAAGAAGCCGTCTGCCAATGAGCTCAGCAAACTCCGAGCAGACTGGCTTACGAAACAATTCGGCACGACTTAGGGCCCGCCAGCAATCAACCGAATCCTGACGACCCTCTGTGGATTGTGATTCGATTCGGGTATGACCCAGGCCCAAATCACCACGTTCTACAAGTCCCTCGTGCCCCTCTTCAATGAGCGCCTCAGGCGGCTCTTCGCA
>SYKE01000283.1 GCA_005798285.1 Actinomycetota bacterium
CCACACCGGCGACATCGGCGTACTCGACGACGAGGGGTATCTGAAGATCACCGATCGAAAGAAGGACATCATCGTCCTGGCGAACGGCAAGAATGTGGCGCCTCAGCAGATCGAGGCGCTCATGAAGTCGAGCTCGTTCATCGGCAGCATTGTGCTCTTCGGGGACCGACAGCCCAATCTGGTTGCGCTTATCGTGCCGGACTTCGAACACCTGAAATCTTGGGCGCGGCAAAACGGTCTTTCAGGCAAGGAGCCTGATGAACTGGTGCGGGAGCACCGCGTGAAGCGGTTCTACAAGGAGGAACTGGAGCGCCTGTCCTCCTCCCTCGCCGACTTCGAACGCATCCGCAAGTTCGCGCTGTTGACTCGAGACTTCAGCATCGAGCGGGGCGAGTTGACCCCCACGTTGAAGATCAAGCGAAAGGTTGTGGCGGAGAATTTCTCCGAGGAGCTGGACGGGCTCCTGGGGGGCAAGGACTGATCCCGGCGGTGGGGTGAGTACTTCCAGCCCTCTCAGTACGTCTGATCGGTGGGAGGCGCGGGTCATGGTCGAGAAATCGGGTCGACGGGGTTTCACCCTGATGGAGTTGCTGGTGGTGGTGGCGATTATCGCCGTCCTCGCCGGAATTCTGTTCCCGGTGCTCGCTCGGGCTCGTGAAGCTGCGCGCGCCACCCGCTGTCGCTCAAATCTCCGCCAGCTCGGGATGTCACTCTCGCTGTACCGCTCTGATTACGACGACACCAATGCGCCGTATCGAAGCTGCCCGGACCTGCCCGCTGACCCGCAGTGCTTTTCGCTGAAGGAGCAGGGACGGAGCTCCGGCCCGAACGAGCACTGGTGGGCGCCGCTGGATACCCACGGCGCCGGGACGGGCGAGTTGTTTCAGTTTCAGCGCCCGGCGTCGACGTACAATCGGCCCGGTCTGGTCGATCCCTACGTTCGCAGCAACGATATCTTCCAGTGCCCCAGCTTCAGCGGACAGGTTGGGTTTGCGATGACGTTCATCGCCGACAGCCCAATGGGACGAGCCGACGCTGAAGTGCTCAAGGGCTCCACGGATCCCGGCAGGCTGATGGTGATCTGGGATCATGGGAATGGTCCGAGCTGCGGCGGCTCCAGCATCCCGGGCAATCCGCCCAACCGGCGCCCCCCGTTCTCTCCGGTGATCGGTCCGAACTCGACGATCCACTATCCGCTGCGGCACTTTGACCAGATGAATGCGGTGTTCTACGATGGACACGTCGCGGCCCGGCGGCCGTCGCAGCTTCGGGACTCCGACTTCCGTCCCTCCGGCAGCCTCCCCCTCGCCGACCCGCCCCTCTCGCCGTAGACGCCACGCCTCAGACGAAGGGCGCCACCGCCTGCTCCAAACGAAATCCCCTTCACTGTCAGGGTTCCTGTCCCGCCGCGGCGAATAGTGATCAAACCCACTCTGCGGAGACTCCCATGCGCACTCCTGATCGAAACCTGTGCCTCCCGACCCGTCGTTCAGTCCTGACGCTCCTCGGCGCTGCGGCCGGGGCGGCACTTCTGCCGGAGGTCGCGCTGGCCCAGCAAGGGGTCCGGCGCGAGGATCCGACCACCTGGCGATGGAATGCCGGAGAGGGCCCCAAGATTCCGGGGATGGAACACCTCGTGCTGAAGAGCCCCTCCATGGATCGCGAGGTGGGCTATAACGTCGCCGTGCCGGACGAGTACGCCAGGAGCAAGGATCGGCGATTCCCGGTAATCTACTTCCTCCACGGCGCCGGGGGCAATGAGAACTCCGACGCCGGCGGCTTCTGGGCAACGGTCCGCAAAGCCATGCTCGACGGGATAATGCCGGCCGTCATCTGTGTGTTCCCGAACGGCGCCCTCAGCGGCTACCGGGATCGGCCCGAGCAAAAGGTGATGGGCGAGACACTGATCATCAAAGAGTTGATGCCCGCCGTCGATGCCCGGTACCGCACCGTCGCCACCCGTGAGGGCCGAGCGCTCGCAGGATTCTCCATGGGTGGCGGTGGATCCATCCGGCTCGCGTTGAAGTATCCCGAGCTGTTCTGCGCCGCCGGATCCTGGGCAGGCGCGATGCGCGGGCTGGATGGACAGGGCGAGTTCACGGAACTTATCTCCCGCAACGCCGACAAGATCCGCGGCAAACTGTCGCTGCTGATGATCGTCGGCGCCGAAGATCAGACCTTCGCCTCACACGCCCCCGTCATCGCCGCCCTCAAGGAAAACCGAATCCGCTACTCCTATCGAGTGCTCCCCGGCGTCGGTCACAACCTCGGCCTGTACTACGAACAGACCGCCGGCGACCTGATGGACTTCCTCGGCTACGCCTTCAAGGGCGAGGGCTGAACCCCGGCCAGGGAGGAGCCACATGGCTGCGCCACTCCTCAAGGCCGGGAAGGTCGAGAAGGTCGAAGCCGAACCCCGGCCAGGGAGGAGCCACATGGCTGCGCCCCCGGGCGACGGGCGCCCCAGGCGAGTCATTGTCACCAAGGCCCCCGAGCCTTTTGCCGGCTGGAAAGGGCCGGAGGCTAGTGGTAATACGTGGGACCGGACTCGTGGTTGAACGCCGAGAGCCCGTCGAGATCGAGCGACTCCAGTGCCATGGCGCCGGCGTCGGAGAGGCTGAAGCACCGCTCCGAGACTGCTGCTATGGCGTCGCGCCGCAACTTCGTGCGGAAGACCGTATCTTCGCTGGCCAGGAGCAGAATCTGCCTGAGCTGATGGTTGTCGATCAACTCCAGGGCGCGGCGTGCGTCATCTCCCAGTTCCGACTCGGGTGCGAGTCGAACCACTCGCTCATACGACTGGAGCGCCTCGGCGAGCATCCCTTGCTGCTGAAACAGGATCGCCTTCTTGAAGTGGTGCGTAGGGTCGAGCGGGCTCATCGCTACCAGTTGGTCCGCCACGCGGAGCGCCTCATGAAGCCTGCCCTGCTGCAAGTAAGCCGCGCCGAGCACGTCGCGGGCCGGTACGCTGTTGATGGACTGGCGGATGGCTCGGTGGGCGTACCGCACCGCTCGATCTGCGTCTCCCCGCTCCAGCGCCACCTCCGCGGAGGCTTCGAGCATCTCCCGGTTTTCCGGATCGTACTTCAGACCCCGCTCCAGAGCGGCCTGGGCCTCGCGGGTGCGTCGCGTTTCCCGATAGAGCGCCGCCAGGGTGAAATGGTAGTCAGGATTCCGCGGTGAGATCCCAATGGCGTCCCGCATCCGCTCGATCGCCTCCTCGAACTGACCAGCTCGGCCCAGCGCTACGGCAAGCTCCATGTAGGCGACGTCCGCCCGCGGATCAAACTCCACGGCGCGGCGGCACGACGCGATGGCGTTATCAAGATCGTCCATTTGCAAGTAAAAGCACCCCAGCGCCTTGTGAATGCGGGCGCACTCGGGATGGCGCTCCAGCCCCTCCTGGAGGAGCCGAAAGCCGGAGTCATGGGAACCGAGGAGCGAACGGAGATACGCAAGCTCACAGAGCGCGTCAGTCTGATCCGGATCGGCTGCCAGGGCACTCTCGGCGGCATGGGCGGCGAGATGCAGCAGCCCCTGTTCCAGATAGCAGTAACAGAGCCCCAGCTCAGCCCGTGCGACATAAGGGTTGGGATCGAGTGGCACGTCGGACGCCGCTCCCCGGCCGCGGCGTACCCCGCAGGCAGCCACTTCGTCAAACAGGTCGATGGCCTCATCGAGCCGTCCCTGTCGCAGGCGCAACTCGGCCCGCGTGACCAGGCGATACAGTGCCCCAACGGTTCGCCGCTGCTCCGACATCGAACCCCCAGCAGATCCCCCAACGGGTCGACTGACCGTAGATATAGCATGATGGAGGGGGTGCGACAACAGACCGTCGGCGCAACCCGTGCCGAGCATTTCTCGTTGTAGTGGTGGCGCCTTCTGACTGCTTCGCGCGGTGTGTTCATGCCCCTCTCACGCTTACCCATCAGTGTTCCCAAATGCCTGCGGCTGCGCACGGTCGGATGTGTCGCCGTCTGGCTCGTCGCCGCATCGCCGGTTACGGCGCAGCAGGTTGCGGTGACTCCCACGATCGGGATCTCGGGAAATGCTCGCCAAAACCACTGGATGCCGATTCGACTGGCGATCTCGAACGCCGGCGGGCCGAAGCGGGTCGATGTCATCGCGCGGATCAGCGGAGGACCTTCCCGAACCGCGGAGTGCCGGCTGGGTGAGAGGAACCTCGCGGCGGGCGCCAATCAGGTCCACACGCTCTACGCGGTGGCACCGACAGCCTTTTCCCGGCTTGCCGTTGAGATTGAGGTACTCGAGAACGGCCGCTCCGTCGCGAAGAGTACCCACAGCAGCGCGAGCTTGCCCGCCTCCAATCCCCTGGTGCTCGGAGTGCCGAATGCCCCGATGGCGACGGCTGATCTCGGGCTCACGGTCGGCACACGAGGCGCGACCCGGGATGGCGGTCCCGGAGGCCCGGACGGCGATCTGATCCCGCTCTCGGGCCGCGTGCAATCGGGACAGAACGCGGCGTCACGACCTATTCTGGTGGGGTTGCCGGCCGAGGAGCTTCCGGACCGTTGGCAGGGGCTCGACGCGGTCGACGCCGTGGTGGTGAGCGAATTCTCCGAGCGGGATCTTCTGCCCACCCAAATCGACGCCCTCACCGACTACGTGCAAACGGGCGGCACACTCGTGGTGGTCGGCGGCGCCAACTGGCGCTGGCTCTCCACCGGTTTCCTCGCCCCTCTGCTGCCCGTGAAGGCGACCGGCTCCGGCTGGAGCGCGGGGCTTCCGGGGCTCGGTCCGCTGGCGCCGCGGGGAGGCAGCATCCCGCTGGTGGAGTCCAAACCCCTTCCCGGAGCCCAGGTGCTCTCGGAGGAGGCAGGACGGCCTCTCGTCGCCGCCATTCGCCGCGGTGTGGGTCAGGTGTTGTTCATCGCGTTCGATCCTGCCTCCCCGGCGCTGCGAGATTGGGACGGGGCGGGCCGGTTCTGGCAGGACACGTTTTTTCGAACGTCTCGGCCGGCGGATCTCTTTCAAACCACACGGGCCGATGCGCGGGAGCGGCGGGGGAGCGGCGGCACGGCACGTCTGTGCGACGCCGTCTACGCCATCAGCCAGCTCGATATCCCGGCGTTCTACCAGGTCGCTCTCTTTCTGGTCGCCTATGTGCTGGTGCTGGTGCCGGTCAACTACTTCGTGTTGACCCGACTCGACCGGAGAGAACTCGCCTGGATCACCACCCCCGTCATCGTCGTGCTCTTCTCCCTTGCCGCGTATTTCATGGGCTATCGACAAAAGGGCGGCAACACACTCCTGGTGCAGACCGGTCTCATCGAAACGCGCGCCGGCCAGTCGTTCGGGAGAATGGTGGGATACTCGGGCCTCTTCTCTCCACGGAAGGTCGATTACCGCATGAGCGTCGGAACCGGCGGCCCACGGGCAACGCTCCTCGGAGAGCCGAACTACCGGGAAGCGGCCGGACCGATCCGAACCGTCTACACCGACGATCCGCAGCTCGAACAGTTCACGATCGACATGTGGGCGATGCGGGTGATCAAGTCGGATGGTCTGGCATCGCTTGGGGGCGGGGTGACGGGCCGCATCAATGGAACCGAATTTGGCCCGCTCACGGGAGAGATCCGCAACGACGGCCCCTTCGCGCTCCACGACTGCTGGCTGGTCCGTGGGACCGAGCGCTTCCTCGTCGGAACCGTGGAGCCGGGCAAGACAGCGCCGATCAGCAGCGCGTTGCCCGTCACCGTTACTCAGTATCCGCCGCCGGCTCCGGCCTCCGAGGGGGACGGCTCCGGCCATTCTCGCCTGGAGCAGGCGTTCTCTCGTCCGCTCGCCGGCTCCGGAGGCCCCCGCCCCTCCCACCCCGTGCTCTTCGGATGGGTTCGGGACCCCCTGCTCCCCCTGGACATTGAAGGCGTGACCCCCAAAGTACAGTCGTCCTTCCTGATGGCTGTGCACCTCGACCAATCGGGACGTTGAGATCCATGATCGACCTCCAAAACCTGCGCAAGGAATACACCAACAATCTCGTGGCTGTGAAGGGCCTCTCGCTCAAACTGGAGCGAGGCGACATCTTCGGCTTTATCGGACCAAACGGCGCGGGCAAAACCACCACTATCAAGATGCTGGCGACCCTGCTCCGTCCGACCTCCGGTCGGGCCTTCATCGACGGCATTGATGTGACCCGGGAGCCCGAGAAGGTACGGGGGATCATCGGGTACATGCCGGACAACTTCGGCGTCTATGACGACATCAAGGTGTGGGAGTACCTCGACTTCTTCGCCGCCGCATACAAAATCCCGCGGAACAAACGACCCCAGATCATTGACGACGTGCTCGAGCTTACGGACCTCACGGGCAAGAAAGACGCCTATGTGGAGGAGCTGTCCCGGGGGATGAAGCAGCGTCTTTGTCTGGCGAAGACACTCGTTCACGAACCGCAGGTGCTGCTGCTCGATGAACCCGCGTCCGGTCTGGATCCCCGAGCCCGAATAGAAATCAAGGAGCTGCTCCGAGAACTGAAAGCGATGGGTAAAACCATCATCATCAGCAGCCACATCCTTCCCGAACTGGCCGACTTCTGCAACAAGATCGGCATCATCGAGCAGGGAGAAATGATCGTCTCCGGCGACGTCGGCGAGATCATGCGGCAGGTCACCGGCGGTCAGGTGCTGGACCTCCGCGTGGTGGAGGAAGACCTCGAAGCGTGCCTCCAGCACCTGGAGCGGCTCGGCTCGGTGCGCGCGGCGCGCGTGGTGGATCGCGACATCAAGGTCGAGTACGTGGGGGAGCCGGAACTCACTCACGAGGTCCTCTCCGCTCTCGTCGGCGCCGGGATCCGGGTGAAGGCGTTCACGGAGGAGCGCACCAACCTGGAGGATATCTTCATGAAGGTGACCCGGGGCGTGGTCAGCTAGCCAGCTCCCCTGCCACTCCCGGATCGTGAGAGGGCGGCACAGCGCCGGTGCGAGAACCCAATCCAGTCCTGATCCGCGAGTGGCGCGTCCGTATGCGAGGGCGTCGCACCCGCTGGTTCATCCTCGCCTGGCTGCTCTGGCTGAGTGGAGCGGCCCTGCAAGCCTACTCGGGTTGGCTTCCCGGAGCAGGGGCCGGGAGTGACGTCCCCACCGAGCTGACCGCCCATCTCATCAGCCGCTCACTCTTCCAAACACTGATCTCCATCCAGCTCCTGGGAGCGGTCCTGCTCGCTCCGATCCTCACGGCGGGCTCAGTGACCGAGGAGGTGGAGCGCGGCGGATACGAGCATCTGATCCTCTCCGGGCTCAGCGGGAGCGAGTACGTGCTCGGCCGGTTCGCCGGCGCGTTAGGCGTGTTCGTCCTCCTCGTGCTGCTCTCTTCCCCCGTGTTGGGACTGGTCTTCTTCTTCGGATCGGTCTCCCCCGAACAATTGCTGGCAGCCAGCCTGCTCATCGTCAGCTTCGGAGTGCTGGCACTCGGATGCGGATCGCTCGCGTCCAGCCTCTTTCGCACCTCACCAGCGGCCATTATCGGCGCGTACGCCATCCAGGCCGCCTTCTTCCTGCTCCTCTGGGCGAGCCGCTTCCCCCTCGCCGCCGCGTTCCCTGCGGACACGGCCGACTGGACCCCGTTTCACGACCTGATGAGTCCGATGGAAGCCGTCGGCTCAGGCGAGGTGGCGGTCTACCTTCTGGCAGCACCGGCCCTTCCCGTGTGGGTGATCTGCGTGACCCTAATGCTCAGCGCCGTGCTGGCGGTGTCCGTCGCGCGGGATCGCATCCCCCAGTGGGACGGCTGCGGAACGGCACGCTCTCAATTGCTGACGACGCTGTGGGGGCTGTGGCTCTGGGTCGGCTTTGTCGGCCCACCCATTCACACCCTCTCATGGCGCCTCCCCCTGCCGGAGGAGGCCGCAGACCTGGTTCTCATCCCGATCGGCGCCTGCCTCTGCTGTGTCGGCGCGGCAGTGGGCATGCTGCCGCCGTTTACCGAACCGGCCGCACCTGGGTCCGGACACTTCCTTACGCGGGCGTTCGGTTTCGGACTCGTCGGCATTCTCTCCGCCGGCGCCATCACCTCTGTCACATGTGTTCTGGAACACCCCCTCGGCGCGGACTGGTCCCAGCGCTGGGTGTTCCCCGCAGTGCTTGCGTCATCCGGGCTTGCAATCTTGTGCCGGATGACGCGAGGCGTGATCCGCAGTCGAGGAAACCCCATCGTCGCCCTCCAACAAACAGCAAAGCCGTCGGATCGATCAGCCCGCCCATAAGGCAACCAAAGGATCTTCGATGACGAGTTGTACAGCGCAATCCGGGAGCCAGGATCGATGGGTCGCCCGGCAGCACACCAACGCCGGCGTCGGTGTGATCTTCATGGGTCTGTTCTGCGGCTGCCTCGCCCTCTCCGGATGGAACACCGAATTCACCACGACGACCTTCCTCACCGGATTCATCGTCGGATCGGCGGTAGGATTCTGCGCCATCCCCGTTCTCCGTTACAGCCGCATCCCCGCGTCCGTGGTGTGGTGGACCCTGGGATCGGGAGGAATCATCGGGACCTGCCTCATCGCCGGATGGGTGCAGTACTTTCTGGGGTTCCGCAGTCTGAAGGAACCTCACATCGCGGCCACCGTGCTCGTCGAAGCGATGCTGCTGACATTGCTCCAATTCAGGGTGGAGCTCCAGTTGTGGCGGGGCCGACGGATCAGCGAGAAGGCTGCGTGGGCAAGCCGCATCGGCTTCTGGCTCATCCTGGTCGCCTTCACGCTCCGTCCCATCCCCGCCGAGACGCGCTGGGCGACCGTGGCGGCCACAGACAACTGGCGCGCCCTGGAGATTTTGTTGGCGGACATCCGCGACAATCGCGCTCCGCGCACCGGCCCCCTCCCGGGAGATGCCCGGAAAACCATCACGGAAATCCTCCGAAGCCCCCTCGTTGCGCCATCCAGCCCGGACACGGACCTTAGGATGGACACTCCCTCGTTCCGGAGCCTGGTGAAGGAATTGTCGCCCCCGTCGAACAGCCTTCCATTTCCTATGACAGACCGCGAGCGACTGGATGACGATCTACTCGCTCTTCGTCTGTGTAGGTCACTGTACGCGGCCGGGCTTGAGCCTGCCGAGTTCCGTTTGGTGGTGTCCAATTCCGGCTATCCCGGCGGTGCTCTGCGCCAACTCGAACCCGGACTTGGACTGGAAGACACCGAGTACCTCGTCACGAGTCTCCGCGAGATTCTCAAACCGGAACCCCCGGTAAGAGTTCAACTTCACGTGCCTCCCAACGCCGCCCGCAGAAGATTCATCGGCGCCATGAGAATCCCTCGAGGCCGCCCCTTACTGGGAGATGTCCTAGTGTCACCTTTTTATCCACTCGCGGCCGATCTGGATCGCCTCCGGTTCCAGTGGACCGGGACAAGTGGCGGGCCCCTCCCGGATCGGGACCCTTTGAGCGATCACGAGGCGAACCCCGGCCCAGCCGCTCTGGCCATGCCCTCCGATGGCCCCGGCGTGCTCCGATTCTTCTATGACGAGGCAAATTTGCGCCTCGCTCGCATCGCCAACTCGGCAGAACGGCGGCTGGCACTCTGGAAGCAGTGCGAGGGTTTCCGAACGGCAAATTGACCGTACCCGCCCCACAACCGGCTGGCGGTCCGGGCGAAAGAGACTCTGGTCCTCGCTCGAGTTCGAACGAAGCATGTGAGTTCCGGCGCCAAAGCAACTCAGGACCTTCGGTGGTCGGGAGAGTGGCGCCCACGACAACCACAGAAGTTTTTCGGAACACGAGCAGAGGCATTGGTTTCCCGACGCCCCCGTCCCTATGCCGACGGATCGACCCACGCCGCCGGCCCGTTACCTCTCCTTGCTCTGGTCGTGAGGAACAGTCACGACTACACCACGACAGCTGACGTTCCCGCTTCCCCCTCGCCGCCGCGTTCCCTGCGGACACGGCCGACTGGACCCCGTTTCACGACCTGATGAGTCCGATGGAAGCCGTCGGCTCAGGCGAGGTGGCGGTCTACCTTCTGGCAGCACCGGCCCCTCCCGTGTGGGTGATCTGCGTGACCCTAATGCTCAGCGCCCTGCTGGCGGTGTCCGTCGCGCGAGATCGCATCCCCCAGTGGGACGGCTGCGGAACGGTCCGTTCTCAATTGCTGACGACGTTGTGGGGGCTCTGGCTCGGGGTCGGCTTTGTCGGCCCACCCATTCACACCCTCTCCTGGCGCCTCCCCCTGCCGGAGGGGGCCGCGGACCTGGTCCTCATCCCGATCGGCGCATGTCTCTGCTGCGTCGGCGCTGCGGTCGGTATGCTGCTACCCTTGACCAACCCCATCGAGCCCTCGACACGGCGCTTCCTCACGCGGGCGTTCGGGCTCGGCTTGATGGGCATCCTCGCCGCCGGCGCCATCACCAGCGTCACCTGTGTTCTGGAACACCCCCTCGGCGCGGACTGGGCCCAGCGCTGGGTGTTCCTCGCGATGGTCGCGTCATCCGGCATCGCAATTCTAAGCCGGATGACGCGATGCGTGATCCGCAGTCGAGGAAACCCCGCCGTCGCCCTCCAACAAACAGCAAAGCCGTCGGAGCGATCAGCCCGCCCATAAGACAAACGAAGGATTCTTGATGACGAGTTGTACGGTGCAATCCAACAGCCAGGATCGATGGGTCGCCCGGCAGCACGCCAACGCCGGCGTCGGTGTGATCTTCATGGGCCTGTTCTGCGGCTGCCTCGCCCTCTCCGGCTGGAACTTCGAGTTCACTCCCGCGACCTTCGTCACGGGATTTGTCGTGGGATCGGTGGTGGGTTTCTGCGCCGTCCCTGTTCTCCGATACTCCGGCATCCGCGCTTCAGTGGTGTGGTGGACCCTGGGATCGGGAGGGATCATCGGGACCTGCGTCATCGCCGGATGGGTGCAGTACTTTCTGGGGATCCGCAGCCTGGAAAAGCCGTACCTCCTCGCGACCGCGCTGGTAGAGGGGCTGCTTCTGACGCTGCTCATCCTCCGGTTGGAACTTCGGCAGAGCCGCAGCCGGTGGATCGGCGAGCAGGCCGCGTGGGCTATCCGCATCGGCTTCTGGCTCATGGTGGTCGCCTTCACGCTTCGCCCGCTACCCGCCGAAACTCGCTGGGCCACGGTGGGGGCCTCAGACAATTGGTACGCCCTGGAGAAGCTCCTGGCGGACGACCGCGGCAGGCGTTTTCGGTACGCCCCCCGACTCCAAGACCGCCTCCGGCAAACCGTCACCCAGATCCTGCAACACCCCCTGGTCGCGCCATCCAGCCCGGACGAGGACCTGCGGATGGACACGCTCTCGTTCCAGCGCCTGATGAGCGCGATGTCGCCCCGTGTGAGTCTTCGTCAACCGCCGATGACGAGTCGAGAAGAAGTGGAGGACGCGTTGCTCGCGCTTCGGCTCTGCAGAGCCTTGTACTCCGCCGGACTTGATCCTGCCACGTTTCGTTCGGTGGTAATGATGTCCGGCTTTCCAGGCGGCGCTCTGCAGCGGATCGAACCCGAGCTTGGACTGGAAGACACCGAGTACCTTGTCGCCGGTCTCCGTGAGATTCTCAAACCGGAACCCCCGATCCGGGTTCGACTTCACGCGGCTCCCAACAGCGCCCGGCGGAACTTCGTCGACGCCCTGGGGCCCCCGCGAGTCCGCCCGCTACTGCGAGATGTCTTCGTGTCGCCGATGTATCCGCTCGCGGCCGATATGGATCGCTTTCGATCCCAATGGACCGCGGCAGAAGGCGGGAGTCTCCCGGCTCCGGGTCCCCTCGGTCCGAACGAGCCCACCTGCGTCTCGGGCAGCCTGGCGCCACGGGCCGCTCATTCCTGGTTGATCCGGATGGAGTATGACGAGACGAACCTGGTCTTTACCCGCATCGTCAACTCGGCGGAGCGGCGTCTCGCATTCTGGAAGCAGTTTAAAAGTTTCCGAAAGCCCAACTGACCGTACGCTTCACCCCGATCGTCATCGTTCCCGATGAAGGCGTTCCGATGCTAGCCCCAACTCGAGCGACGCCGGTGACCTCCGGCGCCAACTCCGCATGAGTCGCTCCGCGGCCTCGAGAGCGACACCCACTGGAGTACTCAAGAACAAGGACGGGAGCGTTGGCTGCCCAACGCTCCCATCCACTCACCGACGGAGCCGATGCGCTCCGCCAGCCCGCTACTTCTCCTTGCGCTGGTCGTGAGGAACAACCACGACCACGGCACGAGAGCTGACATTCCCGGCGGCGTCTCTGCCGGTGACGGTGATGGTGTACACACGGCCCTTGTCGTCGGCGCCGTCCCGCCTGGCCCGCAGGTCCACCGAGAAGGCGAAGCGGCCCTCTGGGTCCACGGACAGAGCGCCATCGCCGCCGATCTCCCCGTACTCATCCGTTACGTGATAGGTCACGCTGTTGGGATCAACTCCCGCAGCGAGGTCTACCAGGCGGCCGGAGATGGTTACCGGAACCATCTTGCCGTTGGGTGGCCACAACTCGGTAGTATCGGAGCTCAACAGAAGCTCCGGCGACGTGCGGTCGATGCGAATGACGAGCGACCGCTCGGGTTCCACATGGCCGCAGTGGTCGACGGCATAGTAGTACACCGTCGTGACGCCCTCTGCTGTGATCGGGAATACAGCTCGGTCTCCGGCGACCGACGTTGCGGCGATGGTCTGCGCGCCCACGGCTCGGTAGTGAACGCTCGTTACTCCTTCGTCGTGTGGCGTGGAGGCCGAGAGAGTCACCGTGACCGGTCCGTTGTTCCACCCGCTGGCGTTGGGCTCCGGCGTTATCCCCGCAGTCGTCGTGGGCGTGCTCAAGTCGCGCGGTCCCTGGAACTCAAAGGCCCCCGCATCCACGCCTGCATTGGCAAGCCGCGGCAGACCGCTGTGGTCGGTCCAGGCAGAGTCCACGAGGCTGCTATCCCCTGAGTCGATGGCCATGGAAGTGGCCCGAAGGGTGTAATCTCCCCCTGCGAGGTTGACCAGACAGGGATCGGCCTGCCGATCTCCCGCTCCGGCCGGCAGACCGCCGTAGTTCCAGCCCGTGTTGTGGACCCAGTTGTTCTTCAGCGACGGCCAGTCGGGATAGCTCGCCCAGATCCCACCCTGGTTGAAAGCGATGACATTGTTGCCGAGAAACGGCCTGGACTCCCAGAGAGACATCGCAGCCGACCCCTGGTTAGCAACGATTGTGTTGTTGATGAGCCGGGGAGACGCCACACCAACCCCGACTCCAGCATGCTGCCGGGCTCGGTTTCTGGCGATCAGGTTGTTCGCCACCGTGGGATTGCATCGGTAGACCTCGAGGCCGCCGCTGATGTTATCGGAGACGTTCTCCACGATCGTATTCGCGAGGATATCCGGAGTCTGCCAGCGACATTCCAGGCCCCCGATCCACCATCCGTGATTGGCCCAGAAGAGGTTTCGAGAAAACGCTCCATTGACCACCGATAGGACAGCGCCTCCCGTGTTGCCTTCGTTCCCGGAGACCTGATTGTCGATCACCGTGGCTGCACCGTCGGCCAGCAAGAGCCCCCCGACGTAGGATCCGTAATTCCCCGTGATCGTGTTTCCACGGAGTTCCGCGGCGCCGCCGGAACATCGCAAGCCACCCACGTAGCCCCGGTTGCCGCGAATCTCGTTGCCGGTTGCCGTCAGGTTGACGCTGTAGGTAACCGCACCGCCCGTGTCCGAGTTGGAGACATTTTCCCGGATTACGTTGCTCGTGGCCTGAATGGTGCACCGGTCCCCCAACAGCCCTCCGCCGCCCCACCCGCCGCCGTTGCCCGTCAGTCGATTCTCAGAGACCCGCGCCACACCAAACACGACCCGAAGCCCTCCCACATAGGGAGATGTGTTCCCGGAGATCGTGTTCCGCGCCACGGTAGCGTCAACGTTGCGTAAGGAGAGACCCCCAACCCCCGAGTAGGTTGAGACGTTTTGCAGGATGGTGTTCTCTTCTACAATTGCTGCCCCATCCGCCAGGGCGATCCCTCCGTCTGAGGTCGCTCTGTTCCGCGCAATGGTGGTTCTTCGGACGGCGCCGCCTGAAGCGAGATTGACCCCGCCCATCCATCCATCTGCAACATTGTCGGTGATCACGTTGTCTTCGAGCACAATGTAGCGGTACCAGAAGCCGATACCGCCGCCATGGATGGTGCATCTGTTCCGCGTGATGGTGTTCCGGCGAACCGTGGCCTGGCACCAGTATCCCTCGATCCCGCCACCGTGTCGGGTCCCCTGGTTACCATCGATCTGGTTGTTCTCAACCAGCGCCGTCCCTCCGAACAGAGTCACTCCGGCTCCGTAGCCGTTGGGATTCCGGTTGTTCAGGATCTTATTGTTGGCGATCACAATGCTCGGCGCATTGTCCGAGTAGACGGCGTTGACCGAGTCGCGAATGGTCACCCCGTCGATCCTCCGGGTGGCTCCTCCGTTGTTCGGAAAGAACACGGTCGTCCAGTAGGGGCTCGTGAGGATCGTCTCGTGGGCCGCCGAATCCCGCTGGGATCGCTGCGTCTCCGTGCCCTGGAAGCCGCCATACACGGACACGCCAGGGCCGATCATTGCGAAGGTGTAGGGGTAGGTTCCTTCTGCAACCCACACCTCGTCGCCGGAAATCGCGCTGGTGGTGGCTGCCCAGAGCGATCCCTTAGCCTGCGCCCAGGAGCTGCCATCGGCGGCGTCGTTTCCTCCCGGTCGCACATAGATCACTCCCGCCTCGGCAGCACCGGCAAGGCACGACATGGATACGACCAGGAGCCCAGAGACCAGGCCCCGCCGAAGGCGGCCGCCCGAACTCAACTGCGACGCTCCAACTCGCAGGCACGCGGCAGATCTGAAAAGAGCTGTTCTGCATCGCTGCAAACACGCTCGGACAAGAGAGGAGTTCAACACCTTATGCTTCTCCAACAGAGAGACCTCCGCAGTGATTGCAGCGGAGGTCTCCAGGCCGATGAGAATTGGACATTCGGGCCCTTCAGCGGAGAGCTAGAAGTCCTGGAACAGAGATCCGGCGGCCCAGTCATGGAGGCCGCTAACTCCTCGGCTTCGCCCGCCGGAGATCGAACCCCAGTTGGCGCCGGAGCCAACGACGTTGTACTCGCCGCCGGAAATCGAAGAGCCTTCTCCGTAGACCTGGCCCTGGCGCCCGCCGCTGATCGAGGATCGGGACCCATAGGCTCGGTTGTCGTGCCCGCCGCTGATCGCCGAGCTGTCCCCGAAGGCCTGACATCCCAGTCCACCGCTGACGGAGGAGAAGCTGCCGGTAGCCTGGTTTCCCGACCCTCCGGTCACCGCAGACATGTAGCCTCCCGCGTAGTTGTTTCCGGACAGCGCGAGAGAGACAAATCCGGCGGCGGTGCTGTTGTAGCCGATCACGGAAGCGTATGGAGCCGAGGTCTGGTTCTGCCATCCAACGACGATGCCGCCGTAACTGGAGAAGTTGTTCGAGCGACCCGCGACCAGATTGTGGGATCCACTGCGATCATCACCGGACCCCCTGAGCTCGTTGTAGCCGAGGATCAGATTGCCTACGCCATTGGTCGAAGTGGTGCTGCCCAGTCCGTTCACAATGTTCAGATTGGCGCCAGTGAGGTAAATGTTTGTTCCCGTCCGGCTGAAGTAGCCAAGGAACGTGTCGGAGAGCGAGGTCAGGGCAGCGATCTGTGCCGGAGTAAAACCCGCTCCTGCGGGACCCTGCGGCCCAGAGGGTCCCTGGGCTCCGGTGTCTCCCGTGTCGCCCTTCGGACCCTGCGGCCCAGCGGGCCCCTGAGCTCCAGTCTCTCCCGTGTCGCCCTTCGGGCCTTGCGGTCCGGCGGGACCCTGCGGCCCCGGCGTCAACTCAATGTTCGCCAGCTCGATCTGGAGCGACGTTACGAGGGCTTCCAGGGCGGCCACCCGCTTCTCCAGAGCCGGGAGCCCACCCGTGCTCTGTGCCTGTCCCGGGGCCGCAGTGTAAAAGAGAACCCCCAGGAGAATGCTGGTCACCGCGGCGAGGTAAGCTACCCGGCTCGATCTGCGGCACTGTTCGTTCGTCTTTCGAAGCAGACTGAGTTCCGCTTCCAATCTGTCACTCAATGGCTGGCTCATCTCCACCCTCACACCTGGCGCGATAAGAGAGTCCGGCTGATCCCAGCAAAGCCCCTGGACGAAGCCTGGCGTCACTGCCGCCGGACTGGAGACGACGCAGGAGCGCGTCCTCTGGGGCAAGGATGGTCGGGTGACAGTCTCAGCAGCCTCTCAGACACCCGGTCCCTCGAGTCTCTCAGCAGGCTCTCAGAGCCATCTCCAGCGAGGACTTCAGAGGTGGCCTATGGGAACAATTGGGAGTTCATCGAGCCACAAATTGCGGCCATTCTCGAACTCTACCCGGCCGTCTCGAAGTTCCAACCAGGGGGAGTATCCTTCCGGTTCTTTCCGCCCCACCTTGAACACAATCATCGTGGCGCCCGAGAGGGGAATCCGGAGTTCGGGGAGGGCCGCTCCCGGTGGAGGAGCGACATCCGCGAGGGTTCGGCCTGCACGCTCGATCTGGAGCCGGGGCGTGGCCGGGGTTGGCACGCCGGGCACCAGGGGCTCGGCCCTGGGCATCAGCCTCAACCGGGTCACGCCTGGCGGCAAGAAGAGCGCGAAGTGGCACTCCGGGGGGAGCATCAATCCTCGAGGGGCTCTGCCTGGCAGGCGCCGTAGCTGATTTCGTGCCGCGAGAACCAGAATGCAGGATGCGCCGGATCCCCGCCAGCGGTGGTCGCTGTCCGCCTCGTCCCAGGATCCCATCAGCCCATGAAGGTAGGACCGCAAGGCCCTTGCCTGCATGTCACGCGGGAAACCGATCAATTGCAGATCAAGGGACTTCAGCGCGAGTTCGTTCTGGCCCTGGCTCAAGAGCCGGTCAGCACGCGCTTGTAGAAAGGCGCGGTATGGGTTCTCGCGCAGCTTTGAGTCGTCGTGGCTCAGAGCTGGAGTGCGTGCCACATGAATAGGTACGAGACCCTCTCGTCCGCCGGACACTTCTCCGTTCAGCAGTCGACTTCGGACCAGCGCCTCGCCGGATCGAGTCTCGGTTGGAAGTCGCCACAGGGATGCTACGCCGGTTTCGGTCCGCACAAGCACTTCCTGGGCTGAGCCCGGACCAAACCGCAGGTCGCGAATCCGGGCGCCGGCGTTCCACACGGGAGCAACCATCTCCCCACTGCCGATGTCCCAGACAACCACTCGGCCATCGTCGGTTCCGCACGCAGCCACTCTGCCATCCGCACTTATCGCGGCCGCAAACACGGCCGACGAGAACTGTCCGCCGGGTCCCACTCGCTTCCATCTCGGGACGTCAAAAAGGCTCACGGTTCCATCGTCGGCGCCCACCAGCAGCCGTCGACCATCATCGCTAAACCGGACGACCCTGACGACGGTGTCGTTGATCGGCGATGCCTCGGCGCGCCAGGTTGAAGTGCGGAGTACGGTCGCGCCACCGCCGCCGCCAATGGCCAGCCAGTTGCCGTCAGGGCTGTACTTGATTTCAACCGGATTGAACTCAACTTGCAACACACGCGGGCGCGAACCTGGGGCGAGGCGGATCTCAACCACCCGCCTCGAATTCCTGGATGTACACGCAATCGACTGGCTATTTGGCGCAAAAAGGAGGGTCGAGTCGAAGGTCAACGGTTCCGAGCCAAACGGCTCAAGTTCAAACCGGCCGGAAAGGATGACCTCTCCAGTTGCAACGGCCCAAACTCGGAATCGGCCATCCAACCGCAGCACGGCCACTTTTCGGCCGTCAGGGCTGGCTGCCAACGCACAGGATGGGCCCCCGATCGGGAGCCTGAACAACCGGTTCCCCTTTGGGGAATCCCAAATCGAGACGGTCTCGTCATCCGAACTCACGGCTAACCAGCGTCCGTGTGGGTCGAATGCGATATCCACCACTCTACCATTGTGTTCGAGCGGGGCTGTGAGGGGCTTGAGGGTCCGCCAGGACCAGATGCGGGCGCTCCAATCAAAGTCGCACGTGGCGACAGCGTCGCCGTTTGAGCTGATGCTCGCGTCTCTTACGTTGCCGTATTCCCCCAGGATCGCATCCGGCATCTGGGGCGCCGCCCAATCCCAGCTTCGAAGGAGTCCCGTTCCGTCCAGCGTTACCAGAGTCGATCCGTCGGCGGAGAACCGGGGCTGTACCGTTGGCGCAGGATGAGGTAGATAGGGCGTCAATGGGGTCCCTGTCGTGGCATCCCAGACCCGTGCGCTCCGATCGTTGCTTGTCGTCGCGACCGCGGCGCCATCCTCACTCCACGCTAGCTCGCTGACGAAACCACGATGCTGAAGGGCTACAGCCGGGATTCGCTCGTGGGCCGGATCCCAGATCAGGGCTCGGTTGCCCAAATCGACGAACGCAACGCGGGACCCGTCGGGACTGAAGCTGGGACGATAGCGCAGGGCTGCTTCTCCCGCCGCAGTTCCCACGCGCTCACCCGTAGACGTATCCCAGACCAGCACGCGCCCGATTCCGCCGGTGTGGGCGACGGCGAGAAGACGAGTGGAGTTGGGGCTGAACCGAAGGTGATGGAGAAACGACTCCGCAGCGTGCTGGAGCTTTACCACGCGCTCCCTGAATGGCGGCCCCACAGAGGACTTTGGAGAACCTCCGGTAGCTGGGGGCGCGTTCCCTCGCGACGAATTCAAAATCGCGGGGAAGTGTCGAACCTCGATGGACCCTTCTTGCAACAGCGCAAGACGTGCGCCATCCGGTGAGAGGACCGCCACTCCCCGGACATTCTGCCCGGGTGAGAGCAAGTTGAAGCCCGAGCACAAGTCCCAAAGCCCCAGCACCGCATCCCCGCGCTGAAGCAGTACTCGCTTCCCGCCGGCGGACACCATGACCCGGTCGGGAAGGGTAGACAGCCGGATGGGAAGAGTGATCTCGCCTCCTCGCTCCAGATCGAACCACCGCAGCCCATCGCTCGTGACCACGATCAGACGAGTTGAGTCCGGACTAAAGGCCAAGGTGTCTCGCCCCGGAGCCACCCTGACTGGAGGGCTAAGCCATGCACCGGACAGAATCTGGCGAGCCCTTATCTCCTTGCTGGGCAACTGAACCATTACCACAGACCCATCCGGACTGATGCGTTCACTTGCCTCGGCCAGACCCACACGTAACTCTCGTGTCACTCCGGGGCTGTAGCGGAGCAAAGCGCCGATTCGCAGCCGGTTCAGGTCATCTTGACCCGGGTTAGAGGGTCGGCCAATCGCAGAAGCAAGTTCCGCCAGGGCGCGAAACGGTTCCCCGATCCGGATCAGATTGGCCGCCGCGGAGGTTCTGATCGCCCCGAGCAAGCGATCGCCACGCTTCAGGCTCGCATCCAACGCGATCGACTTCTGCCGGGCGATTCGAGCCTGCTCGGATGATCGCCGTTCCAGCCGAAAAGCACGGCTCGCCAGATCGAGCGCTCTTTGTTTCTCACGGATGGCGGCTTGTCTCTGGATCCCGGCCTGTAGGGACGCGGCGCGCAGGGCCGTGTTCAACTCTGCTTGCTGTTCCGACAGCGTTCGGAGCACACTCGCGGCGGCGGTAGCCCTGGCCTGCGCTCGTCTTGCCGCGGACGCCTGATGGATGGCTTCCGCGGAGAGCGTGCCCAGAGCCACGATGACCAGCGAGGCGAGGCCCGTGGCTCGTGCAACTCCCCGATGGTAGGCTCTGCGCTGCCGACGGAGTTCTGCGTCCGGGAGATGGTCGTTCACCCACCGTCGATCAAATACGTTGGCGTAGATCCGGTTTCGAACCCTGAGGCGGCCGTTCTCGGAACGAACGATGCCGGCGAGTTTGAGCGACTCCAGGAGTGAGTCCCGGTCGCTGTCGGGTATCGATCCTCGACGAAGGACCAGGCAGTAGCGGTCGAGGATTGCCGAGACCGCTTCGTCTCGCTCCCCCGATTTCGGATCAACCCGCAGGATCCGCTCCCGAACGAAGATCAGATTGTCATCAGAGTCTCGAGCAGCGGTATCAATGAAGAGTTCTCTGCAAGCCAGGTCTACCTCTCCCGCCCCGAGAAGCAATTCCTTGAGCCCGATTCGCCCTTTCCTGGCGCGCAGCCTGGTCTCGACCGTGAGGCATAGCCGTTGGGTCAAGTACGGGTGGCCGCCAGTCCAATGTAGTACTCTCCGCAGAATCTTCCTCGCCCCTGCTCCACGCAGTTGCGCAAAAGCTCTCTGCGCGAGGGAGACGACTGTTCGTGGTCGTGTCTTCCTCTCGGCCAGAGCCTCCGGGACGTCCGAAAGGAATCCTGCGGCGAGAGGAGCTGCCTCGTCACCGCTAAAGTCGGAGATGGCAATCCGGTGTCCGATGTTGAAGGGGGTGGTTCTCGGATCGCGAATGAGGTCCGACGGCGATGCAACACCCAGGATGCAAAAGGTAAGACGCTTCAACCGAGGATCGTCGGCGCGCCGGCTGTGACACTCGCGAATGGCCGCGAAGAGCTCGTCGGTGGGAAACGGAAGGCTACGAACGGCGTCAATCTCATCCATGAAGACCACGAGAGATGGCGGCGCCGGAGCGGAGCCGGTGGCTGTGGTCTCCCGAGCGCAACCCGACGACTCGATCGCCTTCGGCAGTGCGACGTTTCTCAAACACGAAAGAAAGCGATGAAGGGGGGCCCTCCCGGCTTGTGCCTTCCAGTGATCGATGACGTCCGCCTCTATCCCAAGACGGCTCCCCAATTGCAGAACCAGACACTCGTACCATTGCTCCGGCGTGAGGTTTTGCCCGAGGCCTGAGAGGTCCAGAATGGCTGAGCGCACCCCAACGCTGCGAAGTCGAGTAGCTGTTCGCACCATCAGCGAGGACTTCCCCATCTGACGCGTGGTGAGTACGTAGCACACTTCGCCGAGGAGCAGCGAACTGAGCAGACGCCGGTCAGCCTCCCGCTCGACGTACGAGGGAACATCGTGACGCAGCACTCCCCCGGCTATGAAGAAGCTCTGTCCCGTAGCGCTCACAACGCGTGCTCTCTCCGGATCTCTGGCGGCGCCCGGCCATCCACCATTCTGTTCGCGGCCCGGACGCACCTGAGGTCATCCCGCGCCAGTTTGTCCGGCGGACTCTCTCAGCACCCTCTCAGAGCGGGCGGCGCCCTCATCGGCCCATTTCATTCTCCAGGTAGCTCCGATAGAGACCGCACCTGAAGGAGACTGCTCGCTCCGTTTCCCCGGACATGAGTCCCATACTTCTCAACCGGAAGAACTCCTCGCGGCCGACGCTCTTCTCGCCGGCGACCACCCGTTCGGTGGTGCGCCAGAGCTCCGGGTCGCGCCCCAGCAGTTCGTGGATTCTGACCAGGTGATCGCCAAAGGGCCCATCGCGCCGGGGCGCGGTTGCCTCGAGCCGGCCGAGATCTGTGGCGCCGCTGGCCAGTTCTCGCAGGCCACGACGTACCAGATACGGGTGTCCTCCCACCATTGCGACAAGTCTCTCGAGATCGGCAGTGCTCTTTACCGGGCTGCCGTGACGGCGATTCAGCGTCGACACCTGCTCCATCGTGAAGTCGACCAGTTGAAGCCGGATCCCGACATTGAAGGGAGAGCGGTTAGGGTCTGTGATGAACATGTGGGGTTCAGTGGCATAGGCAATCACCACGGTGAGCCGGGACCAGGGCCCGTCGGGATCGAAGGCCCGCTCGTTGTGCCACGAACGGATCAGTTCGAACACCTCGGTCCCAAAGCTATAGCTGAAGAGCCGATCTACGCCGTCCAGCCCCCACACCGCTGGAGACTCGCTGACGCGAAGCACTTCCTGTTTGAGGAAACGGCTGAAGGCCAGGTTGGGACCACCGAAGGAGACCCATTCGTCCCACCTGGGCTGGGGCAGTCCACTCTGCTCCGCGAGGCTATCAGCAAGTGAGTGCAGCAGCGCCGAGGCCGAGGCGAGTCGTTCCTCATTCAGGAGTCTGAAGTCGGTCCGGAAGGCCCTGGAGCCCTCCCGCCGGGCCTGATCCAACCCACGCGCCAGCAAAGACGACTTCCCGACCTGTGCCGTGCCTTTGAGGAGCACAATGCTATCGCGTCGCTCCAGCGATCGGCTCAGATCGTGGTCGGCGGCTCTGTCGATGTAGAACCGAGACGCCAGTGGAACCACCCCTCCCACAGGCTCAATCTCCGGCCCGACCTGGCTCCCTCGATCAGCCGCCACAAGAGCCGGCTGAAGCTGCAAATCGGGACTGTCCGGGAAGAGGAGCGCCAGTGTCTCTCGGGAGGGCCGAACGCTTAGATCGTTCCACAGTCGGGACGCAAGCACTTCAAATTGCTTGCGAGCAGCAGCGACGTCTCCCCGCTTGAGATGGATTCGAATGATCTGACGGTGGGTCTCCTCGCGAGCCGCGTCGTGGCGAAGCGATGCCAGCGCCGCATCCAACCCGGCCTGGTATTCGCCGCGCTGCATCAGCAGGTCGACCAGGTGGTGAACCGCCTGAAAGTAGATTCCCTGCAGTCGCTCCTGCTCTGGGTAGACCCACTCCTCGTAACTGCCGGGCAGGAGCTTTCCCCGGTATCCAGCGACAACGCATCGGAGCGGACACTCGGGAATGGCGCCCGGAGGCAGGGTGCGAAACTGCTCCCACGCCTGAATCAGTTCATCGACATCCGTCGCAACCTCCGTCGCGCACAGGCTCACGTTCAGCCGACCCGTCTTGAGGATGGATCCGTCGGGCGTACCCGGGGGCTCCAACTGAGACCGGAGGGCGGAGAGAGCAACACTTAGCTTGTGGCGGCCCGCGTCCCGGTGATCCTCCGGCCACAACTGGTCCGCCAGTTGTTCGCGGCTGTGCTCAACTCCGCGATGATAAGCCAGAAACCCAAGAAGCGCGCCAGTCTTCTGAGTTCGGAACCGGTCATGAATCGTGCGTTCGCCGACGATTCGCAATCCGCCGAGCATCTCGATTTTCCAACGGTGCACAGCCACCACCCAGGCCTCGCTGAGGAGCAACCCAAGACGTCGGGGGAGCGACGATGGGACTAACTTTCCGCCAGCGAGACCCTGACCCCTTCTCTCGCGACGCGCCGATCGGCCCACGGGGCGACGTGAGCCCAGGAGCGTTCCTCAAGCGGACCTCCTCACGGAGCGACGGCAGGTTGTGGGGGGCCGGTCGGCCAACGTGCCTGTGCACCGGAGGGCTGGCACGTGAATCACCTGGATACCGCGGACTACGTGGTGGTGGCGCTGTTTATGTTGGGGATGCTGGGGATGGGGCTCTACTTCGCCCGCCAGCAAGAAAGCACCGAAGACTACTTTGTCGGGGGGCGAAAGATGCCCTGGCTTGCGGTGGGGCTTTCCACGCTCGCGACCCTGACATCGACCATCACCTATCTGGCCGTTCCCGGAGAGGTCATCAAGAACGGCGTCGGCTACTTCACCCAACTCGTCTCGGTGCCGTTCACGCTGGGAGTCCTCTGGTTCATCACGTTCCCGTTTGTAGCGAGCCTGCGCATCACCAGCGCCTACGAGTATCTCGAACGGCGCTTCGATCGGCGAGTGCGGCTTCTCGGCGCCCTGCTGTTCACCTGCAACGGCATTGGTTGGATGGCCACGGTGGTTTACACCGCCGCCCGGGGCATCGCGGACATGACCCAGTGGAATGTTCAGGTGCTCATCCTTGGTCTGGGCCTTGTCGGCGTCGTCTACACCACCCTTGGCGGCATCCGGGCCGACATCTGGACCGACGTCGTGCAGGCGGTCATCATGTTCGCCGGAGCCTTTTTCACCCTCGGGTTCGTCGCCTTCGCAACAGGAACGAACCTGGGAGATTGGTGGGGAGACGCCAATCAGGTCCAGAAGACCAGCGTCACGGTATTCGACCTGAACCCCATGCACCGCATTTCCACCGTCGGCGTGGCGCTCAACGCCTTCTTCTGGCACATCTGCACCGCAAACGGCAGCCAGATCGCGATGCAGCGGATCTTCACCTTGCCGGATTTGAAAGCCGCGCGGAAGTCGGCCCTCGTGAACGCCGTGGCGAACACCATGCTCAGTCTGCTGCTGGGAGTCTGCGGTCTCGCGCTCTTCTCCTTCTATTCGCGAAAGCCTGAACTGCTGGCCGCCACGAAGCTCAATGTCGAGACGGGCAGCGGCGCCGACAGCCTCTTCCCCAACTTCATTGCGAATCAGTTGCCGCCCGCAGCCGGAGGCCTGCTGATCTGTGCCCTCCTGGCGGCAGCGATGTCCACCATCGACTCCGGGGTCAACTCTCTGTCGGCAGTCACCACTCTCGATCTGCTGGGCCAACCCAGCGACGGCTCCGGTGGAAAGCAGGAACTGGCGATCGCTCGACGCTACACGGTGGTTTTCGGAGCGTTGATCACGGTAGCGGCGCTGGGGGTGGGCGGGCTCCAGGCACGCGGCGCCAACATCATCGAGATCCTGCCCGCGGCGTTCAACTGGGCAGTCGGCCCGATGGGAGCTTTGTTCTTCGCCGGGATGTTCATTCGCCGGGCAACAGCGGCGAGTGTCATCCCGGCAGTGATCGTCGGCGGGATCCTGGCGCTGGTGCTGGCGTTGCTCAAGCCGCTCTGGAACATCCCATTCTCGTTCGCGTGGGTCATTACGTACTCTTGTCTCACCAGTCTGGCCCTCACGTGGCTGCTCTCGTTGAAGAACCCGCTGCCGAGCACGGAGCCATTCTCCTTCCGAACCCTCACCCGAGGAGCATCCGCGGTTCTGGTGCTGGCGCTCCCTCTGCTGCTCCCCTCCTCCGCGTCCGCCGAGGTGACCGCGATCCACGTCAGCAGCCGCGAACCGCTGAACGGCGGCCGGATCTATCCGGGGGTCGGCAGCTACGAGCGGCTCCGGGGACGCATCGACTTCAGCGTCGATCCCAGGGTGCCTGCGAACCAACCGGTGAGAGATGTGCGCCTCGCCCCGAGAGACCCGAAGGGCCGCGTTCGCTTCTCGGCGGACTTCGAGCTTCAGGTTCCCGTCAACCGCGAGCGCATGCGGCCCACACTCCTTTACGATGTGAACAATCGGGGCGGCATGACCGCGCCCGGGATGTTCAATAACGGAGCCGACGACTTCCTGATGCGTCAGGGCTACGCGGTGTTGTCGAGCGGATGGATCGGCGAGATGCTGCCCACGCCAGGGCGCCTTCGTCTCCACGTTCCCACGGCATCGCGAAACGGCAAGCCCATCACCGGATTGGTTCGGGCGGAGATGGCGCCCGATGAACCCGCGAAGGTCCTGAGCATTGCCCACTGGGCCAACATGGGCAGCTACATTCCGACCGAGCGCGGCATTCGGAACGCCACCCTAACTGTCCGGGTACGCGAGAAGGATCCCCGGACCGCGATCCCAAGAGACCAGTGGTCGCTCCGTGTTGCCCCGATGGCGGCCGAGGGGTCTGCGGGACAACTTCCGTTGATTGAGTTGGAGCTCAACGCCGGTTTCCAGCCGGGACGGCTTTATGAACTCGTTTACGAAGCCCGGGATCCCATCGTCCAGGGGCTGGGTCTGGCCGGGATCCGGGATCTGGTCTCGTTCCTCAAGAGCGACGCCTCAGACAGGAACCCGCTTCGGGGGGCCAACGGCGAGCCGTCCATCCGCAAGGCAATCGGGTTCGGCGTCTCCCAGAGCGGCCGCCTGCTCCGCACCTTCCTCCACGACGGATTCAACGCCGACGAGTCCGGAAAGGTCGTGTTTGAGGGTCTGTTCCCCCACGTCGCCGGCGGCGGTCGCGGCAGCTTCAACCACCGCTTCGCCTCCCCCACCCGCCACTCCGGCCAGCACGATCACCACACGTATCCGGTCGACCGCTTCCCCTTCACCTACGGCGACTCGATGGACCCCTGGAGCAGCCGCACCGACGGACTACTCGCAGCCTCCCGTGCGTCCCAGACCATTCCGCGGATCATCCACACCCAGACGTCGGCCGAGTACTGGCACCGCGCGGCTTCCCTGGTTCATACCGACCCGTCCGGAAAGCTTGATGCAGAGCTTCCGGATAATGTGAGGGTGTACGCCTTCGGCGGCGCACAGCACGGCGCCGGCTCCGGAATTCCGTCTCCTCGTTCGCGGGGCTCCCTGTCCGCCAACCCCACCGACTATCGGCCCCTCCTCAGAGCGCTGCTTCTGGCGCTGGACCGCTGGATAACGGACGGATCAACACCACCACCCAGCGTCGTTCCACGAATCTCAGACGGGACGCTCGCCCCGCCGGAGCCCTCCCGTCTCGGGTGGCCGGCCCTCCCGGACGTCGCCTTTCCCACCGTCATCCATCAGCCCGAATGGCTGGACTTCGGCAATCGGTTCGAGCGCGAAGGCATCATCGATCGGCAGCCCCCGGTTCATCGGGGAGACTACACCGTTCTGGCGCCCACCGTGGGACCCGACGGCAACGAGCGCGGGATGCTCCTGCTGCCCTCGGTCGCTGTGCCGCTCGGAACTTTTACCGGGTGGAACCTGCGCGACCCCTCCATCGGAGCCCCGACTGAGCTTCTGGGCCTCACCGGCGGCTACATCCCGTTCCCCAAAACCCCCGCGGACCGTGCCCAAAGCGGGGACCCGCGCCCGAGCGTTTCAGAGCGGTACCCCTCCCACGAGGCGTACCGCGCCCGCTTCAGCGCTCACGCGGAACGGCTTCGCCGCAGCGGCTACATCCTTCCCGAAGACCTACCTCGCCTCGAAGCCCTGTCCGAACGACTCTGGTCCGCCGCGAGCAGCGGGCCCTGACCAGTCCGCCTCCTGAAGGACCTCAACCGCAGTCAGCACCCTTCGGGAGAAAGCCGTTGGGCGTTATTCGGATGTCTTCGAAGGGCTTTAGAGAGCAGAGCCTGGTGAACTCGATCGGGGTGTACAACTCCGAGTCCGGCGCCGCGTCGTCGGGGCCATCCAGCCGATCCATCGCAAGCGACACGAGCGAGGACCGATCTAGCCTTGCGCCGGCGAGATTCGACGAGTTGGTCTCCGCGACCGAAAGCGCGTACCCTCGCAGATCGACGCCGGAGAGATCTCTCCCCACAAGGGAACCCTCTTGCAAAGATCTGGGACGACCGCTCAGCCCGGGGACCCAACGAATAAAAGCACCTGGAAACAGCTCGGCCCCCCGCCCCAAAGCCATGAGGTTCAACTGTTCACCGTTGCGAAGCATTCTGCAACTCGTCAACAATGCTCCCCGGAAACTGCAGTTTACGAATTCCGTGTCAACCAGAAGGCACTCTGACAGCACGCACTCGTCGAAGCTGCATTCCTCAAAGCGGCACCGCTCGAACTTGTAAGCGACGAACTTACACTTTTGAAATCTGCACCCCTTGAAGGTCACATCCTCCATCCAGCATCTTCGAAACTCGCCCTGTGAGAAGTCCAAACCCTCGCTCGACTCGGAGAAGGGACCTGTAAAAGGACACGGGCGGATGCCCCGCATCCCCCGTGCGGCTTCGGAAGCCTCGAAGTTGATGAACCGATGAAGGTGAGTTGGAAAGTCCTCCGGCCACACCGTCTGCCCGAGGGTGTAAGCGCCTTCGAGATTGACTCCGGTGAGATCCAGCTTTGAGAAGTCGGTTCCCGTCAAGTCACAATACCTGAGACTGGCATAGCGCATTGATCCTCCATCGAAGCAGATGTCCCAGATCCTGGAGTAGTCCAAACAGACGTAGTCCAGATTTACGCCCGACAACACCCGCCTGGGAATCGTCCTCGTTTCCCCACCGTCGAATTGGATGACGTAGCACGGACCCGCTCCCGACGGGACCTCCGTGCCATGGCCTTCAGCACTCTCAGTCATAGGATCGCCTCCAAGGGTTGATCCGCAACGCGCACCGACTGCCGCCGGAGTCGGCTCGTTCAGCCTGGATCAACTGGTCCACCATCCATCGGTCTCGAGCCAGCGATCGAGATCCCGTTCCGTCTCGTGATCCAGAAAGGACCGAAGTCGACTTACGATGGAGAGTATTCTCCGGCGATCGTGGGTCGCAGCGTACTCTGCAACCTTCTCAGCCCGCTCGCCCTCATCCATCGCGGCATCCTGATCGAAGCCAGTGTGCTGCGCCTCCAACTCGCCGTCGGAAGCCAACTGGTTGCCCTGAGCCACCTCGCCGACTCCGTCCCCGGCGCCGGTCGCGTCGAATTCGTTGTTCTCGTCAGCCTCCTCCAAGTCGGCGGTCTCGGGCTGCTCGAGAAGTTCCTCACCAGCAATGCAAAACCTGAGATCGCATTCTTGAAGCTGGTGAAGCGACAAGCCGGAGCCTCGCAGGTCCGCGCGCAGGAGCCGGGCGCCTCGCAACCCTTCGCGCGGAAAGAACCGCCGAAAGAGCGTCAAGCCGGACAGGTCGCATCCGGGCCCGATCAGGACAGCCCCTCGTTCCATGAATTCTTCCAGCCCCTGATCACAGAGGGTGTCGGTGGTCAGGAAAGCGCTTGTGAAGACGCTGTCCGAAAACGTCGTGTTGATGATGCGGGTCTCAAAAAGGCTTGACTCGGAAAAGTCGCATCCGCCGAACTTGCAATCCCGCATCTCGCACGCCTCAAAGATGCAGTTTCGGAAGTCGACACCCAGGAAGACACAGTTGTGGAACCGGACATCGTAAAAGGCCGAGGGCTCAAACGAAGCATGCGATACGCTGAGATCCTCAAAGTCGGAGCCGTAGAAGAAAGAGCCACTGAATCGGGCCCCGTCGAGCGTCTCGAAGCGGGAGGTATCGAGCACCCCCGCACGCTTCCAATCGAAGGCCTCGGGCCATACAGTCGAAGAGTCCACGAGTGCGCCCGTGAGATCTGTATCGTGGAGGTCAGCGCCGCTCAGGTCACAGTCCCTGAGGTCGCAATGCCGGAGGGAAGCCGACCGGAGTGAGACCCCTCGGAAGGCAAAGCCGCCCAAACTAGCCCCGTCGAAGTGAGCACCATCCAGCCGGATTGAGGCGAGTTGAATTCGCGGGGCTTCGTCCTGCATCCCACCGTGATCCACTGAGAGAGTTGCCATCCCAACGAGGCACTCTGATCATATCCGTGGTTCGGACGCCTCTGTAACTAAGAGCCTCAAAACTGCCAGCGGTGGACGCGCTCTCTCACGACCGCAAGGGGCTCCCGACTACTGCGGGGTCACTGGCTGCTGACCTCGTCCTCAACCAAACGGGGGTTGGCCCCTTGCCCCTCGCCAGCCGGAAGCTTTCCCCTCGCGACGCCTGGCCGACCAGGCATCGCCCCACCGGGGGGTGATTCCAGCTCGACTGCATGCATCTCGACGAACGACCCGACGTTGAAGAGCGGCGCCATAGCGCGACACGTGGCGCTTGTTCCATACCCGAGGGCCAACCGCCCCGCCTTATCTCATCCCGAGGCACGAAACCCGAAACTGCGTGAAAGCGGAGTACCGGCAGCAGGTCTCGCTCATTCCTCGGCCTCGAGCCCGGATCGGACCAACATCACCTCGTCCAGGGGCTTTTTGTTAAAGGCGGCGACGGGGACCCGACAGTTATCGGCGGGATAGCCGACCGGGATGATGAGGTACGGCCGTTCAGTGACCGGTCGACCCAGCACCTCGTTCAGAAACGACATCGGGTTGGGGGTGTGGGTGAGAGTCGCCAGGCCGGCAAAGTGGGCTGCCGTCAGCAGCATGCCCACGGCGATGCCGACCGACTCCATTCCGTAATAGACCGGCGACTCTTCCTCGCCCCGCGTGAGGCGGAACACGACAATGAGCCAGGGCGCCTCCTCGAGAAATGGCTTATTCGGGTCGGTGCCGAACGGTTCCAGATCCGCCAACCACTGCTCGCCGGCCTTTCCCGCGTAAAAGGCTCGCTCTTCCTCTTCCGCCGCCAGCCGGATGGCTCGCTTGACTCCCGGGTCCGACACACACACGAAGCGCCACGGCTGCTTGTTGGCGCCGCTCGGCGCCGAGGCCGCGCACTTCACAAGCCACTGCACGGCCTCCAGGGAAACCGGTTCGGACGAAAACTCTCGAACCGTTCTCCGGGTGCGCATCACGTCACAGAAGTGCCGTGCGGCGATCTCGGGTGAAACCTGCGGCCGAAATCGCGGCGGGAGCGGGATCGACTCGAACGACGTCACCCTTACCCCACTCCGACCGGGGCCAGCACGGGAAAGCGCTCACCGATAATCGGATCGCCCGGCGACAACCCGAGATCGTGGGTGACACAGTGCAACTTCCCGCTGAACGTGGTTCCGTCCGGCATGAAGATGATCACCAGCGCTCGGCGTGGCGTGGAGCCCCGGTTGGCCGGTGCGTAGTGGAAGGTGAGACCGTTGTGAAACGTGCAGCTTCCCGCCTTCAGGGGGACCGGCCGAGGCGTGAAGTCCTTTTCGGCTGGTTCGGGGGTCAGACCGAAGATGTCCTGCGGGTTGATCAGGTTGATCGGTTCGAGCTTGCCCCAGGTGTGAGATTTCGGCACAAAGTGCATGCAGCCGTTCGTCTCGTCGACATCGTCGAGCGCGAGCCAGCAAGAGAGTGCGCCCTGCTGCTCCATGGGCCAGTAGGGCAGATCCTGGTGCCACGGAGAGGGCTTGCTGTCGACGTGCGGCTTGATGAGCGCGTGGTCGTGCCAGAGGCGGATCCGATCCGCGCCGGCCAGCCGCCGGGCCACCTCCGCAATTCTCGGATGACACGTGAAGCGTCGCACCCCCTCGTGATCGGCCCAGAGGTTTACCTTCTGAAGAAACACCCGGTCATAATCCGATCGCCCGGTCCGATCCACGCCGCTGGTTGAGGGCGCCTGCATCGCCTCCTCCAGCGCATCCCTGAGATCAGCCACTTCCTCCGCCGAGAGGATGTCGTGAAGCTCGACGAAACCATCCCGGCGGTACGAGTCGATCTGCTCCTCGGTGAGCGGGTACTCTGCCATCCGTCAGTCCTTCCAGGGACTTGCGGGGGTCTACCCCAACCCATCCCAGGTCTTGAGATCCTCCTGAAGCGCCATGAGACGTTGCCAGTGCCCACGACGGGCTGCCAGCAGTTCCTCGTCGATCTCCCCTGCCCCGTGGGAGTCGTGATGCTCAGCGACGGCCTGAGAAATGTAGGCGCGACCGCCACGGGCTTTCTCGTACGCGTCGAATGCAGAGTCTATCGCGTCGGCCAGTGCCGCTCGCACTGCATCCGGGTCGAGGTCGTTCTGCTGGGCCACGAACGACTCCAGAGTCTCCAGATCAGCGACCGCCAATTCCCTTCGCCGAGCCGCGTGTACCGCAATATCGGCAAACGCGCGCTGCCGAAGGCTGAAGGAGAGGGAGCGCTCGCGGGCCAGAGCGTGTGCGGCGCCCGCCAGATCCTCATTGAGCCCTTCGTACAATTGCTCCGCCACACCCGGCTTCAGCTTCACATCGAGGCGCAGGAGCTTCATGTAGCGGGAGATCAGCGGCTCGGTGATTCGGAGCGGGACTTCGGTGCCGTCCTGCAGGTGGATCGGCTTGTGCACCCCCGATTGAACCAGAGCCTGCGCCACCTCCTGGAGATCGCCATCGATCAGGGGGCTTCGATGAAGGATTGGAGAAACGTTTGCTCGATCCGAAAGGCTGGCCGGGATATTCGGCCCGAGAAGCGTTTCATTCTCGTAATCTTCAAGATAGCGGTCCGGATCGGCAAACAACTCCTTCAAATCCAGGACCTGATAGCGAGGATCCTCCGCAAGTTGATGCTCCGTTTGGGGTGAGATGGGCCGGGGAGCGGTAAGGCCGGCGAAGAGATACTGGTAAAGCGGTAGATTCATATGCCCTGTGCGGGAAACGACGTTCCCGACGACTTGATTCTACCAGTAGCAGACACACGACGCCGTGACCTTTCGGCGGATCCGACGGAGTGATGCGGCTCCAACGCCATCGGGATGCGCGATACCGAGTCCCGGGGTGCGGCAGCGGTACCCTAAGCCACCATCACCTCGCGATGTGCAGGTCAGACGCTAGCCCCAGGATTCAGAAAAGCCGCTTCAACTCCACCACAAACGCGGCCTGACGGGGGAAAATCCAACAGCGCCGCTATCCGAGGAACCAGATTCTGGAGGCCGAGCACGGGCGGCCGAAGAACGGGCCAGCGTTGGGCATTGGGGATTGGGATCCGCAGACCGCGGTTCCATTGGACCTCAGCGTTTCACGGAGAAGCACCTTGGCGGAACAGAACCCGATCGCGCCCCGCGTGATCGCCCCACCCTTTACTCTGGAGACCGCCACGCTCAAGGTCCGAGCTGCCGAGGACGCCTGGAATTCTCGGGACCCGGTTCGAGTTGCCCTCGCCTACACCGAGGACTCTACCTGGCGCAATCGCAGTGAGTTCGTCACCGGACGAGACGAGATCCGCGCCTTTCTCAGCCGGAAGTGGAGCACGGAATTGGACTACCGGCTGATCAAGGCGCTCTGGGCGTTCACCGTCAATCGGATCGGCGTCCGTTTTCGTTACGAGTGGCACGACGCTGCCGGCAACTGGTTTCGCAGCTATGGCAATGAACTCTGGGAATTCGATGAGAGCGGCCTGATGCGCCGACGCGAGGCAAGCATCAACGACGTCCCAATCTCCGAGTCGGAGCGTACGTTCTTCTGGCCCGCGCCTGGACCCAGACCCTCCGATCATCCCGGTATTCCCGATGTCAGGTGAGCGGGCCCGGCACGCCATGCGCCTCAGCGTCTAGAATGGAGAGCAGGTGCGGGACTTGCCTGGGGTCCCACTCCCTATGAAGTCCCATCTCCGGTGGATGTCAGTCCAGTGAGACGTGTACTGAGAGCATCCTGGGTCTGGCCGGCAATGTGAAATCGCTTGTCACGGGACTTTTCACCGGAAACCAGCGTCACCTGGGCTCGACGAACACCGAGCAGTTCCGCCAGAAACTCGGTGCAGGCGCGGTTCGCGGCTCCATCCACCGGCGGCGCAGTGAGGCGCAGCCGGAGCACCCCGTCCAACCAGGACACGACCTGGTTGTTCGAAGCCCTCGGCTGAAGCCGAACACTGACGTAGGCGTCATCGGTCACCACTGGAACACCGCATTCAACGCGAACTGCCTGGGACCGCGTCCGACAGGTTAGTGATCGTGGTCAAACGGCGTGAACGCATCCGGGATGATGACCACACACGCGACCTCATCGAAAACGAGCAGCACTTCCACCACATCAAACCGGATCGGCCGCTCGTCGGTTGGAGCGCCGGAGCAATAGTTCCGCGCCGCCGCCATCAACCGCTTTTGCTTCGTAAACGTGACCGCCTCACGAGGACGACCCGCGCCGAGGCTGCCTCGACATTTGACCTCGACGAAGACGAGATCGCCGTTCTGCTCCGCGACGAAATCGGCCTCCCCGCCCGGCGCACGAAATCGCCGGGCGAGAATGCGATAGCCTTCGCGGACCAATTCCTCTTCCGCAGCGGCTTCCCCCACGTGTCCGGTACGATGCGGAGACGGACTGGATCTCGTTCTCGGCATCCCGATTACTCGTAGCGAAGCGCGTCGATAGGATCGAGGCGAGAGGCCTTCATGGCGGGATAGATCCCGAAGAAGACGCCGACGAAGCAAGAGAACAGGAAGCTGACGATCATCGGGGTGGCCGAGAGCATCATCGGGAAGCCAAGCCCGCCTTCCTCTGCCGGTTTACCCATCCACAACGACCCGCCGATACCGACCGCGATTCCAATAATGCCGCCGACGAGACTCAAGGTCACGGACTCGATGAGGAACTGGGATAGGATGTCGCGCCGCTTGCCGCCAAGCGCCTTCCGAATGCCGATCTCGCGAGTCCG
>SYKE01000284.1 GCA_005798285.1 Actinomycetota bacterium
CGGATCATCAACATCTCCAGCGTCTCCGGCCACACGGGCGGAGTCGCCGGTTCGGTCGCCTACGCCTCCAGCAAGGGGGGCGCCCACGCGCTCACGAAGACCCTGTCGCGGGACCTGGCGTCCCACGGCATCACTGTCAACGCCATCGCCCCGGGTCAGATCGAGACGGATATGGGCCGCGTCCCCCCGGAGCGCCTGCCTGCGCTGCTGGACATGATCCCCCTTCGCCGCCTGGGGGTTCCCGAAGACATCGGCTGGTCCGTGGTGTTTCTTGCTTCGGAGGAGGCGGGCTACATCACCGGCGCGACTCTGGATGTCAACGGCGGCATCTACAAGCGCTGAGCCGGACGCGAGGGAGTGAGGGAGGCGCCGCCGGCGTCACACCTCCGCCGGCACTCGCACCACCGCCCGAATGCGATCCAGCGTTTCGGGCGGTCCGACGAGCAGGGGTCGACGGTTGGTGGTCTGCTCCAGGAAGGTCTGGAGACGCGCCACTCCGCCGGAGAAATACTCCACGACACAGCCCGCCTCGGTCACCATTCCCCACGCCGCCGCGAGATCGTGCAGCTTCTCCAGCACGCTCACGTTGGCCCGCAACGCGCCCGACGCGACGTAGCACCAGTGGGCGGTGAGGCTGCCGGTGTTGCGCTGCCGGCCCGAGAAGCAGGAGAGATCCGTTCGAAGCAGAATCTCGCTCCCGATGCCGACCGGGTCCTCCATCTGCAGCGGCCCGCGATCCTCTGCCTTGAGAGGCACGCCATTCAGCGTGGCGCCCTCGCCGCGAGCGAAGCTGAAGCAGTCCTGCATCTTCGGCAGATAGAACGCCCCCGCCTTCGGCTCTCCGTCCTCTACCAGTCCGATGGAGACTCCCCACGAGGGGAGGCCGCATGCGAGGTTGGTGGTTCCATCGATCGGGTCCACCACCCACACCCGTCGACCGGCGAGGGGGTCGCCCCCGCTCTCCTCACCGTAGAAGGCATCTTCCGGATAGCTCTCCGCGATCGCCCGCCGCACGAACGCCTCCACCGCGGTGTCGATGTTCGTCACGATGGACTGATCCGGCTTCAACTCACGCCGCAGCGTACCCAACGCCGCAATGGCCAGCGTCCCTGCCTGCCGCGCCAGATCCTCGACAAATTCCCGCTCCGACATTCTGCAGTTCCCCCGGCATCCAGTTGAACGGCCGCCGGGGTGGAGCCCTCTTTTCCGAGAGGTTCTTCGGTTCGGACGGATCGACCAGACCGCAGGCTCAGTCCAGGGCGGCGCGGAGCCGGCTGTCGAAGAGGCGGGGCGTGTTGTCGTCGCGGGCTTTGGCGCGGAGTTGGTCGACCAGGCCGTTCAGGGCGTCGTTGTCACGGCTGAAGACCTGGGGCTGCCAGACTGCGAGCGGAGCGGGATCGAAAGATCCGTCGGGCTTCGCGACCCGAGGGCCCAGATTCTCGACGGCGGCGATGGCGTAGAGGAAGTCCGCCTCGGAGGGCGCCTCTCGAAGCACCAACTCCAGGGCCTCCCGGAGCACCGGACCCTGCACCTCGCGCTTCATCCGAAACCAGGTGGACGCCAGCCGGAAGAAGACCCGCTTGATCTGCGCCTCCAGCACCTGCGCCCGCAGCATCCCCTCGGGAGTCCCCTCCTTGCGGGCGTCGGTCGCGGCGTTCTCCAGTTTTTTCATCTCGGTTGACTGGGTGAGCAGCGAGCGGGAGACCAGATTGCGGAGGAAGCCCTCCGTGCGGCGGGCGTGCTCGGTGAGGATGGAGTCGACCTGGGCCGGATCGGAGAGCGGTCGGAGATCGTCGGCGCGGGCCGGGCGGCCGAGATCCTGGATGAGCAGCCGCGCGGCGACCACCTCGCGCGGGGTGCCGCCCTTGGAGAGGAGCCACATGTCGAACATCGCCAGGTAGTGTTCGCGCGCCGCCCCGGCATCCAGTCCGGGGGGCGGGACCAGGCCGAGTTCCTGAAGGCCGTGCTTGGAGACCATCTCCCGAGCCACGTGGTTCACCACCTCTTCCATCGACTCCCACCCGTTCGCCGCTGCGTCATCGCGAGTGAGGGAGCTGAGGCGCTCTCTTCCTTTTGCCGAGAGCAGTAGCATGCCGAACAGGCCGCGGGCGCCGGGGTACTTGCAGAGGTACTTGTGATAGGCCACGGGGTCCTTGAGCACGAGGGCTCCCCGTGCGTCGACGGTGGGGACGCCCGCGTCGGTGGAGGGCTCCTTATGGCGCATCAGGAACCCGAGCTGGCCGATCGCCACATCGAAGGCCATCCAGGGCTCCAGCGTGATGCCCTTGAAGAACTCCGCAGCCTTCTCCGGCGGCTCGTTGGTCAACTCGTTCCCCTGCCGCTCCGCCTTCTTGAGGTTGCCGCAGATCTTGAGCCCGAGGTTGAGGAACAGGATGTTCCCCTGCTCGTAGTAGCGCTCGCTGTGGAACGCGTCGGTGCGGACCTTCTCGGCGTCCCGCTCCAGGAACTGCTTCAGGCGCTCGAGTTTGGCCGGCTCTCGCTCGAAGAGGAGACGGGTGGTGGACTCCAACTCCGGATGGAATTCGGGCCGGAAGTCGCCCATCACGCTCACGTCGAGGTGCTCCAGCGTCAGCTTGTGCTGGGCTTCGAACCAACTATTGAAGGCCGTCTCGAACTCTTTC
This sequence comes from Actinomycetota bacterium, assembly GCA_005798285.1. Classification (GTDB taxonomy): domain Bacteria; phylum Armatimonadota; class SYMT01; order SYMT01; family SYMT01; genus F1-80-MAGs030. The sequence goes on from SYKE01000284.1 coordinate 2,643, forward strand.
CGCTCGGTGTTGCTGACGGTTTCCTTCAGGAGCGCCGTGAAGTCGACGTCGGTGAGACTCTTCTTGTCGCGATAGGCCTTGCCGTTCTTGTTGGCGGCGGCGCCGATGAAGACGTAGTCCACGAACATCGCCGCAAAGCGGGGATTCTTTGCCACGAAGTCTTGCATGGAGTGGGTGATGAGCTCCCACCGCATCTCGTCGATTTGCTCGTTGAGGGTTTCCGCTTCGGGGTTCTTCTCCTTGCGGAGCGCCCTGACCAGATCGCGCACGGGTCCGCCGGACGCCAGGATCGGGTGATCCTTGAAGAACTCCGCGATCCGAGTGAGCCGCACGGCGGGGTCGGCGGCCTCCGCCACAACCTTGAGCCGCTCTTTCGCCCGTTCGGTGGTGAGCGGTTCCAGGCTCGCCGTCAGGCGGGTTTCCGAAGCGGCGACGGTGTCGGTGGCGGTCTTGACCTCGGCCGGCGGCTTTCCGACGAGGCTCTTGCCGTGGAGCGACTCGGTGACGGCCCGGAAGTCCCGAAGCTGGTTCAGGTAGGTCCAGAACCGGGAGAGCGACCGTCGGGCCGTTTGCCGCTCTCCATAAGAGAAGGTGTTGAAGGAGGTGAGCGACGCCGAGGTATAGCGCTCGGAGGCCGCGCGGAGCCCCTTGGCCAGTTCTACAATGAGGGCGTCGCCGCCGGGCTGCTGGGCGGTGGCGGTGTTGACCAGCGCATTGGCGAGGAAGTCGGCGTACTCCTGCTTCACGTTGAACCAATCCATCGCGGCGGTCTTGGTCACCTGGGTGGCAATCTCCTGGGTCACCGCCGAGCCGATCCCGGCGCCCGCCTTCGCCACGGCGGCCAGTTCCCGCTCGACGGCGACCGCGCCGACGAGATCCTTGAACGGGTTCACCACGCCCCACACCACGTCGGCCCACGCCATGTAGGGGATCGGTTTGCTGAGGAAGCCCTTCGGAGCCTCGGGGGCGGGGGAGATCGGCCGCCGGCGCAGGAGTCCGGCGCGGTGCAGCCCGAGCGCCGTCACGTCGCCGATGCCCTGATACAGGCGCTGCATGAAGATGGAGTCGCCCAGGGAGAAGATCACTTCCAGCCGGGCTTCGCGCGTCTTCCGGACCGTCAACTCCTCCCGGAGCGCCTCGACTTTTGCTCGCGGCTGCACCTTTTCGCTGATCTCCGACGCCTGGTAGAAGAGCTCCAGCGCGCCGTCGTAGTCCCAGGTCATCAGGCGATCGCATGCTTGAAGCTGAAGGCAGCGGGCCATCGACTCGGGCCGCTGAGCGCCGAGGTAGTGCAGGTTTCGCTGGCGGAACTGCTGCAGATCGGCGATTTGATCGCGATCATTGTTCTCGGACGCCAGGAAGAGGAGCCGTTCGAGATGCTCCAGGCGGGCGCGGGTGGCGAGGTGATCCCGCGTGAGATCCCACTCCAGGGCGTGCGGGTTGTTCTGGCGGAGGCTGAGGTAGAGCGCGTAGTTGCCCGGCGCGCGGGATCGAAGCTGGATGGGATCCCAGTTGACGAGCCGCATCGGGGCGCCGAGATTCTGCAGCTCGGTCGCTTCGCTCTCACGGTTCTGGAGGTATAGCTCCGTGCCCGTGAACTGGTCGCCGCCGAACGACGTGCCCTGGAGCAGGACCTTCATCACGCCGAAGGGATTGATCAGCGCCTTTCGCCAGTTGGTGTAGGAGTCGTCGCTCTCGGCGCCGCGCATGGCGTTGAACGTGCGGCGCATATCGGCGGCGGAGCGGCGCGCGCGTTCGACGGCGATGGCGTGCTCGCTCTCGAGCATGTCCGAGTAGCTCAGGTCGTAGCAGGCGCCGATCCGTCGAAGTCCGCCGCTGGTCTGAAGGAAGAAGTTGAGATCCCCACCCAGATACGTGAGCGCCGCATCTCCGTCCACGTCGCGGGATTTGAGGGCGGCCGACTGTTCATCGGTGTAGCCGCGGAGCCGCGCGAGGCCCTTCAGCGACAGGTCCAGTTTTTCGCGGCTGCCGGCGATCGCCGTGGTCAGGCGCGACGAGACCGTCTCGAGCTGGCCGCCGGTGAGCTCGCCGATCCCCGCGTTGAAGATCCGCTTGGCGGAGTCGGTGACGGCGCCGAACGCATCGCCTCCAAGCGCGAGAGCGTACTTCATGGCATAGACGATCGCCTGCTCGGCGCGGCGGCTGATCTCTTTCGCTTCTTCCAGACCTTGAGCGCTCTTGTCGGTGGAGCGGTAACCGGCGAGGTAGCTCTCCTGCGCGAGCATCCCGTCTTCCATCAGCGTGTGCGCCTGATGCAGACCGCACAGCCCGGCATCCAGATGGGCGTCGCGCAGGGCCCGCTGGTAGGGGCGAAGCGCCGCCGGGTTGCTGATGCGGCCCGTGCTCGCCACCTGGGCGATGCGGGCCTCGTCGAGCAGCCGAAGCAGCTTGCCCTGCCGCGTGGCGTTCAGCCCCTGCCAGAGTCGAAGGCAGTGGAGCATGTCGTCTCGCTGGATCTGGTAGGCCCGGTTTCTCAGGCGCCAGTCTTCCCAGTAGGCGGTGTAGCTCCACTTGCGGCCCTCGTCGAACGCGTCGCGCACACGGGGACCCAGGCACGCCGCCCGCTCTCGCAGGCTGCGGGAGAGCTTCTGGAACTCCTCCTCGGTGAAGGTGTCCGCGAGGTAGGTCATCCCGCGGGCGTAGGAGGCCTCCTCTGCTCGGATCCTGGAGGAGATGGCCGAGCGTTCGATCAGTTTGGACCGATACTCGTCCCGGTTGTTCTTGGGGTCGAGCGGCGTCAATTCCCGGACCACCCGCTTCAGATCCTTCACCAATGACGCGCGGTTGTCGCGGGCCGACTCCATCTCGATCAGGGCGCCGAAGAGCTGCTGCCGGCGCTGCTGCAGGCCACGGATGTAGGGCTGTCGATCCGCCTCCGGCATATCGGCGGTCACGGCATCGTCGCGCGTGGCGGCGGAGATCCATTCCCGGGCTCCCGCGGGGATCACAAGCTCGATGGGATCGCACAGCCCCGGATCGCCCTCGCCGATCTCGAACGCGTCGGCCAGCGAACCATCCCCGCCGCTGGAGTTGTAGACCGCCAGGGGGCGCTTGCCGAGCGGCGCATCGCGCGCGATCTCCAGCGTCGCAACCCACTGATCAAGGGCGCTGTCGGAGTCCCGACCCAGATACGTGGGATCCTTCACCACAATCCCCGTACCAAGGGTGATGCGACACCCCGGCTCCAGGTTGGACCCGAGGATGGTGATCCCCAGCGTCTGCCCCTGCTCGGCGGCGCCGGGAAGGATCTTCTTGAGGGTGATCGTTCCCGGCTGGGTGGGGCGGCCGCGATCCACGGGGGCTACACCCACGGGGATGTCGGTGACGCTGACGCTGCGATCCTCGGACCAGATGCCGACCGACTTGAGGCGTGGGTCTCGCTGGGCGATCTGGCGGAGCGCCGCGGCAAGGGTGTAGCTCTCGGTGAACGGCCCGAACCCCTGATCGTAGCTGTAGCCGAAGGTGCCGCCCATTCCATCCGGCAGCACAAAACTGCGCTTGCCGGCATCCGGCGCCGAAGAGATCGTGAGCCAGAGGTCGTCTTTCACGGGACCGTTCACCGTGCCGTGGCCGGTGGCGTGCACCAGCCACTTCGGGTTGAAGTACTTGCGCGGCGTCAGCCCGGGGTCGATGAGTCGCAGCGCCGCGATGGTTCCGGCGGCGTCGTAGGCGCCGTACTTCTGCTCCAGCGTGGAGTCCGGATCCCCGCCCCGCTCGAGACGCAGCCCCAGCGGCTGGCCCCGGTAGCGCGCCACGACCGTTTCGCGCGGCTGGTTTTGCGGATGATAGGCCCAGGCAAGCTCACTGAGATCGCCGCAGAGCGCCCGCAGGGCCTGTCGACGGGAGTAGAAGACCTCCTTCGTACCGGGCCGGGGGAGCAGAATCTGCTTCTTTGCGGGTTCCTGTCCGTTGCCGCTCCAGAGCACTTCCGCTCGAGTCATCGGTCGCTCGAACTCGTAGCGGGTCCCCAGATGGAGCCACTGGTTCTCCACCACATAGATCACCCAGTCGAGCAGGCGAGGGTCGGTGACCCGGGGTTGGGTGGGGAGGGCACGGTCGCCATGATCCTTCGGAGCTTCCGGGATGACGGCTGTCTCCACTCGAGGTTGAACATCACGCCCGGCACTGCTGCTGACCGGGGGCCAGAGGTCGACTTTCTCCACGCGGTAGCGCTTCATCACCTTCGCGAGGGTGTAGTTGTCGAGGAACGGGCCCTCGGACTCCTTGAGCCCGTGCGTGACCGTGCCGCCGAAGCCGTCTGCCAGGACGACGTACTTCTCGCCTTTCTCGTTGAGAGCCGGCTCGGATGTGACACACATCCAGCGGTCTTCCTTCACCGGTCCATCCACGCTGCCGCGGCCGATGGAGTGCACGAGCCACTGCTTGCGGTCGAAGATGAAACGAGGCGTGATGCGGAACTTCGTCAGGATTTGCAGTTCGCCGTCAAAGTTGTACTCGAGGGCCTTGTACGCCTTGCCGGTCCGCGCCTCGGCGATCGCCTCCTCCTCAGAGAGCGGGGAGGCGAGCCGCAGCGAGTACTCCTTGCCTCGATAGATCGCGGTGACAAATCGGGCCGGTCCGCAGGCGGTGGGCGGGACGATGCGCAGGTGCACGCGCGTCAGGTTCGGGCAGACCTCCGCAAGCGCATCGTCGCGCTTCAGGAAGCCCTGCGCCAGAAGCGATTTGGCGAGCAGTTCTTCGCCCGTGCCGCCGTTGATCTCGTCCTTCCGCTTCCACTTCGCGTCGAATTCGGCCCGCGGCCCCACCCGAAGCCAGCCGACTTCCGTGGAGTAGACCACCCAATCCGAAGCGGCCGCCGGCGCCTGGGCGGCGTTCTGAGCCCGTGCGCCCGACGCGGCGGTGAGCAGTGCGGCCATGAGCAGCGCGACGCCGCCCAGGCAGCGGAATACGGATCTCAGGCGGGTCTTCATTCCGTCTCCTTCGGCGGCTCTCGTTCGCCGCCGGGGGCGCATTCGTTCACTGGCCCTCGGCGCGCAGACCGTCCAGCAGCCGTAGAATCTGTCCGGCTTCCCGGCTCCAGCCGGCCGCCGGGGCGCTGATAGTGATGCGGAACAGCACGCCCCGCTCCTGCCGTTCGATCGACAACACCTCGCGCACGGCCCCCGCGCTTCGAGTGACGTAGCTGATTTGCGTGGCCGGCGCCCCCGCAAGGGTGCGGTCCGGCAGCCGCTCCACGCGCTCGTATCGCTCCTGATAGCGGGTGAGACGGCCGGCAACGCGCTGCTCGAGCGTCTCGCCGACAAGCGCCTCCCGCCACTCCAGACTCACGTTCACCTCGGGGTCGGCCGCCGGCTGCAGACGCACGCTGTCGATGCCGGAGTCGACCACCTTCCAATAGGAGCCGAACGCGAGGAGGATCGTCCCCCCCCGCGATGGGAGCCTGTTTCAGGTCGGACGCTTCCGGGGCGGCCGGCCGACCGAGGGCATTTCGCAAACCCGGTGTGGCCGGCTCGGGTCGCGGCGGATCGGGATTGGGCTTCACCGGCGGTGGCGGATCCTTCCGGTCGGTGGGCGGCTCCAACGGCGGCTCCTTGAAACCCGGCGGGAGACCCCCGAGACCGATCAACCGCTGGGCAAGCTGATTGTGCTTGCGAACCTGAGCATTGAAGTCGCGCACCCGGTTGTTGAACGCGAACTCGCTCTCCTGGTACTGTTCTCGGCGCTTGTTCCAGGCATCCACGGCAGCGCCGTCCTTCAGGTCGACCTTTTTCCGATCCTCGTACAGCCGGTCGAACTCCCCCTGGAGCTGCTCCCGCCGCTGCTCGATGGCATCGAACTCCGCTTCGATCTTGCGCTTGAGGAGGACGCACTGCCGCGCCAGATCGGTCCGCTCCTCCAGGTTCTCCTGGACGGCCTCCAGTGAGTTCGCCCGGATGACCGCAGCGGCGGCAGGCGTCAAACCCGGAGCCGCCCCCGCGAGGAGCGCCGCCGAAACCGACGCGAGGATCCAGCCTGTTGGCAGCAGTCGGCGCATCGTCGCTCTCCCTCTCGGCGGCGCAGACCGTCGCCGCCACCTCATGCCTACCCGAACGGCGAAGGGCCCAAACATCGCACGTCAGATCCGAACGGCCCTCTCCTACATCCACGCCTTACCGTCGTTCTACAGTCAGTTTCGTCGCAAACGCAACGGGTCCTCTCGAACGGAGGCCCTGGGTTGCGGCGTCCAGGATCCGGGAGGGTGGCTGCGGCACGGTGCCGGTACAATCCGCGTCTGGAAGAGGCGGTGACCTCCGTCGAGTTCACGGATCAGGAGCGGGATGCCCTCTACAAAGCCAGTCTGATGCCACGAGCCCAGCCCGCGTGTTGAAGTTGGTTTGAAAGACCGAGGGGTAGGAAGCCGAGCTTGCGGCCGTTTGCCCCCGTGTCTGCTCTTCAGCTTCTCGAAGCGGATCGTCCTGGGGGAGCACCTTTGTATCCGCTGCAGCAGAGTCGTGCGGCGCCACTCCAGCCGGCTTGAAGCGCCGAAGTCGGCCTTCCGGTCCGTGCCGCGCCGGCAGCGCGCCATCAACCTCTCGGGTCTGGGAAGGCGCCTCAAGCGCCGATCGAGAACCGGCGGACTCCACCGTACGGCTCGGCAGAACCGGCCCTGCGTCGTCCAGAGCGCGTCGGCCAAAACGCACCCGACAACGTGCGGCTGCGCTGACCCGACGCCAAACATCGAGAGTTCCGGTGAAAGCCGGTCGTAATCACGGATGAGAACGATCCACAGCTCCGCTTCTGCCGACCCGGGATTGGAGCGCCCCGGAACGTTTCCCGCCGGACCCGGGCGAGCTCTGGGTGCGCGGACAGTGTCGCCAGTCACGGATCGTCAGGAAAGCGAACCCGACCGTGCAGCCTCAGAACCGCGCCCACCGAACGATGTCCGGCGAGTATCCGACGATGACCTCGATCGGCCACCGGATGAGCTCCGGTCGCAGCAGGTAGGCGGTGGGCCGCGCGTGGCCTTCGAGGTGCGTGAGCCCGCGCATGTCAGATCCCGGTCGCGGGCCCGGAGTGACCGAAGTCTCTGTTGCCGGACGGACTGGCGGCACGAGGATCAGTCCCCGAGTGACGCCCGTACCGCCTCCGCCGGGATCTCCGATACCGCGCCCGGGCTGTTCAGGTAAGTCGCGTTCGGCCCGTATTTCGCGGTTCAGGGAATCTTTTGGATTCGGGCTTCGTAATACCTTCTGAGTGCCCTTTCGCCGAATGGGCATCTCGGTGGTTTTATGTCTGCTGCTCCAGAGATCGAGGCCGTCCGATCGGTCGGCCCACTGC
>SYKE01000285.1 GCA_005798285.1 Actinomycetota bacterium
CACTGCCGTCAACTTGCTTGAACTTGACGGTGCGGACGAGGGAGGGGTCGGGGAGGACGCAGGGGGTGCTCATACCCCGGATAGTCGTCTTGATGGTCAATGTTCTTCAAACGGGGGACCACCATTTTTGCGGAAGAACCCGACTTGCGGTGGAATACACAGGCTTAGCGACTTGTATCTGAAGGGCTTGGATGAGTGCGGCCTGCTCCTTGTCCCGGGTCGCAAGGGTGGCATTGGCCTCGCGAACCTTGCGGCTTTCGCCCCAAAGAGCGTCCACGTGTCCCACGAGAGTTGCTACCCGCTCCAGAAGGGCAGTCATGCCAGGATCAGCGTTAGAGGGAGAGACCATACCCCTCCCGAATCACAAACAAACGGGCGAGTCACACTTGAACTTGCGCCGACAGTTTTGGCCGAGATCGAAGGAGCGGTGACCACGCCGCGGGTGAGACGGAAACCGTTGCGAGTGCCGCAGAGAGCAGTTCACACGCAATTGTAGCGCCAAAAACCCGATAGTCAATTACGTCGGCTGCTGCTGGATGTCAGTCAAGAATCTGATTCGTACCGAGTACCACTCGTCCTTGGAAGGATGGAAGCTACAATCGCCCTCACAGATCTGGCAGTCGTCGTTGTACGCGATCGGGAGGTAGGTAAAGTGAGGCCCGTGCGATCCGTCGAGTGAGTCCATCACGCCACCCACGTAGTCTACCAGCGCGCGTCGGGCATCCATGGAGGGAGCGTGAAGTTCGAGATCGAGCCCGATAGCGCCATGCGACCAGGTTCGTCCGGCCATAGCGCCAATGGCGGTCGTGCGAAGCGCAACGAACCTGTCGTGAAACCGATGTTTCGGGTTTCTGATCGAGAATGACTCGTCTTTGAAGGGAGGAAGTCCTGGCAAACGGAACTCGACGGAATCGCCGGCCCGCGGCGCAGGCCTGCTGGGAAGACGTCCCGGGTCGTAGGCGAGCTCTCGGTTCATCTCTTCGTTTCTGTGGCCCATTGCACCCAACCTCAACCACGTTCAGGGTTGTTGCCCCAGGACAAAAGGTTCTCGATCGTGACTCAATTCCCGGTAGTCCCGGGGAGTGACATCCTTGCCTCGATTGCGGTCGCCCAATCGGCCGAATCTCTCAGAAGAGGATCTCGTCAAAGCTCGGACTTGCGCCCGCCGCCAGAACGCTCCTCCCGCATTGGTTCGGCGCGCCGAGCTTGTTCTCCTCATTCGATCCCGTCAAGGCCTCCGCGGAGCACAGAGTCACGCTGGGCGTTATGAAAGTTCTACAGAGCTGGGTTCCTTGCACCAGGGCCGGCGGGTAGCTTCCCACGAACAGGACCGCGCTGTCCCAGAGTCCACGTCACGTCAGACATCCCCGGTGTCGATCCACGCGTATCGGATTGCGTTGCACACCAACTGCGTCACGGTTCCCCATGCCTGGATATGTCGGTTCAACAATACGGCAAAAGAATCAGGCCCTCTCCCGAGGGTCGAGCTTCAGACTCAGGCATCCTTGCATCGCTCCGGGAGTCGACTTGGACGGTGTCGCGGGAACGGCTGAGTTCCATATCTGGTGCTTTGGTTCGAGGCGCCGGTCGGAAGACCCGGATGGCTGTGAACCGCGAAGTGCCGGCTCAGGTCTTGAGGCGAATGGCGCGGAAGCGGACGGTGGTGGGGGGACCGAAGTGCAACTGCAGAGCCAGGGTCCCAGTGCGGTCGGCCTGACCTTCTTCTTCGTCGATCACGTCGGCGGTGGGGCGGCCGTTGAGGTGGAGCTGGATGCGGGGGCCGGTCGCCACGATCCGGTATTCGTTCCAGCCGTCGGGGCGGAAGAGCTGTCGGAGCTCTTCGGAGTCGCCGATCTCCACTGTTTTGCGGTCGCCGTTGCGGGCGATCTCGGTTTGCTCGCCGCGCTGAGCCAGGAAGCCGCGCGGGGTGTGCTCGTCGTAGAGTCCGCCCAGATACTTGCCCGTGCGGTCGATGTCGGCTTGGTAGCCTTCCGCGGCGCCGTCGGGGTGGATCTTGCTGCGGATCTGGATACCGGAGTTTGCTTCGGGTCCGCCCAGGAGCTGAAACTCGAGTGTAAGTTCGAAGTCGGAGAGCGGGCCACCGGTCCATTCGAGAAACTGATTGCGGGTGCAGGGGTGATCGGGCGTGGAGCGGCCGACGATGGCGCCGTCCTCCACCGACCAGTAGCTCGGATCTTTTGCGCGCCAGCCGGTGAGGGTCTTGCCGTCGAACAGCGACTGCTCCCCGGCGGCGGGGACTGACGGCGCGAATGTGAGCGCCGCCAGCACTCCCGCTCGACTCAAGACCTGGCGCCGCTTCACGCCAGGACCTCTTGCACGATGTTGCCGTAGACGTCGGTGAGGCGAAAGTCCCGACCCGCGTAGCGGTAGGTCAACCGGGTGTGATCGAAGCCCAGCAGGTGGAGCAGCGTGGCGTGAAGGTCGTGGACGTGCACGGGGTTCTCGACGGCCTTGTAGCCGAAGTCATCCGTGGCGCCGTAGACGGTCCCGCCCTTGACCCCGCCGCCGGCAAGCCACACGGTGAAGCCCCAGTGATTGTGGTCTCGACCGTCACCCGGTTTGCCGTTCACCATTTCGACGGCGGGCGTACGGCCGAACTCGCCGCCGCAGAGAAGGACGGTCTCATCAAAGAGGCCGCGCTGCTTCAGGTCCGTCATCAACGCCCAGATGGGCCGGTCGCACTCCGAGGCCAGCTTGCGATGGCCCGCGGCGAGCCCCGTGTGACTGTCCCACGGCTGCACATCGCCGTGATAGCACTGCACCACCCGGACGCCGCGCTCGATGAGCCGCCGCGCGATCAGCATCTGGCGGCCGTGGACCGTGTCGCCATACATCTCTCGAATGTGCTGAGGCTCACGTTCCACATCGAAGGCCTCGGAGGCGGCGGATTGCATGCGGTACGCCAGCTCGAAGGACTGGATGCGCGCCTCGAGGGCGGGATCCGACTCACGTCCGTGCTGGTGGTCGCGGTTGAGGGAGCGAAGCAGCTCCAACTGGCGCGCCTGATCGGGGCCATCCACCTGCGAGTTGCGGATGTACTCGATGAGTTCATCCACTTTCTTCTTCTGAGTGTTGATGTGGGTGCCCTGGTAGATGCCGGGCAGAAAGGCCGAGCGCCAGTTCGACACGTCCGCCACCGGGAGGCCCGGGCACATCACCACGAATCCGGGGAGATTCTCATTCTCGCTGCCGAGCCCGTAGGTGAGCCACGCGCCCATGCTGGGTCGAGAGAGCCGCTCGTCGCCGCAGTTCATGAGTCGCATCGACTGCTCGTGATTGGGCGTGTTGGCGTGCATGGAGCGGATGACGCACATGTCGTCGATGTGATCGGGGACCTTATCCCAGATCTCGCTGACCTCGATCCCGCTCTTGCCGCACCGCCGGAACTTGAACGGCGACGCCAGCGCGGCGCCGGTCTTTCTCTCGGTGGAGAGGTTGCCCGTGGGGAGGGTCTGGCCCGCGTACCGGGTCAGCATCGGCTTGGGATCCCAGGTGTCCACCTGCGACGGACCGCCGTTCAGGTAGATGTGGATCAGGTGTTTCGCCTTGCCCGGAAAGTGGGAGGGGCGGGGCGACAGCGGGTTCGGCGGGGCGCCGCCGGCCCGTGCCGCTGAGGCCGGTTCCGCCAGCAGGCCCGCGAGGCCAATCATCCCCAATCCGGTTCCGGAGTGGCGCAGCAGTTCGCGCCGGCTGATCGGTGTCCTGGACATCGTCGTTCCTTCTGCCGTGACGTGGGCCGGCTTACTCGACAAAGTGAAATTCATTCGTGAGGAGGAGCACCTGTGCAAGTTGCTCCGTCAACCCGAGACTCCCCGGCGCCGTGGCGTGGGGCGCAGAGAGAAAGGAGACACCGGCCGCCAGTTCTCGCGCGCTGGGCAGGCGGGCAAGCACCAGGCGGTAGAGCGCGGTGACGCGCTCGGCATCCGATGAGGCATCCTTCACGGCGGGCTGGGCCGCGATCGCACGCGTTTGCACTTGAATGAAGGGAGCGTTCAGGCCGAAGAGCGCCTGCTGCGGCACAGTCGTGAGCGGCCGTCGGTCCGAGCTCTGATCGGGGCTGGCGAAGTTGAAGGCGCGGTACATTCCCGGCACACTCTGGCGGTCGACCAGACCGTAGACCGTGCGCCGTCGGTGCTCCGGATCCGCGGCCGCGTCGGTGGGGCGACCGTACATCGTCAGGTCCAGACGTCCCGAAACGGCCAGCATCGAGTCTCGCATCTGCTCCAGATCCAGCCGACGACGGTTGGCGCGCCAGAGCAGCCGGTTGTCCGGATCGATCTTCGTACCGATCCCACTCTCCGTGCACGACTGCCGATAGGTGTTGGAGAGCACCATGAGTCGATGCAGCGCCTTGAGCGACCACCCGCAGCCGAGTCCACCGGGGCCGGAGCCGCGCGGCGCGGTGAACACGGCGGCCAGCCAGTCCAGCAGCTCCGGATGGCTCGGCGTACCGCTCCGCAGGCCGAAGTCGCCTGGCGTCGCCGCCAACGGCTCCCCGAAGTGGTGCATCCACACCCGGTTGACCAGCACGCGAGCGGTGAGGGGGTTGTCGGCCTGGGCGATGGAGTTCGCGAGCTCCAGGCGACCGCTGCCCTGTCGGTAGGGGGCCGGCTCGCGCGCCGAGGTCAGAGAGAGGTAGTGGCGCGAGAGCGAGTCGCCGGGCTGCGAGGGGTTCCCCCGAACAAACAGACGCGGTTCCACAATGTCGGGGGAGTCCACCAGCACCATCGCTCGGGCGAGCGCGGTGGGCGCCCCGACCGCAAGTCGATCCAGCTCCGTCAGCTTGCCGCCGAAGGAGTCCTTTTCACCGCGAGACATATACTCTCGCGTGAGGTGTTTCGGGAAGTAGATCGGGGAGGCGGAGCCCTCGAATAGTTCCGCAAGCTGGTCCATCGCCGCGGAGTCGGAGCTGCGGGCCGGCCCCCCGGCGCGCCCTGACAGGAGCGCCTTCCCGAAGTCGCGCGCAACGGCTTCCCGCGTGGTGGCCGGTGTATCGAGCAGCCCCTGCCGGATCAGCGGATTGAGTTGGCCCGGCGCGCAGCCCCCCGGCATCCGTTTCCAGCCTTCCTTGAGTCCGGCGATCGCCGCCGGCGAGGAAGTCTCGGGGAGCGCGCAGATCTCCTTCCAGACCGCGAACACCGGATCCGTGGGTTGGGAGCGCCGCTCAGCCAATCGTCGCCAGCGCCCGAGGATCTGGGGGCGGAGGTCCTCAGGAGAGAGTGAGAGGAAGAAGAAGGTCGTCTCGGTGATGTCCGGCGGCCGGGTGGCGATGTGCGCGAGGTAGTCCGGCGTCCGCTCGATGGCGGTGCGCTTCAGCAGATCGTACTGCTTCTCCAGGAAGTCCCGCACCTCGATGCGCTTCGCTTCGGCCTTCTTTTCGTAGTCCGCCGCCACGGGCCGAGCTTCCAGGCTCTCGATCGAGGGCAACTCTAACGGCGAATAGCTGTTCGCGAAGATCCCGTAGAGCGCGTAGTAGTCCCGGGTGGGGATCGGGTCGTACTTGTGATCGTGGCAGCGAGCGCAGGAGACGGTGAGACCCAGGAACCCCCGGCTCACGGTGTCGATTTTGTCGTCGATTTGATCGTGTACGTTGTTGTCGTAGATGCGGCCGAGCGTGAGGAAGCCCATTGCCGCCAGCCGCCATGGTTCCACGGCGGGACGAATACTGTCCGCGGCGAGCTGCTCCCGAATGAACTGGTCATAGGGCGTGTCCTCATTCATCGCCCGGATCACGTAATCACGATAGGTGTACGCGAACGGGCGCATACGGGCGTCGCCGTACATCAGCACGCCGTCTTTTGTATCCGCGAATCGGGCGACGTCAAGCCAGTGGCGGCCCCACCGCTCTCCGTAGCGCGGGGAGGCGAGGAGCTGGTCCACCACCTTCTGATAGGCTTGAGGGTCGGCGGAGCGCTCGAAGGCCTCGATTTCGGGGAGGGAGGGAGGGAGCCCGGTCAGGTCCAGATACACTCGCCGAAGCAGATCCCGGCGAGTCGCCGGCAGCGAAGGGCAGAGACCTGCGCCCTCCAGTCGGGCTTGAACGAACGCGTCCACGGGATTTCGAACACTGGAAGCGTTTCTGGGGCGGGGGACCGGTGGAAGTGCAAGTGGACGGAACGCCCAATGCCCTCTTGCCTTCTTCAGGATTGCCGGCTGATCTCCAAGCGCCGGGCCGGCGGCCGTTTCCCGCGGCCACGGGGCGCCGAGACGGATCCAGTGGTCTATAGCATCCACTTCGGCGTCGGAGAGCTTTCCGTTCGGCGGCATCTTCAATCCCTGATGCCGAATCGCGCGCATCAGGCGGCTGCCCGCCGGGTCCCCGGGGAGAACTGCGGGGCCACTGGTTCCACCCTTGAGAACGAGATCCCGCCGATCCAACCGCAGACCAGCCTGCTGCACCTGAGTTCCGTGGCAACTGAAGCAGCGTGCGGCGAACACCGGACGCACCGACTTCTCGAACAGTTCGAGCCCGGCGAGATTTCGTCCGGGACCGGCTGCCGGACCTCCCTGCGCGCCAACTGAAGCGGCGCCCAGCACCAGCGCCGGCGCTATCCATCCCAACCAGCCTTTAGCCACTCGCCCCTGCTCCCCCGTACGCCCTCGCACTCCTGTGCTTCGACACTCGACCCCTGCCGGAGTTGCGCGGGGTACGGGCAAGGAACGCTTCGAGCCCGACACCCACCCGCGCTGGAGGCCCCGGAGGCCCTCGCGGGAACTCCGCTCATGGTTCCGAAGGACAGGCGGAGGCGAAGACCGAAACTGATGGAACATGCACCAGTTCGAGGGGAGCTTCACGAAGACCATGCTGCACCGACGAGACGCAATGCTCGGGCTCGGCCGAGTCGGACTGGGTTCGCTGTCGCTCCCGAGTTTGTTGGCTGCCCGGTCCGCGTCGGCGCAGCCATCCGGCGCACTCGCGCCCGGGTTCGGGCGAGCGAAGAACTGCATCCTCGTCTTCCTGTGGGGCGGCCCCCCGCAGCAGGACATGTGGGACATGAAGCCGGATGCTCCGGAGGAGATCCGAAGCCTCTTCAAACCGATCCGCACCTCCGCGGATGGGGTGGAGGTTTCGGACCAGATGCCCGAGTTCGCCCGGATCGCGAAGCACGTGAGCATCGTGCGCTCGGTTACCCACGGGAGCGACAACCATGAGCCTTCCGTTTACCACATGCTCACGGGGCAGGTGGATCCGTCGCTGGTGGTGCCTCGCAACAACCGGCAGCGAAGTCACTGGCCGGGTCCCGGAGCCGTGGTCTCCTGTCTGAAGCCATCGGAGCACGACGTGCCCTCCAGCGTGACGCTGCCGCGACCTATCCAGCACGACGGCGTGAAGTACGCCGGAACGCACGCGGGTTGGCTCGGCGCTCGGCACGATCCGCTGGAACTTCCGGACGCGGGTTTTGCGGACGGTCGCCCCGTCTTCGATCTGGGACTCCCGGGAGGCCTGGACCTGGATCGAATTGCAAGACGTCGCGGACTGCTCACTTCATTGGAGATGTTTGATCGCAAGCTTCAGAACGATCCCCAGGCCGTGGCATCCGACGCCTACCGGGATCGAGCGTTCAGCCTCCTGACCTCGGGCCAGGCTCGGGACGCGTTTCGGCTGGATCACGAAACTCCGAAGATGCGCGATCGCTACGGCAGAAACCACTACGGAGAGGCGTTTTTGCTCTCCCGGCGCCTGATTGAAGCCGGCGTGCGACTCGTGACCATCAACTGGATGTTCTTCCGACCGGACGGCAACCCGCTCAATCCGTGGGACAATCACGGCGGCACGCCGGCGCTCGGTGGCGTCACCGGTTTCGAAATGCTGAAGCGGGAGTATTGCCTCCCCTCGCTAGACCGGTCGTACTCGGCGCTCATCGAAGACCTCCACCAGCGCGGGATGCTCGACGACACCCTGGTGATCGCGATGGGGGAGTTCGGACGAACGCCCAAGATCAACAAGACCGGGGGTCGGGATCACTGGGGCTCGCTCCAGTCGGTGGTGCTGGCAGGCGGAGGCGTGCGCGGAGGACTGGTCCACGGAGCCAGCGATCGCGATGCCGCCTATCCCACCGAAGACCCGGTTCGACCGGCCGACTTGCTTTCTACGATGTACGGCGCACTCGGGATCTCCGAGGAGAGTCTTCTTTACGACTCGGTCAACCGACCGCATCCCGTCGCGACGGGCACGCCGCTCACGTCGCTGTTCTCTGCCACCTGATCCTCAAACTGCGGGACCCTCCGACCTGACGACTCATGAAGCAACTTCTGTACGTAACTCACTCCGCCGGCTATCGACACGCCGTGCTCCCGTTCTCACAAGACGTGATGGCCCGGATTGGGCGAGAAAGCGGCGCCTTCGAAGCCACCTGCACCGACGATGTGGCCGGTGTGGATTGGTCGGATCTTTCCCGCTGGGATGCGATCGCGTTTTGCACCACGGGGGAACTTCCGATCGCTGCGGACGGCCGCGCTAACCTGATCGACCGTGTTCGCGGGGGCGCGGGATTCATCGGCATCCACAATGCGACCGACACGTTTTACGAGTTCGCCCCGTACGGCGAGATGATCGGCGGCTACTTTAACGGACACCCCTGGCACCAGGAAGTCGGCGTCATCGTGGAAGATCACGACCATCCGGCGACCCGATCGCTTCCCGATGCGTTCACCATCCACGACGAGATCTACACCCACCGCGACTGGTCCCGGACTCGTACGCGGGTGTTGATGCGACTCGACAACGGGTCCGTGGATCTCGCAAAGGGGTCGGGCAAGCGCGAGGACAACGACTTCGCCCTGGCGTGGTGCCACCCCTTTGGGGCGGGGCGGGTCTTCTACACGGCGCTGGGGCACGGCGAACCGACGTGGACGGATGCGCGCTTCCACGCCCATCTCCTCGGCGGCATCCAATGGGCCCTTCGCCAGGCGGAGTAGTGTGACTCGGAACGTGTCGGAGCCGATAGGGTTCCCGGGATGACGTTCCCGAGGTTTTCCCCGACTCAAGACATCCGCGGTCACCCCTGGTTCCGGGGCGGCATCTCGCGAGGAGTCTACCGGCTCCTCGCGGAGCGTGTTACGCCGTTGGGACGACTCATTGCCTTCGTCACACTGGCGTTCTTTCACTTCACGATCTGTTCGCTCGACATTCAGAGCTTCGTAATCGGCGCCTACCTGGCCGTTCTCTGGCTCCAGGCGCTCATCGCGCACCGCTTTGTGCGGCCGCGGGTGCAGGTGGATGCGGCCATCCCCGACCGGGTGCGTGCGGGTGGAACGCTCTTCACGCAGATCACGGTCACGGGCGTCGGGGGAATCCCCGCGATGCCGTGTCGGGCGCTGGTGCACCGGGCGCCGCGAGGCGTGGCCGCGTCCGAAGAACTCGGCGTGCGATTTGCACATCCGCGGGTGGGTGAGACCGTGCGCCTGACGCTGGGGGTCGTCTGCGCGCATCGGGGGGTCGTAGAACTCCAGGGTTTTCGGATCGACACCGCGTTCCCCTTCGGACTACTCCTCTCCGCGCACATTCACCGCCAGACTCAACGGGTGGTGGTGTATCCCCGATTCACGCCCCTCGCAAAGGTCACCATCGCCGAGGGGCGTCGGTACCAGCCGGGCGGCGTTACCCTGGCATCCAAAACCGGTGATGCTCGGGAGTTCTGGGGAAATCGGGAGTATCGCCCCGGCGATGCGATCCGCGACATCGACTGGCGCGCCACTGCCCGGCTCGGGTCCGCCGTGGTGCGGGAGTATCGCGAGGAGTACTTTCTTCGTGCGGTGGTGGTGCTGGATGCCGTCACGCCGAACAAGCTCCCCGGCCGACCGGATGCCGCGTTCGAGCGGGCGGTCTCCACGTGCGCCGCCGTGGCGGATTACTTCGCCAACAACGAGTTCATCGTCGACATTTTCGCCGCAGGTTCTGTCCTCCACCACCTCACCGCGGGCCGAAGTCTGGCCTACCTCGATCAGATCCTGGAAATCCTGGCGGTGCTCGAGCCCCAACGCGAGGAATCGCTCGACACGCTGGAGCCAGAGATCATTCAGAACCTGGCCCGCATCACGACGGTCATTTGCATTTTTCTGGACTGGGATGACCACCGCCGAAACTTTGCACTCCGGATGCGCGAAGAGGGGACCGGAGTCAAGGTCATTCTCATTCGCGACGGTGAATTCACCCGCGATCCGGGCCCCGACTCGGACTACTTTGGAGGGATCCCGGTCCTTCGGTCCGGCGATCCGGATCTGGAGGAGTTGTAGTGGCCCACCTCACCGGTTCCATTCGGGTCGGAGATCCGTCTCGGGCGTCCGCCACGGTTCCAGGCTGGATTCTTGCCACCAGCCTGCTTGCGGTTGCTGCGTTTGGGGTCGCGAGGGGGGCGCCAGGCTTCACGCCGCTGATCGGGATCCTGATCGCGCTTGGCTGCCAGTTGGGTCCCTGGACGTTTCGGGAGCCCGCGAAGGGCGTCCGTGGTGGGACCCTGGACTGGATCGCACTGATGATGCGGGCGGGCTTGTTCTTCTCCGGGATGATGCTGGGCGCCGGAGCGCCGCCGCGGGGGAGTTACAGCTTTCTGAACCCCGCATCGATGGATTGGATCACGCATCTGCTGCTCGGAGAGTTGTGCGTGCGGTACTGGCGATATCCGGTCGGACACCCGCCATTGCGAGCGATTGTGGTTCTCAGCGGGTTGATCCTCCTGGGCGGCGCCCACAACGACACGTTGATGTTTCCCTGGTTGGCTCCGGTCTTCATCGTGCTGCTGGTGTGCTCGGCGCTGACCCTTGCTGACGGCGGTCTTTCCCTCCGAGAAATGCGGCGCCTGAGACTTCCGCTGGCGTGGTGGGGAGTGTGGATGGTGCTCGCTCTCGTGCCTGGAGCCGGCGCGGTCGCAGCGGTGCTGCACTACCGACCCGTGATTAGCCAGTGGTACGCAGAGAACTTTCTGGGTCAGGCTCGACAGCAAACCGGCGGGCTCTCCCGGGTTCCGATGCTGGGATCCACCCACGGGGACCTTGGTTCCGCCGAGCGAGTGTTCCGAGTGGAAGGCGCCCTCGACAGCCCTCACTTTCGATCCGCGTCGTTCTCCAACTATGATCGAGGGCGGTGGGGCCCCGCCACGGACGAGCGCACGATGCGGACGCCCACGCCACGGGACCTTCGTTCGGGCGAACAGTCGGATCGACTGCTCGTCACACCGCTCTCCAACACCGGAGGCTCTCTGCTCTTTCCAATCGAGGCAGCGGGGATCGATCCGGGAGAGAATCGCGATCTGACATGGCCTCCGGACGGCTCCGGTCCCATCAAGGTCAAGAACTCGACACCACGCCCGTACATCGTCTTCGGGGCCGGAGATCGACGTCTGCCGGGCCCGTTCAGCCGGCCGAGCGGTGGATTAGATCGGGAGGCCTACCTTCGCCTTCCGAAGAATCTCGATCCGGCCGTGGTTAGACTGGCCCGGCGGGTGGCGGGTCAGGAGCAGAGTCCACGGAAGAAAATCGAAGCCGTCGAGCGGCACCTGATGGAGAACCACTCGTACAGTTTGACCACGGAAGCGGCTCCAGGAGATCCGGTTGCCGGCTTCATCCTCTCGCGGCAGTCCGCGCATTGTGAATTCTTCGCCTCCGCCGCCGTCATTCTGCTTCGATGCCTGGATGTTCCGGCCCGCTACGTGTCCGGCTACTTCCTTCACGAGACCTTGAACGACGGGAGCTACGTTGCACGGGGGCACGACGCGCATGCCTGGGCGGAGGCGTGGGTGGAGCCGGCCGGGTGGGTGACCGTCGAAGCCACGCCGCCAAGCGGTCGCCCGGATCAGCTCAAAGACGGGATTCCCGCCTTCGAGCGCGCGGTCGAGTGGATCGGTGATCGGCTCAGAGTGATCGTCCGGGCCATGGATGGACGTCCGCAAATCGCCGTGGGAGTCGGCATCGGAGTCGGGGGAGCCGTCTGGATGATTGCGCGCTGGATCGCCCGCCGCCGCCGGCCGCGCGCAGTTTCCACCCAGGGCCCCTACTCGGGCGCCGCCCCCGAATTGAACGCTCTTGCAACGCGCTTTGAGGAGCTGCTGGAGCGGATCCTGGCGCCGTGTCCGCCGGAGAGCACCTGGGGTGATCATCTCGCTCGCCTGGAGGACGCCGAGCACCGGGCTGTGGTTGTGGGGCTTCAGACCGAGCTGGACACCTTTCTACGGGCCTACTCGCGTGCCCGCTACGGCGCAGCGCCGGACGCGGGGCCGGTGGCGGAGACCGCCTTGAGAGAACTGGAGCGAGCGGCGACCGGCCTGAACCCGGTCCGCCGATAGAGCATCACTGCGCCACCCTCCACCTTGATCTCGAGGGCGAGCGAATACTCCAGGACGAACCACGCCGCCTGGTTCAAGGACTCGGGATGCAGCTTGGTTGTGGTGAGATACCACTCCGGTCTGAAGTCTTTCACAATCGCGGCGAAGGCCTCCATACGGGGCAGCCTCCGATGGTAGGGCACCGACTCGGGGGAAATCAAACACCAGAGATCCAGCACAGGCGCCTCCGAGTAATAGCCCGCGGCGCCGATCTCGGAGGCGGCCAACAGCGTGGGGGAACCCCGCATCTCAGCCTTGAGGAACCGGCCGCAACTCGCATAGGCACGCGTTGTTGCGTTGAATGCTGGATCCCGAAGCACGGCGTACAGGCGAGGAACCACCGACAGCACCGCCAACCCGGCCCCCACGCTGGCCCACAGTCGCAGCGGTCCGGGAATGACACGCCCACTCAGGATCCGCTCCAGAGCTCGAGAGCCCCCGAGCACGAGGAGCACCAGGTAGGCTGGGATCGCCGCCGCAGAGTACCAGCCAAACACCAGGACGCCACTGAGCGCGAATGCGGCGGAGTAGATGAAGAACCATCCGCCAATCGCTGCGCCGGCGCGATGCCGAAGACTGAGCGCAAGAGTCGCCACGAACCCCGCGAGAAGCGCCAGATCGACCGGCCGCTTCCAGGTGATCTTTTCCAGGAATCGCTCGCTGTACGTCCGAAAACTCTCACCGATCCCCACCTTCATCGTGACCGACTTCGCCACGACGGAGTGAGGGATGGGATTGCCGAAGAACGCAGTCGCGAAGGCGTACCAGGGGATCACCGGGATCGCGGCAGCAATGGCCGCAACTCCCACGGTTTTCCAGCCTCGCTTCATCAGGAGCCCCGCAACCGGGATCGCCGCCAGGACGCCATCGGGGCGCGTCAGAAATGCGAACCCCACCAGCAACCCCGCTGCACCCGCCTTCCCGACGTAGGCTGCCAGCACGGCGCCGAACACGAAGGCCACGTAAGTCGCGGTTTCCAGTCCCATCACCACGTACTGAATCCATTGGGGAAGCAGTCCGACCACGGCAGCAGCGACGAGACCTTCCCTCCGCAGGCCCTCCAGGTCCAGCAGCGTGAAGATGAGGAACAGCAAAACGATGTTTGCGACAACCGCGAGACCAAACGAGCCCGCAACGGGCGGCAAGCCGGCGCAACGGAGGATCGCGAGAAGGATCGTGAAGAGGGGCGACGTCGTACCGAGTACCCGCTCGCTGAGATTGTAGATCGGACCGTGCCCCGCGGCGAGGTTATCGGAGTAGCGGTAGGTGATGTAGGCGTCGTCGTTGGGCTGCGGGCCGGCCCAGAAGCACAACAGGGTGCTCGCGATCAGGATGAGCGCGAGTACCCCGTGATCTCTGAAGCCTCGAGTTCCCTGCCGACTCTCGCTTCGAGGAGAGGACATGGTGCGGCTAGGAGCCCTTGTTTAGAATCCAGATGTTGCGGAAGTGAACAGGATTTCGGTGGTTTTGCAGCAGCAACGTGCCAGGCGCCGAGGGTTCGACTCGTCGCCTGGCCCCACCCGTGGGACCGGCCAGTTCGACGTCCTTTTGCACGACGACGCCGTTGTGCTTCAGGGTGATTCTCGCATTCGCGGTCTTCATGCCTGCCGCATCGAATCTGGCAGCCTGAAACTCCACGTCGTAGGTTTGCCACGTGAGTGGTGGGAAGCACACATTGATCTCGGGCGCCTTCTCCCGATACAGCGCGCCGCACTCGTTATTGGTGCCCGGTAGCCCGAAGGAGTCCAGAATCTGCACTTCATAGGCGCCCAGGATGTAGAGCCCACTGTTCCCTCGCTGCTGGCCGCGCGCCGTGGGACGAAACGGCGTTCGAAACTCGAGATGAAGCTGGAAGTCGCGAAAGGCGCTTTTAGTTCGAGCGCCCGGCTCCAACAAACCATCCTCGGTGAGTTTCGCCATGTCCCAATTCGCGACATCCTTGCCGTCAAACAGGACGACGGCCCCGGTGGGCGGTTTCAGACCTATGGTTGGACTGGCTCGCTCCACCTTTCGCGCCGTGAAGCGATCGCCGCTGTCGCGCTCCCCAAAGACTCGATCTC
>SYKE01000286.1 GCA_005798285.1 Actinomycetota bacterium
ATACCTACGGCGGCTATGCGCGGCACGGCGGCGGCGCCTTCTCGGGCAAAGACCCGACCCAGGTGGACCGCTCGGCAGCATACATGATGCGCTACGTCGCCAAGAACCTCGTGGCGGCCGGCCTCGCCGAGAAGTGTGAGCTGGAAGTGGCGTATGCCATCGGAATGCGCGAGCCGCTTTCGGTGTTCGTCGATACCTTCGGCACCGGCGTCGTTCCGGACACCCGCCTTGAGGAACTGGTTCGCGCCAACTTCGATCTCACCCCGGGTGGCATCATCCAGAAGCTGGACCTGCGGCGCCCGATCTATCGACAGACGGCCGCCTACGGTCACTTCGGTCGAACGGACCTCAATGTAAGCTGGGAGCAGACCGACATGGCGGACGCCCTCCGCAGTCAGGCCTGATCTCGCAATCCGGTCGGCAGTTGATCGAGAGGGCGTCCCGAGAGGGGCGCTCTCTCTTTTTTCTTGGTCCGCCGGGCTTCGTTCCCGGTGCTACGGCGCCGCGGCGCCTCGCCAGCCCCGAGTTCCGGGATCCGACTCCGGGGAAAGTTCGGGGCGGGGCGCCAGAGCGTCTCGGAAATAGAAGTAGAGCGCCATCTGTGCGATCACCACGCCGCAGAGCAACAGTCCGGCTTCCGGGCCGAATTCTCCGCCGGTGAGCGCCGCCGGCCCGAGAGCGGTGGTTTGGAACACCGTAAAGGGGATTTGCAGCCCGCTCACCGGCAGGCCGAACACGGGCCCCTCCAGCAAGTTCCATCCGGTGTGCAGGAAGATCGCCAACCAGAGATTGCGGGTGGCCAGGTACGCCATCGAGAGATAGATCCCGGCGAGAAAGATCCCCAGAAACGCGAAGGGGTGGCTCGAAAACCCCGGGTTGAGCATGTGCAGGGCGGCGAACAGACCCGAGCTTCCCACCACGGCTACGGCGGCTCCGTATTTACGGGCAAGCAGGTTGCCGATCATCCCGCGCACGACCACTTCTTCCAGCGCGGCCGCGGGGAGCAAGATGAGAAAGCCGACCCACAGGATTGTCAGTCCCTCGACCGCCGAGGACGCGGGCGCCACCGAGTACCATCCCGCGATGGAGCCCAGCCCGAGCAGCCAGAGAAACAGGATGGCCGCGAGCATCAGGCCATAGCCGGCGTCCGAGAGACGGAACCGAGCCGGATCGAAGCCGATCGACTTCAGATCGAGACCTGTTCGCTTCCTCCCGAACCAATACGTGAAGAGGAGCACTCCCCCGAACTGCCCCCATTGGGATAGTGCCTGGAGGGCGGACCAGAGCGCGGGCGAGAGTTTCCCCGGGTGCAGCAAGTCGCGCGGCTCGGTCGCGCTGCCGCCGTTGGCGGCACGGTGAGCGAGGACGAGCGGGAATTCGAACAGCATCGACAGCAGCAACACCACGACGAAGAAGCCAACGCAGTAGAGCGCAAGATCGCGAAGAGACGTGGCGCTCGACCCGAGGCCGTCGACGGGCTGCGCGGCGGCGCCAACCGGTGAATTCAGCCCGCTCGGGGGAACTGTGGTGGGCGGGAAGCGAGGAAGAGCAACGCGTGGAGAGGGATCGGGATGGGGAACAGGGCCCGTGTCCGGATCGAACCACCCTTCCGGGAGCCGACGGGAGGGCGCCGGCTGGGGCGGGTCTGAAGGCGCCGGCGGGACCTCGAGGGATTGGTCCCGCCAAACCGGAGTCGGGGTCGGTTGTGCTTGCGATGGCGGTGGAACGGAAGGCACGACGACTGTCGGAACGGCGATGCTCGGCGTGGGACGCGTCATTGGCTGCAGAAAGCTCATGGCGGCGGAGGCCTGCGGGAGCGGTTCCTTCAACGCGTCGCGCGCCGCGCAGGTCGGGCACAGGATCTCCAGACGAACCGGACGGATGCAGTCCGTGCACATCGCGGCGCCGCACTGATCGCAGTCTGCCGCCGCCGCCCGACCTGCATGGGTCAGGCAGTAGCCGAGTTCAGGCGAATCACCGGACATAGATGGGATTGCTGTAAATCCACGGCCGCCGAGTCTCCCCGAATGGAACCCATGCCTCCACGCGGTAAACCCCGGGTTCGTTGATCTGAATCCGCAGTTCGGGGTCTTCGGTTTCTCGGAAGAGTTCCCCGTTCCGGACGAGCCGGAGGCTGCACGGAGCGTTTGCCCGGGCGACAAGAATCGGCAGCTTGTGCGCGGATGCCTCTCCCCCCATCGCCACTCTCTCGGCGCCGATTTCGGCGTGGTAGTCGAAGCCCGAGGTGTCCGCGATCCAATCGAACCCGATGTAGGCCCGACCCTTGAGGAGCGCGTCGAAAAGGGCCTCTTCCGTGAACGCATCGGCGAGCAGGTGGGTGTTCACATAGCCGTAGGAGACTCGATAGGGATCGAACTGATGGGACAGGAGCACGCGTCCGGGCGCGAGGGCGCCGAAGAGCAGCACGGGCACGGACTTCTTGGGCAGCTTCCCCGTGACCTCGCCGAGGCCGTCCTTTACCAGGAGCTCAGTCTCCGCCGCCTCAATGGAGATCCCGACATTCTGATGGGCGTCGTTGGCCGCAATTCCGACCACGCGTCGCGGGGTGTCGAGGAACTTCCGGTTGAGACCATCCCATCGGGCCAGCACGTCGGTTTGTTCATCGAAGATGGCTGCGAATGATTCCGCCGGGTACTTCTTGAGGGTGTTCAGGAAGGCCAGAGTCTTGCCGATGTTGCCGCCGCGGAACGCCTTGAGCAGACTCTCGTACTCGTTGTCCACCGCATCGGCGTGGGTGTTGTAGATTTCCATCCCCGCGAAGGGGGGCAGTTCCCAGTCGGCATCCGTTTTTCGGCCCTCCGGGTGCCCGATGAAGCCGACGCCTGGGGTGCCTTGAAGTGCAGTGAGGACTTCAGCGGCGGTGTTCGACGGCTTCCAGTTCGTGCCGTCGCTGCGCCAGATCAGGAGCCCCGCGCTGAGCTCGGCGCCTCGAATGAAGAGAACTCCATCCCGCTCGCCCTGCATCCCCTCGCTCCACCACCGTCGGTCTTCCTGGGGGTGGTCGCTCATGAACACGGCCTTCACACCCGCCGCCTTCGCGGCCGCCGCGATCTCTTCCGGCGTTCCTCGCGAGTCGTGCGAGAGCCGCGAATGAGCGTGCATCACGGCCCGAATGTCCAGATAGGGGCCGCTGTGATCGGATGGGATCGCCTTCAGGCGCAGTTCCCGGGAAGCCCGCCGCATGCCGCGGAGCCGCGCTTCGTCCATCCGCTCAAGCAGAGTCTCCTTCTGCTGGGATACGGCCCGGGGCGTGGCGACTGAGAAGAGGGAGAGGGCCAGCGCGGCGAGGACTCCGGCGTTCAGCCGCCGGATTGCGTCAGGGTTGGGATGCACGTTTGAGAGCCTCTTCGAGGGGAGCGAGATCGCCGCCGAGCAGGCCGCCCAGGGCGCGGATGAGGGTCTCTCCAAAGTCATCGCCGAAGAAGGAGACTCCGGCTTCATAGCCGCCCTTCTTCATTTCGGCGCGGGTGAGGATGTAGCCGAGATGATCGTTCGCCAGCCCCATGATGACGGCGTGCCGGAACCCCTGACGGCGACCATGCTCTTTCAAGACGAGGCCAAGCGCGGTCGTCAGTTCGCCGGGGACCGAGATCAGTACGCTCTGATCGATGGTGAACGTCTGAAGCGTGATCTTCTTGCTGGCGCCCAGGAGCGTGGCTTTCAGCGTGTTTGGCGTCTCGAGAGGCGCGGTTCGGAAGGCCAGCGTGGTTTCTCCCCGCATCTCCAGCGACCGCGCCAGGGTCAGCGCCGCCTGCGCGCCGAGTTCGCCATGGGCTTTGGCCGCCTCAAAGCCCGATGTCCCCGCCGGGATGTTGGGAGAGATATCGCCCTCCGCGCCGTTTGCGTAGAGAGCCACCGAACCCGGCAGCTCGGCTTCCAGGCGGGCGCAGAAGAACCCCATCCAGTCGGCCGAGAACTCCAGGTTCTCGTCTTCCAGAACGGTTCCGTGGGCGGTGAGGTTGGCGAGGAGCGCGAGGGGAGCGCCGTCGGCCCGGTCGACGCGCAGGACCCAGAGCGAGGGATCCACCTGTGGACTACCGCGGCGGTTCCTCTGGAAGCCCTTGAGCTCCGTTTCGCCAGTGCCGATTCGGGCAGGCTGCAGGTTCGCCACGGCCTTCTTGATCGCGTCCGCCATTGAGGTGATCAGGAGTTCCTGAACATCCTTCTTGTAGGCTCCTCCCGCGATCACGGCGAAGGGCGACTGGCTGAAGGCTCCAGGTCCAGAATGGGTGTGGGAGGAGCAAATCATCAGTCGCTCGGCCGGGAAGCCGGACTGACGCGCGACGCGGCGCGTCAACACCGGGTCGGTGCCGATCAGGTCCACCGTGACGATCGCAAGCTGCGTGGCGCTGTCATCCAGCACCAGGGCCCGGGCGTGCAGCGGATCGTGGACCCCGGTGGAGGGGGCGCCCTTCCGAGCCGCATAGCCGCTGAGGGGCGTGCCTTCGGGCGGAGTGATCTCCACCCGCGATGCGCCGGCTCTGAGCGAGCCGGCCGAGACGGGCTGCACTCCGAACAGAGCCAGAGCGGCGACGGCGACGATCGCGCGGAGGAGGTGGCGGCGTTGCATGAGGTTGGGCCCTAGTCCGGGGCTGGGGGCGGTATCGCCAGCGACTTTCCTGAAATACGCTGGTGGCAATCCGAGATGATCACATGAGTGGTGTGCAAGTCGACCCAGCCGATGACCTCAGTCTCCTTTTCTTCCAGATCTTTGTAAACCTTGAAGAAGTGCTCGATCTCCTTGAGGGAATGTGCGCTCAGGTCTTTGAGGGTCAGACACTCGGCGAATCGCGGGTCCTGACATGATACCGCCGTGAAGGGTGCGATTCAAGTGATGGGTAACTGGCTATAAGTTGAGTCGAAATGGATGTTATTCCCTTGGAACCGCGGTCGTCTCTATGCGTATTGCAAGAGATCGGGCGCTCCAGTGGAGAGGCGATGTGCGCGAACCGCGAGC
>SYKE01000287.1 GCA_005798285.1 Actinomycetota bacterium
ACCGCCGAAGCCTTGAGGACCGCCCGGTCCACCAAAGCCTTGAGGACCACCCGGTCCACCGAAGCCCTGGGGTCTACCGGGTCCACCGAAGCTCTGGGGACCGCCGGGACCGCCGAAGCCCTGGGGACCGCCGGGACCGCCCGGGCCAAACGGCCGACCCTGAGGTCCACCGGGTTGTCCGGGGCCCGACATCCCCTCGGGCCCGCCGCCGAAGTTCGGGCGCAGTTCGTCCGTGGAGAGCTTGCCGTCCTTGTTCTTATCGAGGTTGCGGAGCGCTGCCGCGGCCCGGTTGATCTCGGGGGTCGAAAGCTCGCCGTCGCTGTTGAGGTCCAGGGTCTGCATGACCGGGAGGCGGCGGAACAGCATGCGCGGCCCGTCGTCTTGCGGTCCGCGCGGCCCCTGGGCAGAGTTTCGCGCGCTACCCGGCGCCGGTCGGTCCGGGTTCCGCATCCCCGGTCGCGCCTGGGGGCCCCGATTTCCGGAGCCCGGAACGCCCTGGGGGGTTTGAGCCATCGCGCTTGAGGCGACTGCTGCTGCGGCCGCTCCAAGCACTGCGATCTTACAGCCGTTCTTCGTCATCGTTGTCGTCTCCGCATCTCCGCTGAACCACTCTCAGCTCAGGAGACGGCTGCCACATAAAGAAAACGTGAAGGTCCAGAGATTCTCGCTCACGGCGCCGTGGGAGCCTCGGGCACTTTGCCGCCAAGCAGGCTGCGAACCCAGAAGTCGTGTCGCTCTCGATTCAGGTGAGCGCCCTGCGCAATGCCGTGGGAGCTCTCGGGATAGAGCATCAACTCGAAGCGCTTGTTGTTGTTGGTGAGCCACTGCACCACCTGCAGGGTGTTTTGAGTGTGGACGTTGTTGTCCACCAGCCCATGTACCAATCGGAGGCCGCCCGTGTAACGATCTCGGTAGGTGAGAACGGCGCCCGACTTGTAGCCGTCGGGGTTTTCCTTCGGCGTGTCCATATAGCGTTCGGTGTAAATGGTGTCGTAGAGTTCCCACGCCGTTACGGATGCCGTCGCGTGGCCGAAGTTGAATCCGGGGCCGTCCGGCGACTCGGGGCCCTTGCCGCCGCGGAAAAGCCCCATCAGCGTGGTGTAGCCGCCGTAACTTCCGCCGGTGATCGCGATCCGATCTTTGGCAATGAACGGTTTCGCACGCAGCCACTTTGCCGCGGTGAGCAGATCCGTCACCTCCCACTTGCCGAGACAGCGGTGCATGGCGTCGATGCCGCGCCGGCCGAACGCGCCACCGCCGCGATGGTCGACGGAGATCGTGATCACGCCCCGCTGGGCCCAGTAGTGCGCTTCTCCCCGTTGCCACGCATTGCGGACGGCGCCGAAGTCGGGACCTCCATAGATGGAGAAGATGACCGGGTACTGCTTCGTCCCGTCGTTGGGGTCGAAGTTGGGGGGCAGTATCCAGTAGGCGGGCAGGTCGAACTGCCCGTCATCGGACTTGATCGTGAAGCACTCGCCTTTGCCCCAGGCGGTCGTCTCAAACTCGCGGGTTCGGGCGGAGCCGAGTTCGCGGATCTTCGTGCCGTCGGACTTGTAAAGCACGGCAGAGCCGGGGTTGGCGAGGGAGTTGAAGGTGTCGATGAAGTAGGTCCCGCCGGGAGAGACGTTTGCCGTGTGTTGGCCTTCGCCATGGGTCAGTTGCTCGGTCTTGCTGCCGTCAAGTCTGGCCCGCAGCCAGTGAGTGTCCCACGGCTTTTCGGGATTGGCCGTGAAGTAGATCCAGCCCTGCTTTTCGTCGATGCGCTGGATACTGCGGACTCGATAGGAGCCGGTGGTCAGCCGGCGGTTCAGCGATCCATCGAGATTGTGGACGTAGAGATGCTCCCATCCATCTCGATCCGAGCGGAGCAGCATCGTCTTGCCGCCCTCGAGAAACTTGATGTCTTTGAAGAACTCGACCCAGGTCGCTCTCGCTTCTTCGTGGATCTGAGTTTTCGCGCCGGTTGCAGGGTCGCAGCGGTACAGGCGGAGGCGATCCTGCGAGCGGGGCATCCACTGGGCGATGAGCGACTTCGAGTCTGGGGTCCAGAAGGGCCATGCGAGGTAATGATCGCCTAGCGGCTCGAAGTCCATCCATGTGGTTTTGCCGTCCGCCACCGTGACCACGCCGAGCCGAACCGGTGGGTTGGGATCACCCGCCTTGGGGTATCGCTGGAATTCCAGCGTTCCATGCTGCCAGGTGGGTTCGCTCGCCACGCCGGGCCCGAGCCGGTAGATGGGGAACTTCGGAACCGGGGCATCGTCGAACCGGAGAAAGGCGATGCGTGTGCCATCGGGCGACCACCAGTAGCCGGCGCCGTGGTCGAGGAGTTCTTCCCAGTAGACCCACGAGGGAGCTCCATTGAGGATCGTGTCGGACCCGTCGGTCGTGAGCCGTCGTTCGATCCCCGCCTTAGAGTCGAAGACGCAGAGATTGTTGTTGAGCACATACGCCGTGAGGCGTCCATCCGGCGAAGACTGTCGATAGCGAGACTCCGCCGGGATCACGTCGAGCTTCCGCGTCCCGGTCCCGGCCGCGACGGTGGGGGACGGAGCCGGAGCAGCCGCCGGTGGGTTCGCCCCGACTCCGCCTCTCCGCCTTCCCGCTCCGGCGCCCGGCGCGGCCGGAACCGCACCGCTGTGGAGGGTCGCCTTGCCGTCGCTCACCGCGACCGAATAGGTCTTGCGGGCTCCATCCGCATCTGCTCGGAGTTCGAGGTAGTGCTCATCGTCGACCCAGCCCACGATCGCCGGCAAGCTGCTGCCGCCGCCCCCGCCCCTCCCTCGGCCGCCGAACCCGGGTCCACCGCCAAAAGTCTGTTCGTAACTCAACCAGCGCCGCGCCGGATCCTGAGCGCCCGCCGAGCGGGGATGCGTCAGGAGCGCGGCTCCGGCCATCAGGAGGAGGGCGGCCCAGCGGCCGCGGGAGTGCAGGGAGTGTCGAGCGAACATGGATCGGACCCCGGAAGTATCGACCGCCGATGCGTGCCCGTTGGGGCGGGTCGGTCGAATAGCATGTCCGCCGACAATCCGCCGGATGCCTCCCTCGCGGGGAATGCGGGCTCGCTGGTTC
Source organism: Actinomycetota bacterium (assembly GCA_005798285.1). GTDB lineage: Bacteria > Armatimonadota > SYMT01 > SYMT01 > SYMT01 > F1-80-MAGs030. The sequence goes on from SYKE01000287.1 coordinate 3,076, forward strand.
GCGCCGGCGCCCTGGCCGCCTGTCGAGGAGATCGGAGCCGCAGGCAGCTCCGGTCTCCCGACAGGGTCCCGCCGCGGCCCTTAACGCTGGGTGTGACCGGCCTTCAGGGCCGCGGCGATCTTCGCGACATGGCTCCCCTGGAAGCGGGCTATGGCCAGCTCGTTTTCGGAGGGGGATCTCGATCCGTCGCCCCCAGCGAGCGTGCCGGCGCCGTACGGCGAGCCGCCGGTGATCTCCGACATGTTCACCAGCTCCTGGCAGGAGTAGGGGACTCCCACGATGATCATCCCGTGGTGCAGCAGCGTGGTGTGGAAGCTCGTGATGGTGGTTTCCTGGCCGCCGTGCTGGGTGCCGGTGGACGTGAAGACACTCCCCACTTTGCCGATGAGGCCCCCGGTTGCCCAGATGCGGCCGGTCTGATCCAGGAAGTTCCGCATTTGCGCCGCCATATTCCCGAACCGCGTCGGCGTCCCGAAGATGATGGCGTCCGCTTCGAGGAGACTATCCGGCGTTGCAACCGGCACGTCGGCAAAGCTTGCCCGGGCCGCCGAGGCGCCGGCCCGCGCCAGCGCCTCCGGAGGAATCAACTCCGCGACCTGGTAGAGGTGGGCTTCCACCCCCTCCACCGCCCGGACGCCTTCCGCGACCGCCTGGGCCATGGTGTTGATGTGGCCATACATGCTGTAGTAGACAACGTGAACGCGCGTGCGCATGGGGATCTCCAGGCTTCCTAGCGCCGTGAACGGCTCCGATAGACTCTCAAGCAAGGTCGAACAAAAGGATCTCCGCGGGTTCGAGTCCGCGGATCGACAGGGACTCATCAGTTGTGGTGGAGGCATCCATGGAGGCGCCGTCGCCCTCCCGCAGAACCACTCCGTTCAACTCGACCGAACCGGTGGCCACCTGAATCCAGGCGCCTCGACCGGCGGTCAATACGTGGGTGATGCTCTCGTCGGGACCGACCCGGCCGGCGAAGACGCGAGCATCCTGGTTCAACTGGACGGCGCCTACCTCCGGGCCGTTCGGGGCGGCGATCAAGATCAACCGACTCTGCAGGGCCTCTTGGGGGAAGGTGGTTTGTTCATAGCCGGGCTTCAATCCCTTTCGGTCGGGTCGAATCCAGATCTGGAGCAGTCGCAGTGGTTCCGTCTCGGAGGCATTCGCCTCACTGTGAATGATACCGGAGCCGGCTGTCATCCGCTGAATCTCCCCCGGCCCGATGATCCCGGCGCCCCCGGTGCTGTCGCGATGGGCGACCGCTCCTCGCAGCACCCACGTAAGGATCTCCATGTCCTGATGGGGATGCGCGCCGAAGCCCCCGCCGCCCGCGATGACGTCGTCATTGATGACTCTCAGTGTGCGGAAACCGCGATGTTCGGGCGTGTGGTAGTCGCCGAACGAGAAGGTGTGCCGGCTGTCGAGCCACCCCCACTCGGTATGTCCGCGCTCATCGGATCGTCTCACGTTCAACATGGTCTTCATCCCTTTAGAACGCAATAGTTCACAATTGAACTATTGTCGCAAGCAAAACTAATCTGAAAGCAATCGCAGCAGTCGGATGAGCTCTTCCTGCTGGGTCTCCTCCAGGCGCCCTTCGAACAGGGCGGCGAGCCACTCGACGTGGGTCGGGTAGACGCTGCGGAACAGTTCGGTTCCTGACTCGGTCAGTTCCGCGATTACCTCGCGCTCACAATCGCAGCTCCGGGCCCGCACCACGAACCCTCTCTCCCTGAGTTGCTTCACCACCTGAGTGGTACGGCTTTTTGTAAGGAGCGAGCGGCCTGCAAGCTCGCCCATCTTCAGAGGACCGTGCACGCCGAGCGTCACCAGGCAGTCGAACTCGCTGTGACCGAGTCCGTACTCCGCGATCCGCCGGCTATCTGCGTCGATGACCCCGCGATGGGCTTCCACCAACGCGCGCAGCATGCGGACCTCCGTCCGGTTCCGAAAGTCGAGATTGCGTTCCACGAACATACTGTAACACAGAACAGTTCAATTGTAAACTATTTTGAAGTGCCTCGTGAGAGCTTCCAGACGTCCGGCTCCATGTTGTTGCCGGCCACCATCCAGAGGGCGCCGGCGTGCACGTAGAGACTCGCGGCATGGCGAGGCTTCCAGGGGGTATTGGGAACTTCGTACCAGTTTTCGCCATCCTCGGAGTACCAGACGTCGTTTCGATTGGCGCGGGCGTAGCCTTCGGTCACCCAGAGGCGTCCGTCGAACACGGCGACGTCGTGGTACTGGCGCGCGGTCCAGGGAGACTCGTGGAGGTGACGGGTCCACCGGGAGCCGTCGGCACTGCTCCAGACGTCGTTGTAGTAGTTGCGCTCCGGCATCTTCGGCGTATCGTAGGTGCCGCCACCGAGAATCCAGATGCGGTCTTTATGAACAGCAGAGCCTCCGATCATACCGCGAGGAGACCATGCGGGTTCGCGCACCGGGACTTCCTCCCACTCCACGCCGTCTCGAGAGCGCCACACGTCTCGGCGGACCCCTTCCGGTCCGGGCGCAAACTGCGGCACGACCTGGCCGCCCATCACCCAGAGGTAGTCCTTGAACGCCACGGTGTAGTGGAGGGCGCGCGGTCCCCACGGCACCGGGCGACCCGCGTTCACCTGGGTCCAGCGCTTGCCGTCGCTGGAGTTCCACACATCGAAGTGGTAGTGGCCCTGATTGACGTCGCCGCCGACGATCCACATCTTGTCCCGATGGACGGCATAGCCCGCGGTGTGGCGGCCCTCCCAATCGGTGTTCGGGTCGAACGATTTGTCCAGGAAGGTGTTCGGTTTTTCAAGCGTCCAGTCACGACCGTCGGCCGAGGACCAGACCTCGTTGTTGCAGACGCGGGGGAAGGCCTTCTTGATGCCCGGGTTCCACCCCCCGAGGAACCACATGCGGTCCCGATACGTCAGCGCTCCGGCGCCGTCGCGAGGCGCGAACGCCGCCGTCATGGTGATTTTTTCCCACCGATACTCCGGCACTTCCGCCGAAGGACCAAGCCGCACCCGGCTTTCAGCCAGCGCCTTGCCGGCGGAACTCACCCGCACTCGAGCGCTGCCCGTACCCGAGGGAACGGTCCAGAGGAACCGTCCGGCCTCGGCGAGTGCGCGGCCGATCGACTGCCAGGTCTTCCCGCCGTCGGTCGACCAGAGGAGTTCCACGTCCTCCCCGATGGGTTCGGAAGAGGCGCCTCGCTTCCAGCGAATCACCTGGCGGCTGCCTTCACGCCATCGGGCTCCCTCACGGGGTTGTTCCAATTCCCAGTCGGCCGCCGCTGCCGTGCTCACGCGTCCCGCCGCGAGAGCAGAAGCGCCGACCGCCAGCGCGTGTCGTCGAGAGATTCGTTCCGCCATTCGGGCCGCCTTTCGTGAGATGCGGGTAATCCGGGATCAGGACATGAAGCCGGTGACGGTGGACCGAAACCCGGTTTCATCACCGCGATACGACGGCCCGCATCCAAATGCCTTCTTCCATATAGCGCTCTACCGGAGGAGCCGAAGGAGCCGCGGAGCCCGAGCGGGAAACCAGGTGCAGGCGGCCCGATATCGTTCCCGGGCGGCGCTGACTGGAACCGTCATGGCGAACCAGCCTCCCTTTGAAAAACCCGCCGCCGCGGGTGTGCCTTCCGACGTCGCGGAAATCCTCGCTCCCGGCCTTTATGATCGTGTGGTGACCACCGAGCTGGCGGCACGGATCTCCGCCGTGGAAGCGGGGACACACGTGCGGACGGCGCCCCTCCCCTCCGATCGGTCGGCGTCGCTGCTGAGCCGGCACCTGGGGGAGACGGCGGAACGGATTCTGCGGGCCGAGGACGAACGGGTCGGCGCCGGGGCCGAGCGCGCCGAGGCCCAGCGGCAGCGGGCAGTGCTCGCCGCTCGCAGAGCGCTTCAGGCGCTGGAGGGGGACGTCGGCGAGGGCTGGGGCGACCTCTACCCGGATGTGGCCGGCCGCCTCCTCACCGCCGTGTGGACCGGCGCCCATCCACCGGATCCTCCGGGGATTCCGCTCTCCGAGAGTGCGCTGCTCATCAATGAGCCGGGCGAGCCGTCTCTCAACGCGCAACTCCGGACGGAGCTCGAGTCGGCGGATCGCGTCGACCTGATCTGCGCCTTCATTCAGTGGAATGGCGTCCGGCTGCTGGAAACCGCCCTGGAACGGTTTCTCGGGCGCGGCGGCACGATGCGCGTGATCACCTCCACCTACCTTCAGGCCACGCAGCGAAAAGCGCTGGATCGCCTGGTGGCGTTGAGTGCGGAGGTGCGCGTTGCTTATGAGTCGGAGCCGGCCCAGACTCGACTCCACGCCAAGGCATGGCTGTTTCACCGGAACTCAGGCTTTCACACGGCCTACATCGGCTCCTCGAACCTCTCTCGGAGCGCTCTCATCGACGGTCGGGAGTGGAACGTTCGACTCTCCCAGCGCGATGCCGCCGGGATCCTGAACCACTTCCAGATCGCCTTCGAGCGCTATCTGGCCGATCCCAGCTTCGAGCCGTATGATCCCGCGCGCGACGGCGACCGGTTGGACGGGGCGCTTGATGCCTCGGTGCGAACTCGGAGCGACGAGGACTCTCTGGGCGCCTACCTCGACGTGCATCCGTATCCGCACCAGACTCGCATCCTGGAGCAGCTCGACGTGGAGCGGGAGCGCCGTGGCAACTGGCGCAACCTGGTTGTGGCGGCCACCGGCACCGGGAAGACCGTGGTCGCCGCCATCGACTTCGAGCGGGTCCAGCGGGCGAAGGGTCCGCTCTCGCTCCTCTTCGTGGCTCACCAGGGGGAGATCTTGAGGCAGGCCCGGCGGCAGTTTCGGAATGTTCTGCGAAGGTCGGACTTTGGCGAGTTGTGGGTGGACGGATCCACGCCGAAGGAGTGGCGGCACGTCTTCGCCAGCGTTCAGTCGCTGAACCAGAACCTGGAGCTGCTGAACCCGGAGCAGTTCGACTTCCTCATCATCGACGAGATGCACCACATCGCCGCCGACAGCTACGAGCGGATCATGGCCCACTTCCGCCCCCGGATGCTGCTCGGTCTTAGCGCCACCCCCGAACGCATGGATGGCCAGAACACCCTGCGCCACTTCGGCGGACGAATCTCCGCCGAGCTGCGCTTGTGGGACGCCCTGCGCGAGAACCTTCTCGCTCCGTTTCACTACTTCGGACTTCCCCTGGAAGATGTGGACCTGAGCGGTTTTGAACTCGAGCGGGGGCTCTACCGCAGTTCGGACCTGGATCAGGCGTACCTGGACGACCGGAGAGAGGAACGCGCCCGGAACATTCTGGGTGAGGTCAACCGGCTCACGCCGGACATCCACCAGACCCGCGCCCTCGGCTTCTGCGTATCAGTGCGCCATGCGGAGTTCATGGCCGAGCAGTGGCGCCGCGCGGGGTTGGCCGCCGAGTCGCTGAGCAGCGAAACGCCCACGGATGTCCGTCGCCGCGCCACCGAGCGACTTCAGGCGGGAGAACTGCGCGCTGTCTTCTCGGTAAACCTGTTCAACGAAGGCGTGGATATTCCGAAGGTCGACACGCTGCTGTTTCTCCGGCCCACGGCAAGCCCTACCATCTTCCTCCAGCAGCTCGGCCGCGGCTTGCGGCGTGCCAACGGCAAGTCGTGTGTCACCGTTCTCGATTTCATCGGCATCCAGAACCGGCGGTTTCGCTTCGATCGGCCTCTCCGGGAGCTCACCGGGCTGTCGCTTCGAGAGCTGACCCGATGTGTAGCCCACGGCTTTGACGGGCTGCCTCCGGGTTGCCACATGGAGCTGCGGGCGGAAGCTCGGGATCGAGTGCTGGAGAGCCTGAAGCAGGCAGTTCCGTATCGAACCGAGGCGATCCGGCGGGAGGTGGCCCTCTACGGGCATCTTCCCCTCGCGGAGTTTCTGGAGACCACGGGGATCGATCCGGCGCACCTCTACCGCGGTGGTCGAACGTACACCTCACTCCGCAGAGAAACGGGTCGGCTCCAAGCAAGTCCGGAGCCGGATGAGACCGAGGTGGGACGGAGATTCGGACGGCTTCTCGGGCTCGACGACCCGACACTGCTCGAGGAACTCTCCGCGCGGCTGGCGCAGGGCGAACCGGCTCCGGACTTCCACCGGGATCGGCGCCTCCTGATGCTGATGCTCAACCTCTGGCCGGAAGAGTGCCTGCAGGGGGATCTGCTCCCGGAAACGATCCGGTCCACGTTCCGGCTCACGGCCATTAGAGAGGAACTCCGACAGCTTCTGGAGCTTCTGGCGGCGCGCTCGGAGCGCATGACCCACCCGCTCTTGGACCACCGACTTGCAGAGGCGCCCCTTCGGCTGCACGGGCGTTACAGCCGGGATGAAACCCTGGGCGCCTTCGGCAATTCCCGGCCGAGCACCTTCCGAGAAGGGGTCCGCTACGTGAAAGAGTGTGAGTCGGATCTGCTTCTGATCACGCTTCGGAAGAGCGACAAGCACTTCACCGAGAGCACCCGCTATCGAGACTACTTCCAATCGCGCGAGGTGCTCCATTGGGAGAGCCAGAGCACCACCCGGGCGGATAGCCCGACGGGTCGACGCTATCGCACGCAGGCTGAGACCGGGGGGCTGATCCTGGTATTCTGCCGAGAGGAAGAGAAAGACGCTGCGGGACGGGCTGCACGATACGACTTCCTCGGCCCCGCCGACTACATCAGCCATCAATCGGAGCGCCCGATGCAAATCCTCTGGCGCCTCCGAACACCGATCCCGCAGACCCTCTACGATCGTTACCGCGCCGCAGCGGGCTGACCAATCGCCATGCGCGTCAAGGTGGCCAGGGCTCACCCAGAATGATGACGAGTGCGCCCTGATGCTAGGAGCCGCTCTTTCCAATCAATGCGCTGAGCTGATTGGGCGGAGCGGCCTTGTAGTGCTTGACGTGACCATCCGCGAAGGCGACGTTGCCACCCAACTGATGTCGAAGCGCGAAGGAAGTCAACGGATCTGCGGGACTTGCCTGTGTGCCGGAGGAGTCGAACAGCGCGGGCGCTTCCGCCGGCGCCAGCAACATGGCCTGGTTCACCCCCGAGATCAGGCTATTGAATCCGTACCCATATCCTGTGACGTCAGACGCCGATGGACATCGTTTCGGATCCTTGTGGTAAGGAGCCAGCTTGTCCGTCCAGTTCGTCGCCGTCGGTAAGCGCTCGTCGTAGTCTTGAGAGTACATCAAGAGCGAGTTTCCCATCTGTTTCAATGTCGACTGGCAGGTGGCTCGCCGGCCTGTCTCCCGAGCGGTGGCAAAGACGGGGTAGAGAATCACCCAACCCACAACCAGCACGACTCCCGTCACGATGAGCGCTTTCGGTCTTTTTCGCGTGCGTGGAGCCGCATCGCCTGCGTCCTTCGGAAGCGGCGGCGGCACTGTTCGAGCGGGCTCCGACGGACGTTTCTCTGCCTGGGCGGCGGCTGCGCTGGGCGGTGGTTCGGCTCGGGGGGGAGACGGGACCGTCGCCGCCTCATCGCGGGGTGGATTTCGTTCGGTTTGAGGTCGAGGCTGAGCCACGTCGAGCACGACGACCAGGTCACCTGCGGGGCCGCCGTTCACGCCGGGCTCGCCTGCACTTCGCACACGGATCTGCTCCCCCGACGTGGCCTGCGAGGGCACGCGGACTTGCTCCACGCGTCCCGACACCCGGATCGCGTGGATACCCCCGCTGAGAGCGTCCTCGTGTGAGAGCTTCAGCACGACCGTGAGGTCCAGGCCGGGCCGAGCGAAAGCGATCGTTTCCCCCGCTTCCAGCGCAAGCCTCATCTCCTCAGCGGTGAGGAAGCGGTCGTTGATGTCGGTGGAGAGCGCCTTCTCCACAATTCGCACGAGGTACGCGGGAGTGGTGTCGGGCAGCGTGGGGTAGCTGTGGTTGACGATCGCATTCATCACCGACAGCTCGTTCGGACCATCGAACGGCGGCCGGCCCGCCAGCAGCTCATACAGCATCACGCCGGACGCCCAGATGTCGGTGAACACCCCGTACTGACCCGAGAACGCCTCGGGCGGCGAGTAGTAGAGGGTACCGGTAAAGCCGGATCCGGAGCCGGTGGAGCGGGAGAGCACGCGGGCGACCCCGAAGTCCGTGAGGCGGGGGATGCCCTCCTGCATGAGGACATTCTCGGGCTTCAGGTCCCGATGGATGATGCCCTGCTTGTGCAGGTACTCCAGTCCGCGCAAGACGCCGATCATGAGCGACGCGGCCGCCGTGGGCGCCATCCGCTTGCCTGAGCGCAGCCCGATCGCCTTGCGCAGCGAGCCGCCGGAAATGAACTCCGAGACCAGCACCCACTCGCCGTCGTGAACTGCCGCATCCAGCACCGGCACAATGTTGGGGTGTCCGGACGCCCGCAGCCACGCCTCAGCTTCCTTCAGGAATGCCTGTTCGGTGCCGGCACTGTCGTGCGGGATCTTCACCGCATGCGGGATGGCGACTCGGGAGTCCGTTCGAACGGCACGGTAGACCGAGCCAAACCCTCCGCTTCCGAGGCGCTCTTCCACACGGTAGGGACCAATGATATCGCCGGGCTTTGGCATGCTCTTCCCACTGCAGTCGGTTGAGACAGATCTCCCCCGCCTCGCCGGCAGCGTCGATGGGGAGGCGCCGGATCCGAAACCGCTCGAATGAGGGTTCTGCCGCTCGTTCGGTGTATCCTACGGCAACGCAGTTCGGGCAGTACCGGGAGGTGGAGCGATGGCGGATTTCATCCTGATGATGCACGGGGACGCTCCCGGCGAGGAAGGCGATTGGGACGGCTATCTTGGTCGTTTGGGAGCGGCGGGAAAACTTCGCGGCGGCAGCGCCATTGGCGGCGGTCGGTGCTTCCGAAAAGACGGCGCCGAGCGAGCCATCACCTCCGCCCTCGTCGGCTTCATCCGTATTGAGGCCTCGGACGTGGCGGAGGCTGAAACGCTCCTCGCAGGGAACCCGGTCTACGAGGCCGGCGGCACGGTTGAGATTCGTGAGTTACCTGTGACGGGGTGACCGGCCGGGTCAGCGAGCGAAGATCGATACCCCCACCGGGGCGCGTCGGCCCAGACGCTCGCCCAGGGACCGGGACTGCCGGCAGGATCAACACACGTCAGTCTCCCCACGAGACTTGCCCGTCTGTCAATCCCGCGAACGCGGGATTGACAGGATTCCGGGGGCGCGGTTGGTGGCCGAGGAGTCATGTGCTCGCGCACGGGCCCGTGAGTGGGATGAACATCCGTCAGTCTCTCCACGAAAAAGCGGAGTACGTCACTCCCGTGAACGCGGGAGTCCAGATCTATCGTTGAGCGAGGCCGTGCTGTGAAGCGGCAGCCAGACAAGCGTTGAGGAAGTCCGTCCCAGCATCGTGGCGGGTAGACCGGCCCGCCTCACGGTAGAAACTGCCCGGCGAGAGATCTGGATTCCCGCGTTCGCGGGAATGACGACGTTCGGGGGGCGAGGTTGAGGAACACGGATGGCGTGGTCGCCCGGATGCAGGGCCTGTGGGTAGGAAGAACATCCGTCAGTCTCTCCACGAAAAAGCGGAGTACGTCACTCTCGTGAACGCGGGAGTCCAGATCTATCGTTGAGCAAGGCCGTGCTGTGAAGCGGCAGCCAGACAAGCGTCGAGGAAGTGCGTCCCAGCATCGTGGCGGGTAGACCGGCCCGCCTCACGGTAGAAACTGCCCGGCGAGAGATCTGGATTCCCGCGTTCGCGGGAATGACGACGTTTGTGGGGCGAGGTTGAGGAACACGGATGGCGTGCTCGAGCGCCTGCCCGGTTGCCGGGCCTGCGGGTGGGATCGACACTCGTCAGTCCTGATGAATGGGGGATCGCTTATGGACTGGATTGAGTCGCACCAGTGCAGAGTCCATTTGAACAGTGCGCCACTGCGGCGCGGGGGAAGATGGGAGGGTTCGGGCTTTTGGCTCGTCCGTCACTCCGCCACCTCGCTGAGTTCCTGCTCCAGTTCTTCGATGCTCGGCAGGGCGGTACGGATCTCCTCGGGGAGGCTGTCGGTGAGTTGGTAGCTGGCGATGCCGATCGCCTTGCTCATGTCCCGCAGCGCGTACTCGGCGAGCACCCGGTTCTTGTCCCGGCAGAGAAGGATGCCGATGCTGGGCGCGTCACCATCCGTGCGCACCAGGTCGTCCACGGCTGAGAGATAGAAGTTCAACTTCCCTGCGTATTCAGGCTTGAACGAACCGCCTTTGAGCTCGACGACGACGAAGCAGTGCAGGCGGACATGGTAGAAGAGCAGGTCTATGAAGAACTCTTCTCCGGCCACCTCCAGGCGATACTGGCTGCCGACGAAGGCGAAACCAACCCCCAACTCCAGCAGGAACCGGCGGATGTGCTCCACGAGCGCCGTCTCAATCTCGCGCTCCTGCGCCTCCTGCCCAAGGCTCAGGAAGTCGAAGTTGTAGGGATCCTTGAGGATCTGGCGAGCCAGGTCAGACTGCGGCGCGGGCAGAGTGGCGGTAAAGTTGGTGGGGGCCGCTCCCAGCCGCTCGTGGAGTTTCGACTCGATCTGGAGCGCCAGGACGTTCCGGCTCCACCCACTCGCAATGGTCTGCTGGATGTACCACATCCGGTGCTCGGGGGTTTTGACTCGGTCGAGGATCAGGCAGTTGTGGAACCAGGGTATTTGTGCAGCAGCTTGCTGCACTATTGTCTCCTCTGGCCAGGCTTCCGCAAAGGCCTGCATGTACTTGAGGTTGCGCGGGCTGAACCCTTTCAGCGTGGGGAACTCCCGGCGGAGGTCGGTGGAGAGCCGATCGACGACCTTCGCACCCCAGCCCCGGGCCCGTTGCAGCTCCAGGATGCGCCGGCCGATCTGCCAGTACAGGAGCACCAGTTCCCGGTTGACCGAGACCGCCGCCCGCACCTGGGCCGCGCGGATGCGCTCCTTGAGGTCTTCGAGAAGCGGCCCGTATTCCGCCGGGATGGTGATGCGACTCTCGTCCGTCATTCCGCTCTCCCTTCTCCATTCAGTTGGACGCCGATCAGGAGTTCGACCTCCGTCCGCGCAGTGCGCCGCTCCTCGCTTCGCGCCTCGTCTATCGCCCGGGCGTGCACACGGCATCTGGGTTGGCAATCCCCTGGGCCTCGTCGATTGCCGCGTCGCTCGGTGATGCTCGGACCTTCATGCCGGCTCATCGAGTCTGAGACGAGGTTCGTTTCACCGCGCCTTCCCTGTCAACCACTCCTGGCACGGACATGCTCATGGGTTGGGTCGTGGGGAAATGTCGTGGACGTGCGCCCCGGTTCCGTGTCGGTCGGCGGGAGCACCCCACGGTAGAAACTGCCAAGCGGTGGATCTGGATTCCCGCCTTCTCGGGAAAGACGACGATAAGCGTGATCGGCTTGGTGGCGGAAGTTGGCGTGATCGCTCAGCAGAGCGATCAGAAATCCCCCTGCTGCGGGGCAGGAAGCAGCGCCTGACCAGCCACTCTCAATCGTCGAGAATGGAAGAACAGGGGACACGAATCGGAAGCATCATCGGAGATTTGCGAGCAACTCGAAGCCGACCCTGGAGCGTCGCCGTGCGATGCCGGAGCCGGGTGCGGTGCGACCTGCTGAGAGCCGTAGGTGAGGTGCAGGATGAGCCATGACCAGGCGGCGCCACCGCAGGCGGCGGGAACGGCGCTGACGGTGGGAGCGACGGGAGTGAATCCCATCGACGGAGCGACGTGGGTGTGGGTTTCGCCGGGGCGGTTCACGATGGGAAGCCCACCCGGAGAGGGATTCGACGACGAATGCCCGGCGCATCCGGTCACGATCACGCGGGGGTTCCGGCTGTACCAGCACCCGGTGACGAACGAGCAATACGGGCAGTACCTGCGATCTCGAAGTGGAGTGAAGGCGCCCCTATACTGGACCGACCGGCGGTTCAACGAGCCGAAGCAGCCGGTGGTGGGGGTGGATTGGATTGAAGCCAGGGCCTACTGCGAGTGGGCCGGCGCCCGGCTGCCGACGGAAGCGGAATGGGAATATGCGGCACGCGGCCCGGAGAACCGCCAATACCCGTGGGGCGATTCGGCGCCGTGCGCCACCCTGGCCGTCTTCGGTCAGGATTGGGAGAAGGGGCGGCCTGCGGAAGTCGGCGGTCGGCCCCGAGGAGGGAGTTGGTGCGGGGCGCACGACATGGCGGGCAACGTCTGGGAATGGTGCTCCGACTGGTTCTCGGACAGCTACTACGCCAGTATGAAGACGGTGTGGTCTGATCCTACTGGTCCGTCGAAAGGCGTTTATCACGTCGTTCGAGGCGGTGCGTGGCTCAACGGTCCCTACTACCTGCGCGCGGCCCATCGGCGCGACAGCCGCCTCGGCGACAGAAGCCTCCACATGGGGTTGCGACCGGTTGGCGTTGCGCCCCAGGACTGAGCGTAGATTCTAACATTATCGCCCCCACCGCCCCCACCACCGTCATCCCCGCAGAAGGTGCACCGGGAGGACACTCCCTCCACGAAGTGGGGTCCATCCCCCCGGACCTTGTGCGTCAACCCAGCTGACTCGGCCAGGCGCGCTTCACGGAGACTGCTTGCGGTGGACATTGGCCTGGATCCTCGGGTCAAGCCCGAGGATGACGATGTCTGCCGAGGTGGCTGGTGACACCGGGCTCCTTGCTTCGGGCGGAGGTCCCCGGCGTGTGGCTCTCCGCGTCGTCATCCCCGCAAAAGTTGCACTGGGTGGTGACTTACCCATAGAGCGGAGATCCATTCGCTACGACCCTGTGCGTCGCCCCGGCTGACTCGGTCAGGCGCACTTCCCGTGAACTGCTTGCGGCACTTTCACTTCTGGATCCTCGGGTCAAGCCCAAGGATGACGATACCACCTGGCGGGGCTGGTGAAACGGAGTTGCTGCTACGGATGAAAGTCTCCGGCGCGGCCTGAAACAGCGTTTCGGCCGTCGGAGATGCGAGGACTCGTCGATTCCATGGAAGCTGCGTGGGAGTTTCTGACAACCGGAAAACCGCTGGAAGGTCCGGACGCAACCACGGCTACGGCGGGTTGATCCGGGCCCAGCCGCCAGGCTCGGCTGCGAGGAGCTACGCGGATGGGAGACTTCGCGGCGGCCGACTTCGGCTCCCAGGTCCTCGACCCGGGCCGGAGACTCAGATCCGACGTTGATGTCAAGGGGGGTTCCGCATCCTCATGTTGTGAGGAACTGGATCGAATCCATTCGGAAAACGAGTCTCGGAATTGATCCATGATTTTCTTAGGTCAGCACCGTCGAGTATTGTAGTGCTTAAATCTACTCCTTCAAGGATAGAACAACATAGTTTTGATTCGGTAACATCTGCTCCGTAGAGGATTGCTCCCACAAATCGGGCTCCTATCAAGAAGCAGCGTTTCAGGCTCGCATTAGTCAGATTAGCTTCGGATAAGTCTGCTCCAATCAAGTCCGATTCATCTAGAAGCGAATAGCTAAAATCAACCCCGGACATATCTGGAAACGATAAAGCTAATCCTCTCAAATCCAGATGAGTAAGTGATTCCGCGTCTACATTAAATAATTCGATCGGATGGTTGTCATCGGCTCGCACGACGCGTCCCTCTACAGATCTAAATCTCTGAACTGTCTGAAGTTGATATATTGTCATGGTCGGAGCCCGATTTACTATGGTCGTCGACAATAAGCATTAGAATCACATGACTGGCGTTTAAACGCAGAGGGGCGCGCATCGTGAAAAGGAATTAGAAAAGTGACTTGTTAATTCAAATGCTGAGATCTCGGGCAAAGCGAGACGATGGCGGCCCGAGGATCAGGCGAATAGGGCTTCGACCGGGCGGCCGCCGTCGACGATGGGGGTGGGGCGGTTCTGGGAGTCCAGGACGGTGATGTCCGGCGAGATTCCCAGGGCGGCGTAGAGCGTTGCGGCGAGGTCCTCCGGCGTTACCGGGTGCTCGGTGACGTACTCGCCGATGGCGTCCGACTTTCCATATACCGCGCCGCTCCGGATGCCGCCGCCGGCGAGCAGCACCGGGAACAGGGAACTCCAGTGCCCTCGGCCCCATCGCGGCGTGGCTCGCGGCGTACGGCCCATCTCGCCCAGCGCCACCACCAGGGTTTCTTCCAGCAGTCCCCGGTCGTGGAGGTCCGAAATCAGCGCCGAGGCTGCCTGATCGAAGGTGGGCATCAGGTGGTTCTTGACGTCATCACTGTGAACGTGTGAGTCCCAACTGTAGCCGTCGCAGCAGTCGTAGTGGACGGTGACGAACCGTACGCCGGACTCGACCAGTCGCCGGGCCATCAGGGAGGATTGACCGAACAGGTGGCGTCCGTAGCGATCTCGAAGGGGCGCCGGCTCGGACTTCAGATCGAGCGCCCGCCGGGTTCGGTCGGACGATACAATGGCCAGCGCACGTTTCCGGAAGCGGTCGTAGCTGTCGATGTTGGGGTCGCCATCCAGGGCGCGCCTGCCGGCATCGAGTTGCTGGAGCAGGTTGCCGCGGCTGGAGAGGCGGTCGACACGGATCTCTCGGGACGGGGTCTGTTCGTGAAGATCGAACGTCAACTCGTCGTCGGAGCAGGCCCGCCAGAAGGGGTTGTCCTGCAGATTCTTCTTCTGGATGGAGGTGGTCATCGGATCGTAGGCTCGACCCAACCAGCCGCCGTACTGCCCTGGGCGGATGTACTGTCCCATCTGCTCGAGTGCGCCGAGCCAATTCGGCAGGACCACGTAGTTCGGCAGATCGCGGGTGACGCCACCCGGCTTCCGCTGCTCGACATACTCCACCACCGACCCGACCGACGGCCAATCCTTCGGGGTGGCGTTGAAGCCCCCGCCGATCGGCACATGCCATCGCTTCCCGGTTTGCATGTAGTGACCGCCGCCGCGGTGATCGTTGAGGTCATGCGTGAGGGTGCGGACCACCGAGTAGCGGTGCGAGAGCTGCGCCAGGAGGGGGAGTTGCTCCGAAATCAGCAGGTCAGGCGTTCGACTCGGAATCGGTTTGAACGGGCCCCGAATGTCGGACGGGGCGTCAGGCTTCAGGTCAAACGTCTCAAGCTGGCTGGGACCGCCATAGAGAAAGAGAAAGATCACGGAGCGGGCGCGGGCGCGGCGTGGCGCCGAAAGCTCCTCGGCGGCGAGAACGTTGGTCAGTGAGAGCCCGAGCAGGCCCGCCCCCGCCGCTTCGAGCATGCGGCGGCGCGGAATGCCGTGGCACACCGCTCCCTGTTTTCCCATCACCGTCAGCATAGCGCGCTCCCCTGCGTCCTCTACCCCCTGGGGGTCAGGTAGCGTTTCTGGAACTCGGCGATGTCTACCTCTCCCAATCCGAGGATGTGGAACAACTCGCCCGTGTCCGAAAAATCGACCCGAATCTCAGACGGATAATACTCGAACGCAGCCTTCCATGCCGGTCCGAACACGGGGTGGGTGGTCGCCAACTTGACGAACTCGGGGTCGCCGCCGCGCTTGTTGAGCAGCCTGTTGGCATCTCGGATACGGATGTAGTCCACCTCCGCCTTCACGTAGGCGAGCGCTACCGGCGTCGTCTGATCCTCGTTCCACTTCCCGTGTTGTACGAGGTGGATGCGCATCCGGGCATCGAGACCCGGGATCTCTTTCTTCAGGCGCTGCACCACCTCCATCGTGATGTCCGATTGGCCACCCTCTTTGATCCAGACGTCGCCGCCCTTCAGCAATGTCGCCTTCCAACGGCTGACCAGTGTGTCGACGGCGCCCTTCCAGTCGCGGTGGGCCGAGATCCAGCCGCAGCAGCCCTCAAACGCGATCTCCATCACTCGATCTGACTTTGTGTTGAACGTCGGTTTGTTCAGGCCATAGGCGCCGGACACCGCCGCACAGTGCTGGGCGATCCACTGCCGGCCGTAGAGGGTCTCCAGAACGGTCCGGTCGGCGGCAGCGCTGTGCCCGTCATCCCGATCC
The DNA here is from genome assembly GCA_005798285.1 of Actinomycetota bacterium. Classification (GTDB taxonomy): domain Bacteria; phylum Armatimonadota; class SYMT01; order SYMT01; family SYMT01; genus F1-80-MAGs030. The sequence continues at coordinate 18,945 of SYKE01000287.1, forward strand.
GCCGCGTGATCGAAGTGGAGGGAGATGAAATCCCGATCCTTGTCGAAGGGGCGAGCAGCGTGCGCGGGACCCACGAGAGTGCAGAATGTCAGCGCTTCGACGGCGCCCAGGAGCAGCGTGCGACGGTGGAGCATGGTTCAAGAGCCTCTGTTTCCGAGAGGTACGTTCGATCCGCTCCCCGCCATCCTCCTTTGCAGGGTTCCTGCCAGGCACGAGAGGTGGCGGCTTGATCGCAATCGCTGGGCTGAATTGCGTGAGATCCCCGTGTCAGATCCGGCCTGCACGATTCGTTTTCAATAGTGTTGGACTGTTGTTCGCGTTGGATTCCGGGTGGGGCGAATGAACCGGTGGGAGCGCATACCCGTGCAGGTGGAAGCGGTCGGGGTGGTGAGGGTCGGGATCCTCGCTGCCCTGCGACGGGACCCGTTTGTGGCGGTGGTGGAGCGGAACGGGGAAGTGATCCTCATAGCGGGACTGGAGGGTTGGGTCGGAAGAGTGATCGAGTCCTGGGAGCAGGCGTCGCCGTCGGTTCCCATTGTCGTGTTGGTTCCGGATCAACGGAACCGGGTGCGGGCCGAACGTCTCGGCGTCTTCCGGGCGGTTCGCCTGGAGGAGGCTCCGGAAGTCTTGCCCGCCTTGATTCATGAGGCTCGATCCGCAGCGCGAGGCGGATGGCGTTCGCCCCAGGATCCGACACCTGCTGGGGACTGCGGGCATGGGGGCGCCCGAGAGCGTGCGGTGTCGGTGCTGGCGGTGCGTGGACTCTCCAACTGCGAGATCGCGGAGGCGCTGGATTTGGATGTGCAGACGGTGAAGAACTATCTGCAGCGAGCTTTCGAGCGCTACGGCGTCTCGGGCCGGAGTGAACTTGTGATGCGGGTCGGGAGCCCCGGGGCGAACAGGTCCGAATCGAGTGCAGCCGTGCTGCGCCGCCGCCGGCCGACGGAACGGCAGATCTCCATTCTCGCCGAAGTGCTGAGCCAGGGGAGCGCTCGTGCGGCGGCGGACCGGCTGGGTCTTTCAACCCGAACCGTGGAGAGCCACCTCTCCAACCTCCGTGCCCGCTGCGGCGCAGGCTCGCTCGCACAACTCACTCGGGTTGCCATCGAGGAAGGCTGGCTTGAGTCGACAGCGGTCTGAACGGTGCGGCTTAGAGCTCTCAGCCGGTCGAAGGTCGTCGGCGAGGGGCCCGAACTTTCGGCGGAATCGGCGCCGCTGCATCCGGTTCGACGTCGATCTCCCCCGGGTCAATCCCATAGGCCTCCAGGATTTGTACGACCTTCTCGATCCGGCTGGGTTCAATGGGGAGTATTGCGGCGCCGAGGTCCGGCCGCAAGCATCGTGCCAGCGCGGAATTGGACTGGATAGCTCTCGCCAGGTCAGCCCCTTCAACCACCAGGAGAGGAACCGTCTGGATTGAGACTCCAGTCTTGGCGCGGCCTGAAGCCCAGGCACGGAGCGCAACCTGGAGCAGGCCAGGAATCTTTCCACCTCTCACCCGGGAGTTCAAGCAAGAAATCAAAACCTCGGCGGAGGCGCCTCGTTTTGCTGCCCTGCGAGCGCCCTCGCTGGTGAGCCGCCAACCTTTCGCGCCATCGGGGAGGCGCTGAGCCCACTCCCTCAGCACCAGTTGGGCGATCAAATCGGGGACCGAGAGCTCTGAGATCTCTCCGAGTTCCGTTACGTGGAGGGAAGGCGAGACCGGACGTGTGTAGTCCACGCGCTGAGAGAGGCGCTTGAGCCCGGCGGTCAGTTCCGGCGTTGGAGTGAATCCGATGAAGCGCTCCGCCACGACAAAGGCATCCAGGGCGATGAGTTCGAGGGCGCGATCTCGGGCTTCAGGTGTGGGGAACTCGATCAGCGTCACGTGTTTGCGAATTCGGATTCGCTCGCGTCGCGCCGCGGTATCGCTGATCATCCGCTCCACGCCGGCGCCGACCGGCGTCGAACATCCCGCCGAGAGTTGGTCCCGAATGGCTGCAGCGGACAGTCCCGACTCCAGCGCGAGGTAGACCGAGTCCGTCGTCAGGCGATAGGTCGCCGTATGTTCTCCGAACGTCATCTGCTGCGCAACATTGTTGATGAAGGCAAGTTGCTTCCCGGTCATCCGATCCACGAAGGCGACGACTTCCAGATTGGGTTGAATGACCCAGGCGCCCTGGGGCTCGCCGGACCCTTGAGACCCTTCCGAGTCCGTATCCAGTCCCATTCGTGCCCGAACCGCTGTCCTCCCGATTGGGGTCAATCGAAATCGAAAGTCGGTAACGAAGTCCGGAGTCGGCTCCACCGCGACGATGCCCAGCTCGTACAGGGGTCCCTGGAGCACCTGCGCGAGATACCTCATCTCGGTGCAGTCCCAGAACGACGCGTCGGCCGGCACGGGGTCCGGGTCGGGGCGCGGCGGATAGGTCTCGAAGCAGGAGATCCCATGCTCCAGGCGAGGCCGGAGCGCCCGGGTGAGGTCGTGGAAGCGATACCAGGCTTCCGGATCCGGCAGTGCGGCAAGGGCGGTGGTCCACGCCGCGCGCAGAGCCAGGAACCGTCCTCCCCAGCGGAAGTCCATCGGTTTTGAAGCAAGATACCTCACCGGCTCATTCCAGGACGGCGTGGTCATCCATGTTTCCAACCAGATTCGGGCTTGCTGTGGAAAGCCGAGAGAGAGCTGCTCCTTACCGGTGGTGCTCGGGAGCAGGCATCGGGCATCGGTCTCCTTAAAGCACTGTGAGTGCTCCAGCACCCCAAACATCAATGAATGCAGGTCGGAGACGGCGGACTTCATGCCCGGGCTGTGCTCCCCCAGCGCTCGCTCGAACTGTGTCCTGGACTTGGAGAGCAACGCGCCTGTCTTGCTGAACGCCAGACCACCAATTCTTTCCATCGCCTCAAAAAACTTCCGATGCCGCGTCACAATCACCGTAGGATGCAAGGAGCGGAACTCCGGAGGCGCCTCGCAGGGTTCGATGGGGAGAGTGAACAACGGGGCAGGCTCGTTCGCGTTGAGCACCCGAGGATCTGAGAAGAGCGTTCGAAGCCACAGCTTTTCCTTGGTCTCAGTGAGCTCCGATGCGTACGACTCGTTCGGGTGATACGTCAGAAGCCCCAGGCACGCCTCTGCGAGTTCCAGTGCAGCCCATCTCAGATACGAGTCCGGATCCTTGTTCCATCCCTGCGGTTCGAACCCCGCAGCCACCGCCGTTCCGGCAAGTTCGGCCAACGTCACCGGCTCGCCCGCCCGCTCCAACACCCCGAGAGCGAACCTCAGGCCGGGTTTGGCGGACTGCACGACCGACCGCAGCTTTTCAGGATCGTTGAGGACAGCCAGGATGGCCTGGACTGCCGGCCCCCGATCAGCCGGCGCGTCATCGCCGCAGTAGGTAGCCGCGAACTGAAGCACCCGATCCAGGCTGCACGAGTTCAGAAACGACTCAAAGCTCTCGGCGAAATCGGTTGGCATGCCGGATCTCTCTCAGGTGGGCCGCATGGGTATGCCGGCCCGCCTTCAGGCGTTGACTTTGGGTGTTTGGCCCGCCTTGCGAAGAGCTTCTACCACGGCGTCGGCGTTCGTGGGGAGCACCAACGCCACCGTGGGTGAAAGCAGCGCCTCAATGCATTTCGAAACCCGCGCATCCATGCGAATTTCCACCATCAGCGCCGGATCGTCTGTTTCCACGAACACGAGGCCCTCGTGGAGAATCGCGCTTTTACACGCGTCGACGAGAGGGTTTTTTGGGTTTGACATCGGGGGGCTCCGTGGTTGCGGGTTGAGAGAGTTGAATGCCAAGCAGCTCCAGCGCCTCTTTGAGCCCATCCAGCTCTGTAGGATCTAGGAGTAGGATGGTGCCCTTGGGATGGGCGGCCAGATAGGCGTTCAACTTCTTTTGTTCAATGAGCGCCTGACCCACGTTTGCGTCATCGATGATGAGGAGCGGCACATGACGGATTTCGGCGGTAGACACCGGCTTGTCGGCTGCCCAGGCACGCAAGTTGAGCAGGAGCATGTTCGGCACGTGGCCCCGAACACACTTCGCCATGAGGGTCGAGACCAATGTTTCAACTGAGGCTCCAGTCACGGCGGCTGCACGCACCGACTCTCTGGTGAAACGCCATTGGCCAGGGGTGCTCACGTCCGGCGTTGCCCACAATTCCAGTAGCTTTGCGGTCACCAGATCGACGGGCCGGGTCTCGTTCAGGACTCCACTCGGGTCGCAACTCAGACACTGCGGCGTGTTGAACCGGTAGTTGAACGATGTGTAGAGTGCCGAGCGGACGGTGGGGCTGAGACCCGTCGAAGGCAGCAGAAGGAAGCGATCTCCCACCCGGTTGGCGGAGTCCCCCAATCCCTCGGCCGCAATGTCTCGCTGTGACGTGTCGGGGAACTCGATGAGCACACTCTTCCGATGGACCTGCAGGCGCTCCCGCCGAGCAATCCACTCGCTAAGCGTTCGATGGACGGCGTGACTGGGTGGATGCTCGCAACTCGAAAGCAAGAGGGAGATCGCCTGGGCCGGATCCAGCCCCGTCTCGAGTCCAAAATAGACGGACGAGCGGGTGAACCGAAAGGTGGCGACATGCTCGCCCACCGAAAGCGGTTCGGCCAGCTTCGAAATCAATAATAACTGGGCCGGGGATGCCTCCTCGATACGAACGACGGCCTCCAGATTGGGTTGGATCAACCAGCAGCGGTTCGGCGGAGCCACTGCGGGAACTGCGGCAAGCGCCGGCTCCGCCGGCCCTGACCACCCCAGCCGAGTGAGAACCGCAGCCCTCCCGCAAGGGGTCAACCGGAAGAGGTTGGGATCTGACTTGCCCAGTTCCACGAGGCCCAGTTCAAAGAGCGGTCCGCGGATCTGGCTCTTGAGCCAGTCGGCATCGGCCCCGTCCCACGTGGGCTCCAGCGAAGCCATCTCTGCCGGCGTTCGGCTGGAGGGTGTGAGGAACGAGGCCGGGAAGAGAATCCGCGGTTGAATCGCCCGGAGGAAAACAGGGATGGAGTACCATTCCGTCGGGTCGGCGAGGACCGCAAACGCCGTCACCAGTGAGGCGCGAAACACCTCCAATTGGGACGCCTGCTGCTCGGTTGACCAGTATCCACCCCCCTTCGGCAGTTCGGAACCCGAGAACTCGAGTTTCAGATAACCCCCGAGAAGCTGCGCAGCGAAGTCCCCATAGTCGGGGTTAAAGTCCATTGCCCGCGTCAACCCGCTGCTCTCGCAGCGCTGAACGGTGGTTCGCTTCTGCAACCAGTCCATCCCCAGGAGTATTCCGAGGGCGAAATCCGGCCACGATACGCTGGAGCCCGGAGGGCCGGCGGTCGCCGATCCCAACGCCTTGAGCAGTCGCTTGAGGGAGGGGACTGATATCTCGCCGGAGAGCTTCAGGCTCAGCCCGCCCATCTTGTCAATCTCGGCAAGCACCTGCCGGAGTCGAATGAGGATTTCCGCGGGCCGCCGAAGCAGCGTCGACTCGGGCGCGGGTGATGGACTGACGGCAATGGGCTTTATCGACGGCCTGGGGGCGAGCCGGGCGAGCCTTGCATCGGAAATGACGAGTTCATGGCTGAGGGGAGGACGGCGGTACGTCCATGACGAGACGTTTTCATCAAGTAAACCATTGACCTGCACGGCCAGGCGGTCTCGACTCAGTACGGTTAGCAAATCCTCCTGGTATTGGTCCTTACGGGTATTAGCAACGGGGGCAAGGAGGCCCGATGCAGCGAGTGTGCCCACAAACTCGCTCCCGGACATCATTCCCCCCCTGCTCCGGAGAGCGTTGAGGGCGAATATGAGGTCTGGCGTGCAGCGAGCGATCGCAGCCCTCACCCGACTGGGGTCGTTCAGAGCTTGAGCGACGCCCGTTACAATCTGCTCGATCGTGCGGGCTTCAGCGCCGACAATTCCGAAGCGGCGTGCGTACTGCCGGGCGACGGCTATCGGAAACTGCGGGAGGTAGTGGTACAGGGAAGGCGAGTTCACGGGATGCATCCTGTAGGCAACACTGGGCTCGAGCGTCGGAACCCGAATTGTCGGCGTCGGCCGGCGCTCGGGTCGGAGCCTGGATCGAGTGCGCCTGACCCGACGGCGGACCGGCGCACTCGACGAGCCAGTTAGCCGCCGAGATGCTTCTTGAAGAAGCCGATGACGGTGTCTCTCAGGTCGCGCTGTTTCGGCTGAAGATCGAATGTGTGGGGCGCGTCGGGAATGATGATCAGCTCGTGGGGAGCGCCCGCCTTCTTCATCTCCTCAGCGAGATGCTCGCTCTCCTGCACCGGCACCGTCTTGTCGCCCGTGCCGTGCATGATGAGGAGCGGGGGTGAACCCTTACGGGCATAGGTCACGGCCGAGGACTGCTTGTAGAGTTCCGGGGCCTCCGCTCGGGTCTTCCCCAGCATTTGAAGGTTGTCGCGGGTGGTGAAGTCGCCGGGGCCGTAGAGATCCACGCCGCACTTCACCGCAGATGAAAACTCGGACAGCGCGGCGGGCTCCAGGCCGTCTTCTTTGCGGGTGAGAGTCACCAGCGCTGCCAGCACGCCGCCGGCGCTTCCGCCGATCACGCCGATCCGTTCCGGATCGACGCGGAGCCGGCGGGCATTCTTTCGCAGCCAGCGGACGGCAGTCTTGCAGTCGTGGATGTTGCGCGGCCAGGTTGCGTGGCCCGGAGCTTTGGAGAGCTCGTAGTTGACGCTCATGCCCACGATGCCGTTCAACGCAAGGTTGCTGCCGATATTGATCTCCCGGGAAGCCGCCTTGTCGCCTCCCGTGAAACCACCGCCGTGGATGATGAGCACCGCTGGAAAGCGCGCCTCGGCGCCGCCGCCCGCAGGGAGGTACAGGTCTGCCTTCTCTTCTCGACCGCCACCCAGATAGTCGACGTCGCGCTCCACTCGAACGTCGGCAGGGATGTCCGCCGGCGTGCGAATCGGTTTGTCAGCCGCCACCGCCGCGGTCATTGCCAGAAGGCCGAGGGCCAGATATCGCCAGGTCATGAAACCGCTCCCACAGGCCCGCGATGGCGTCGGCAGAGCCGGAGCCGGCGTTCCAGGTCCTCGGGTTCCCGCCGATCGGGGAACTCTCCTTCTAAGTTGGAGCGAAGGCGCACGGCGTCCTGCCCGGACCAGCTCAGCACAGGATGAGACGCGTCTCCGAAAGCGGTCAGAAACGGATCCAGTGACGGATGAAGTAAGGCGGTGCGGGGTGAACTGCGCACCGATTGCCCCGACGCTGAGGTCGAAGGCCGGGAACGAGCTGAATCGCCGCCATGAAAATCCCAAACCTGCGCTGGATCATTGCAGGCCTGATGGTCACCGCCTCGCTGTTGAATTACGTCGATCGCACCGCCCTCGCCGTAGCCTCCAAGACCATCACGGATGAACTCCATCTCAGCGACCGGCAGTACGGTGAGATCGTCAGCGCATTCCTGATCGCCTATACGATCTCCTACGCCCTCGGCGGCATGATGGTGTATCGGCTGGGGACTCGTTGGGGTGTCGGTCTCAGCTTGATCGGTTGGTCCCTCGCGAACATGGCGCACGGTTGGGCCCGAACCGGCGCCGAGTTGATGGGGTATCGATTTCTGCTCGGATTGGGGGAGGCGGTCTTTTTCCCGGCCGCGATGCGCGGGGTAGCCGAGTGGTTTCAGCCTCGGGATCGGAGCAAGCCGATCGGGATGTTCCTCGCCGGGGCAAGTCTCGGCGCCGTGGTGGCGACCCCCATTGTCGGGACCATGATGGAGATGCCGGGCATCGGGTGGCGCGGCGCGTTTGTCTTCACCGGAGCCCTCGGACTGGTGCTGGCTCCCTTCTGGTTCTGGTTCTACCGGCATCCCGCGGACCACGCGATGCTGACCCCAGAGGAAGCGGTCTATCTTCAGGGCGCGGCTGAAACCGCCGAAATCCGCCAGGCCTGGCCGCTGCGGCACATTTTCAAGCTTCGCGCGGCCTGGATTCTCATCGTGACCCGGTTTGCGACGGATGCGGCCTGGTACCTGATGCTGTTCTGGCTGTTCCGCTACTTTCAAACGGTTCGCGGCTTCACCGCCGGCGATGTCGCAAGGACGAACTGGATCCCGTTTGCGATGGCGGATGTCGGGGCGCTTGCAGGAGGATGGATCTCAGCGCACCTGATCCGCGCCTCGGGCACTCCCGTGCGAACTCGCAAGGCGCTGATGTTCAGGTTTGCCTTCATCCTCCCTGCGGCGCTGCTCGGTTATCTGTGTCCACCGGACATGAGCTGGTTGGCGCTGGGATTGTGCAGCGCTGCGGCGTTCGGACACATGGCGTACGGCGTCAACTCGCTGTCGCTCCACACAGACCTTTTTCCGCCGCACACCGTGGGCACCATGATGGGGATCTCGGGCGCCGCCGGCTCACTCGGAGGAGTATTCCTCCAGATGGGAGTCTCGACGCTCGTGGACAGCACTCACAGTTACCTGCCGGTGTTTCTCGCCATTGCCATGCTCCATCCGATCGCCGGGACCATTGTCTTCGCAGGGCTCCCGGCCGACCGTCTGCCCGAGGGTCCACCCGAGTCGGCGGAACCTCGAGCGTGAGGCCGGCTACGGTTCATCCAGCTTGACGAGGAGCACGTCGTTGGAACCGGCGGATGTCAGTTCGTTGGAATCGAAGCGAGTTTTCCCGGCAAAGGAGCCGGAAACGTAGAGCGAACCCGGGCTCGTCCGAACCACGCAGTAACCGAGATCGTCCCCCACTCCTCCCAATGCCCGCCTCCACGCGACCTTCCCAGAAGCCGCGAAACCAGCCAGCAGGATGTCGCGTCCCAGCGCCGTGCTCGGCTCGCCGAAGAATGACGTCCGGCCCGACAGTTCCCCGACCAACACGGCTCCGCCACGTCCGTCGGAGGTGATCCCCAGTCCGTAGTCCGTCTCCGGGCCGCCGGCGCCGCGGAGCCAGAGTCCCTGGCCACGTGCATCGAAGCGAGCGACGATGGCATCGTAATCGCCGGCGCTGGTCACGGTGTCGCCACCGACCTGCGCCGTCCCCTTGATCATCCCCGAAACATAGCAGCCGTCCTTGCCGTCCAGGGCTACGCCGGTCCCGACGCCGTTGCACCGGCCACCCATCTGCGCCGCCCAAATCACCTGACCCCGGGAGTCGAGGCGCACGACACCGACTTCTCCGCCTTCACTCTGAAGCATCTGACCGTTCATCTCAAAGCGACGGCCGAACGAACCGGTGATCCACGAATCTCCATCGCGGCTGACGGCGATCCCCTGACCGTTGCTGCCGGAGCCGCTGCTGAGCTTGAGCCAATCCAACTTTCCGGATCGTGCGAAACGAACCGCGTAGAGCTGAGATCCTCCGTCGGCGGCTCCGAACCGCTCGCCGTCGCACTCCACCTGTCCAACCAGGGCGCCGGTGGAGATGCACGCGTTCTCGGAGTCCACGCCGATGGAGTGGCCGAAGTCGTATCCGGCGCCGCCGAAGGTTTTGATCCAGGCCAGATCGCCGTCGGGCTCATAGCGCGCCACAAAGTTGTCGTACGATCCGCGCTGGGGAAGAGGGGCCCCCGGCCCGAAGACGGCGTCGAGGCTTTCGTAATGCCCGGTGACATAGACCCCTCCGGAGCGATCCACCTCCACGTCGTAGCCACGATCCGTCTTGCTGCCGCCACCCCGCCTCACCCAGAGGCACTCCCCGTGGGCGTCGTAGCGCGCAATGAAGAAGTCCAGCCCGCCGCGACTGGTCACGCGATGCCTGCCGAAGGACAGCGTGTCGGTGAACTCCCCGGTCAGATAAACTCCGCCCTCAGGCGCCGGCGCCAGGCCCCGTGTCTTGTCGTGCCCATTGCCGCCTGCCTGCCGCACCCAGGAAACCGTGGGGGTTGTCGCCGCGACCGCGACCGTTGCGGCAAGCGCGAGAACCGTACCGACGAACCTTCGTGCCAGATCCACTTGAACTCTCCCTAAAACTTCGGCGCGCTTGTTGGGGTGGGAAGCGCCGGCAACACCTGCTTCCCCTGAGTGAGTTCCGTCACCTACCCGGATTTGCCGCCCGAGACCGCGACCGTCGCCACGAAGGCGTTGATTGGGGCCGGCTCGAATGTAGAGAGCGCTGCAGCGGCTTGGGTCGGCAAGACCGGAAGGAATGGATCCCGATGACGACTCCCAACTCGGCGCCCGCGCCGGGAACTCTGTGGCGCCATTACAAGGGTGGGTTGTACCTCGCGGAGGGTGTCGGCAGACACAGCGAGACCGAAGGATGGCACGTGATCTACCGCAGCCTCAAGGCGCCCCAAACCCTCTGGCTGCGACCGCTCGAAATGTGGCACGAGATGGTAGTCACCACAGAGGGTTCCGTGCCACGATTTCAGGCAATCTCCTCAGACGACTGATCCGGCTATGGCTTGAGTCGCTGCTTGACAAACGTGGTGAGTTCGCGGAACGGGTCCGCGCCCTCGTCCTTATGCCTGATCTGGCACGAGAGGCCGAGTTGCATCATCTTCTCTCGAAGTTTGAGGCCAAAGTTGATGTGGTGAATCCCCTGCCCGGGTCGGGCGTCAGCGGGCAGCGGTCCTCGAGGCTCGTCGTAGTAGGCCCAGACCGGCGGATCATCCCGAGTCAGGTGAGTGATGGGGGATGCGTCCTCATACAGCTTGAGGGCTCGAGGAGAGTCCAGCTCAGCACGGGTCAGCCCAAAGAAGCCCTCCAACGCCGGATGCTCGTGGGCGCGACCGCCGATCCACTCTCGAATAACTCGGGGATCGTACGTGGATTGGGCGCCGATCACCGCCATGCAAGTGAGCCGCGTGGACTATCGTCGAATCGGGTCCGCCGACGCGGGTTCGGCGAGGTCATCGTGGAACCCTAACCAGAGCGAGATCCCCGCGCCGGCGGAGCTTCCGGTCGAGGCGACTCGAGCGGGATCGATTCCCCAGTCTGCGGCGTTGGCGCGGGCGAACTGCAGAGCTCGCGCGGCATCGTGATAGTGCGCCGGAGCGTGCACCTCAGGGGAGAGGCGGTAGTTGATCGACATCACTGCACATCCGCTCTTCAGGAGCGGCTCCAGCAGATTCGCCGGAAGAGCATCCTTGTTGCCTCCATGAAAACCGCCGCCGTGAATGAACACCACCAGAGGCGCGCGGCCAGACTTGCGGGACTTCCAGAAGTCGAGTACCTGACGGGGGTGGTCGCCGTAGGCCACGTTTGCCCGATCCGGCACGGGTCGCGGGGGCTGCTGCGAGTCGGCCAATCTGGAGATCGCCAGAGCGGCGACTCCGGAGATCCCAACAACGAGAAGGCGGCGACTGAGGTTCATCGGTTTGGACTCCGTTCGGGCCATGCCGACCCCTATTGGGAATCGGGTTTCCATTGGAAGAGGGCGGTGAGCAGATCGCCGGGTTGCTCTCGAAGGCTCGCATAGATCCCCGGCGCCTCCGCGGGATCGCACACGATCGAGATGAGATCCCGGAGGTGGAGCCGTCCTCGCGCTGCCAGATCGAGCGCCGCCGACTGATCACGCGGTTGACGATCCCTCGGGAGCAGGATGCTCAGCTCTTTCCGGAACGCCGGCATGTAGGGCAGCGTGAAGTCGTCGGGATACGTTGCCTGGATCAGCAATCGAGCTCCGGGAACCGGCACATCGCCGTACGGCTGATCTCGGGCGAGTTCGATCGCCAGCCGCGCCAGGGCCGGTGAACCCGTGGCCTCAATCACAATGTCGGCTCCTCCCGGAATCCGCTCGTGAAATCCTACGACGAGATCCTCCGTGGGTGTGAATGCCTCGATCCCTGCCGAACGGGCCGTCGCGCAGCGTCCCTCCGAGCGGTCGGCCGCCACGACGCGGGCGCCGGAAACGGCGTGTACCCGAGCGGCGAGCTGGCCGATGGCGCCGAGCCCGATCACCGCCACGGTCTCATGCGCCGCCGGCCGGCTCAGGCGGGCGCCGTGGTACGCGATGGACGCCAGGCGCGCCACCGCCGCGCTCTGCAGATCGACCCCGACCGGGACCGGTGTGAGGGAACTCTCCGCCTGCAGGTTGAACTCGACATGCCCGCCCCAGAGGCGGTTCCGATCGGATCGGGCCGTGCCGGCGCAGATGACCCGATCCCCCGCGGCGACGCGACAGCCTGGACCCACCGTGTGGACTCGTCCGGCTACGGCGTAACCGGGAATGAACGGCCACTCCGGGGCGCCGTGCTGGCGGCCCGACAGGCATCGAAGTTCCGTGCCGGGGCTGATGCAGGTGTAGACGGCCTCCACCAGCACCTCGCCCGGTCCCGGCTCGGGAATCTCGGCTTCACCGAGTGCGACTTGCCATTCGCCGGTAAAGAGGACTGCGCGAGCACGCACGGGACTACCCCCGTCCTGGGCTGTCGGTGACCGAGGTGGTGATGTGGAAGATCTCGGTCAGATCCCCCAGATCCGGGGTCCCATCTTCCTTGAGGACGAAGAGGGGGCGGAGCGCCTCGGACCACCGACCGTGCACCTCGGTGGCCCACAGCTTGGTCCAAGTCTCCTCATCGCGAACCTCTGAATAGAGAAAGAGGTACGGGTCCGCCTCGAAGATGGTCATGGTGGCGACGCCGCTTTCTTCAATGGCGGCGAAGAGATCCGGCCAGAGGTTGTCGTGCAGCCGTCGGTACTCCGCGAGGGCGCCAGGGCGAAGCTTCATCGTAAAGGCGTGTCGAATCATCGGTCTTCCTTGGGGTGGTCGGCATCCGTGCCGGCGGTGCGTGCGCGTCACGGAGTTGGGGGTGTTTGAAGCTGTTGCTTGATCCAGGCGTAGAGGGAGCGGCCGATCTGCCGGTAGCCTGCGGCGTTGGGATGCACGCCGTTGTTCTCCGGATAACCGGCCATCGGGTCGAGATCCAGTTCCGTGGGGACCAGGTAGATGCCCCCATGCTCCCGACCGCCGAACTGATCGAGTTGGCGTTCCACCAGTCGATGCTGGATGCGCCGCCATCCCCAGCGGGGGTAACGGCCCTTGTAGTTGGCTTCGAATGCACCGTCGCGGCGGTTCGGGGGCGGGGTGAGGCAGATGCCGATGCGGGCGTCGGGGGCCGCGGTCCGGATCGCCGCGATTAAAGTCTCCGCGTGCTGAAACGTTTTGTGGATGCCCTGGTCAAGCTCCGGCAGGCGGTCCGGGTTGAGGCCGAAGCAGTCGTTGATGCCCAGCATCACCGTCACGAGATCCGGAGTCTCGCCTGCACAACGTTCGGCGAAGTAGCGCTTTAGATCCAGCTTCGGCTTTCCGCCGGGTTCCGGAGGAAAGAGGAACGGGCTGTTTCGGGTTGCGCCGGATTCAGGAGCGCCCGGTTCGTAGCGCTCCACGAAACGCTGCCAGGTCCAGCCGCCATACCCTTCGTGCCGAACCTCCGGCGCGGCGTCGGCCGGCTGGTGCGTGCCCAGCATCTTCCATGTGGGGTTGCCGGGGCGGGAGAGCAGGCGGGCGAGTTCATTGGAGTAGATGGATCCGTGGGTGAGGCTGTCCCCGATCAGGAGCAGGCGAGCCGAGCGGGCTTCGCCGGCACGGGCGGGCACAATGTGGAGCCACGTCTCTCCGCGGCCCACCACCGGTCCGTCTGCTGCGGAGGCATCCGTGGCTTCCAAACGCAGGCGGTGCATTCCGACGTCCTGAGACCCGGGAGTGTAGCGCCACCGAACTGAATCCGCCGTGCCCGGACCTTCCGCCACTCGCACCCGAAACGCTCCCACTCTTTCGGAGAGCACAGCCGCATCAAACTCCAGGGTGGATTCCTGTCCGACAACCATGGGGATGACCGGCGGAAGCGTGAGTCGGGGCGACGGGCGCAGCAGGCGAGCGAGCTCGGGAACCTGAACCCGCAGTCCGTCGGCCACCAGTTCCGCCATGACACGGGCGCCCTTCCGGCTGAAGTGCGTGCGGTCCGTCGCTGCGGCGGTGTAGTCGGAGGACCGCTCATCGCCGAGGCGGGCGTAGAGTCGCATGGAACGGTCGTGCAGATCGACGAGGGGAGTCTGCGTTTCCTGGCCCACAGCCTTCATCGCACAAGTGTACGGTCCCAGCGAGGACGCGATCTTGCCGGATGCGAACGTTCGCCGCGCCACTGAGGTCACGAGAATCGGTCTGGCTCCGGCCGCGCGGCTCTCACTGACGTAGCGCCTCAGGTAATCGCGGTAATCGCCGTCGGGATCCGTGGAGCGATCTCCCTTGCCGGGTTGATCGTTGTGGCCGAACTGAATGAGCACATACTTTGGCCCCGCCTCGACGGCGCGCCTCCAGTTGCCGTTGAGAATAAAGCTCTTGCTGCTGGCTCCGGACTGGGCCCTGTTGACGACCTCGACGTTGGGTCCGAAACACTCGCCCAGAACCTGACCCCAGCCCGTGAGGTCCGGCCGATCCATCGGTGGATTGGGATAGCTCGCCACGGTGGAGTCGCCGACCAGCAGCACTCGGATTGATGGCGAGCTCTGTCCGCCCGCAAGTTTGGGCGTGAGACCCAGGAGACAGATGCCGGCGGCGGCCAAGAGAAGTCGGCGGCAAATCATGGAACGGTTTCTCCCGCGGAGCCGCGTCGGCGCACCGCCTGCGTGGAGATCTTTCGCATAAAAGGTGCGGTTTTCCGCCCCCCATTTGAGGTGTCGTGTGGCATGCTATGAAGGAATTTCACCGTGCGGGTCCGACAATCGGTGGGATTGGCATTCTGTACGGCTCACCGGGCCCGGGCGGCGATCGAACGCGACGCTATTCGGATCCCTGGGGAACTTCCGCTGCGGCGCTTGGCCGGCCGTTGATGTCCAGAGAGGAAGCAGCGATGACGACGGCGGTCGGTGAACGCCTGGCGATCCACGGGGGAGCGCCCGTGCGAAGCGCACCGTGGCCACAGTGGCCGGTCTGGGATGCGGAAGACGAGCAGGCCGTTGCCGACGTGATCAGAAGCGGCAAGTGGTTCGCCGGATCGGGCAAGAAAAACTGGGAGTTTGCGACGGCATACTCGGCCGCCCATGACGCCAGGCACGCCATTCCCTGCTGCAATGGCACCCAGGCGCTGGAAATCGCGCTGCGAGCGGCCGGAGTCAAGGCGGGCGACGAGGTCATCACCAGCCCGTACACCTTTATCGCGACAGCGGCGGCTACCGTTCAGGTGAACGCGGTGCCGGTTTTTGCCGATGTGCAGCCCGACACCCTCAATCTCGACGCGGAGTCGGTGGAAGCGGCGATCACCCCTCGAACGCGAGCCATCCTTGCGGTGCATGTGGCGGGCTGTCCAGCCGATCTCGATGCGCTGGGAGACGTGGCCCAGCGCCATGGGCTTACTCTGCTGGAGGACGCCGCGCAGGCGCACCTCGCGCAGTGGAAAGGCGTCGGTGTGGGTGCGATCGGGACGGCGGGGACGTTCAGCTTCCAGGCGAGTAAGAACCTCAATTCCGGTGAAGGTGGCGTTGTTCTCACCAACAGCGACGATGTGTACGAAGTCGCCTGGTCGCTGGTGAACTGCGGACGGGTGCGAGATGGCGGCTGGTACGAGCACCGGATGCTCTCCGGCAACTATCGCATGACCGAGTTCCAGGCCGCATTGCTGCTCTCGCAGATGCGCCGGCTCGAGTCCCAGACGGCGCTCCGAAACGAGAATGCGCTCTACCTGGCGGCTCGCCTCGCGGAGATTGAGGGGATTCGTCCGCTTCGACGCGATGCGCGCATCACCCGCCATGCCTACCATCTCTTTATCTTCCGCTTCTGTTCGGCGGAGTTCGGCGGCCTCACGCGGGATGAATTCCTGGCGGCCCTCAAAGCAGAGGGCATCCCCTGCAGCCCCGGCTATTCCCCGCTCTACCGAAGTCCGGCGTTCAAGATCGACACGGACACGCACCCCTTCGCCAGGGGTCACGATTATGGAGCGATGCACCTTCCCGTGGTTGAGTTGGGATGCGAGGAAGCGGTTTGGCTCACTCAGGGCATGTTGCTGGGCACACGGGCCGATATGGACGACATCGTTCGCGCCGTCTGCAAGATCCAGGCAGCGGCTCGCGACTGAGCGGCGATCCTGGGTCCGACCCCAGAGGAGTGGTGAAACACGGTATGAGGCAGATTTCGGTGGGTGACACGGTTGGATACGGGATTGCGGGATGCGGTGTCATCGCGCCATGGCACGCGGGTTCTCTGAAGGAGCATGTGAAAGGCGCGCGATTACTGGCGTGCTGCGACGAAGTACCCGAGCGCGCCCGCGAGTTTGCAGCCCGATTCGACATTCCAAAGGTCTATACCGACTACGACGCTTTCCTGGCGGATCCCGAGATCGACGCGGTGAGTGTCTGTGCGCCGAGCGGGATGCATGGCGACATGGTGATGCGGGCCTCCCATGCCGGGAAGCACGCCATGACGGAAAAGCCGATGGACATCACGCTCCCCAAAATCGACGCGATGATCCAGACCACCCGCGCGAACCGCACCGTGCTGGCCGTTATCTTCCAGCGGCGCACTTCGCCGATGTGGCAGGTGATCCGCGAGACCGTTCAGGAAGGCAAGCTCGGGCGAATGCTCCTGGGAGACGCTTACTTGAAGTACTACCGCTCTCAAGCCTATTACGATAGTGGGGCGTGGCGAGGGACCTGGGCCCTCGATGGCGGTGGGGCGCTCATGAATCAGGGCGTTCACCTCGTCGATCAGCTTCAGTGGATCATGGGACCCGTTGACACGCTGTTCAGCTTCGCGGATCATCTGGCCCGGAAGATTGAAGTGGAAGACACGACGGTTTCCGCAATTCGCTACAAGAGCGGGGCCTTTGGGACGCTTCAAGGGACCACGTCGGTGATCGGCTCGGTGGAGTGGGAGCGCGATGCCGCCGGCGAGGTTCAAGTGACGAAGGAAGGCGGACTCAGTCACCGTCTGGAGTTTCACGGCGACCGTGGAACGATTATGGTGGATGGTGAGCGGATTGTGACCTGGGCCGTGCCGGGAGTGCCGGAGCCCAATTTATCCGCCGACGGCGTGGGAAGCGCGGCTTCTGACCCGCGGAGCATTGGAATGGCCGGTCACATTGTGCAGTTACAGGATTTCGTCGACGCCATCCGCGAGGGTCGCGACCCGATGGTGACGGGCGAGGACGGACGGGCGGCGGTGGAGATCATTCTGGCCGTCTACCGATCCGCGCAAACGGGCGCGCCGGTGACACTTCCACTCTGACGGGTCGCTGAGCGTCTATAATGGGATTTCTTCTGTCGTCGTGTGGCGGCATGAGGAATGGTTCGAAAGGGGCAGATGCCTGATGTGCGGCATTTCCGGTGTGCTGGATTGGGACGGCGTCGTCCGAAGTGGTTTCGCTCATCCCTCCGGTATGGTCCGTGCGATGCGGCACCGCGGTCCCGACGCCCAGGGTGAGTGGACGAGTCCCGATGGCCGAGCCTGGTTGGGGCACGACCGGTTGTCCATCATCGACTTGAGCGAATCCGGCCGTCAGCCGCTCTCCAACGAGGACGGGACGGTCTGGATCGCCTTCAACGGTGAGATCTACAACTTCCAGAGTCTGCGCAATGAACTCGAGGGGTTGGGTCACCGCTTCCGCACCCGCACCGATACCGAAGCGATCGTGCATGCCTACGAGCAGTGGGGTACCGACTGCGTTCGTCGGATGCGCGGCATGTTTGCCTTCGCCATCTGGGATACTCGGGCGAAGAGGCTGTTTGTCGCCCGGGATCGGGTCGGCAAGAAGCCGCTCTTCTACACCCAGCATGGTGGAAGATTCTACTTCGCTTCGGAATTGCAGGGCCTGCTCTCCGAGTCCACGCTTCCTCGCGAGGTGAATGTCGAGGCCATCGACGACTATCTGTCGTGGGGCTACATTCCCGCGCCGAAAACCGGCTTCCGGAACGTCCACAAGTTGCCGCCGGCGCACTGGCTCCTCGTCGATCTGACGCCGGACGGACCGGTCATCAAAGTAGATCGGTATTGGCAACTGGACTACTCGCAGAAGCTGAAGCTGACCGAGCAAGAAGCGTGCGACGCCCTTCGGGAAAAGCTAACCGAGGCGGTCCGCCTCCGGATGATCAGCGACGTGCCCCTGGGCGCCTTCCTCTCGGGCGGCATCGACTCCAGCATTGTGGTCGGCTTGATGGCGGGGCTGTCCGATCGGCCGGTCAAGACCTTCTCCATCGGCTTTAACGAGTCGTCGTTCAGCGAGTTGCCGCACGCGCGCCGCATCGCGGAGAAGTGGGGAACCGAGCACCACGAGTTGATCGTCGAGCCCAACGCGCTCGAGATCGTCCCCATGCTCGCGCGTCACTACGGTGAGCCCTACGCGGACTCTTCCGCCGTCCCAAGTTACTACGTGGCCAAAATCACCCGTGACAGTGTGACCGTGGCGCTAAATGGGGACGGCGGAGACGAAAGCTTCGCCGGATACGACCGCTACCGGGCGGCCTACATGGCCGAGCGGCTGCGTCGACTTCCCGGCGCGGCGATGGGCGCGCGCATGCTGGCGCCGCTGCTCCCCGACTCGCTCGACTTCCGCAATCCCACCCGGCGGCTGAAGCGCTTCCTTCAGGCCTTCGATCAATCCACCTCGGATCGCTATGCCCGCTGGCTGACTTTCTTCCGGCCGTCGGACAAGGTGGCCCTCTATTCAGGCGATCTCACCCGGCTGGCCGGCGCCGGCGCACCCGAAAGCTGGTACGGGCGGCTCTTCGCGGAGACTCGCTCGCTGCACCCGGTTGACGCCTGCATGGCGGTGGACGTGCAATCGTACCTGCCCTACGATCTCCTCGTGAAAGTGGACATCACCTCGATGGCGACGAGCCTGGAGGGCCGCTCTCCCTTCCTCGATCACGAAGTGATGGAATTCGCGGCAAAACTGCCGGTCGACCTGAAGCTCAGGGGGAAGACCAGCAAGTATCTTCCGAAGACGGCTTTCCAGGATCTTCTGCCTCGTGAAAACGTGTTCCGACCCAAGATGGGCTTCGGCGTTCCGGTGGGGGACTGGTTCCGCGGCCCGCTCAAGGACCTGGTCCGAGATGCGCTTCTCTCAGACAAGGCCGGTCAGCGCGGCTACTTCCAGCAGTCTGAATTGAACCGGCTGTTGACGGAGCATCAGGATGGGCGAGCCGACCACGCGTTCCGACTGTGGAGCTTGCTGATGCTCGAAATGTGGCACCGAGAGATGGTCGACCGGGTCCCATCTCGGCAAGCAGTCTAGTCTATGCCCCATTTCTCCCCAGACGCATCCGGTTCGCCGACCCGCTCCGCTTCTCTTGATCGCCCGCTCCGGGTGATGCGCATCATCACCCGGCTGAACATCGGCGGGCCGGCCTACCAGGCCATCTTCCTGACGGAGAGGATGCAGGACTCCGAGTTCGAGACCCGGCTCCTCATCGGGTCGGTTGGGCCTAACGAAGGATCGATGGAACCTCTCGCTCTGGAGCGAAGGGTCTCGTTTCACAAGATTCCGGGGTTGGGTCGGGAGATCTCGCCGAGGACCGACTTGAAGATCCTCTTCGAGTTGATCCGCGAGATTCGACGCTTCCGCCCGGACATCGTACACACCCACCTCGCCAAAGCTGGTACGTTGGGTCGGTTGGCCGCAGCGATCGCCGGAGTTCCGGTGGTCGTACACACCTACCACGGTCACGTTTTTCATGGCTATTTCTCTCGAAGGAAGACCGAACTCTTTCTTCGGATCGAGCGCTTTCTCGCGAAGAAGACCACCCGGATCGTGGTTCTTGGCGAGGCTCAGGAGAAAGAAATCCTTGGGTTCGGTGTTGGGAGTGCGTCCCAGATGGTTCGGATTCCCCTCGGCCTCGAGTTGGAGCCGTTCCTGACCGCGGAGTCGCACACCGGTGAGTTGCGCCGCGAACTGGGGATCCCCCTCGACGCGCCGACCGTGGGGATCGTAGCTCGTTTGGTACCGATCAAGGCGCACGAAGTTTTGCTTCAGGCGGCAGGAGAGGTTGCAAAGCGCGTGCCCGGTGTCAGATTCCTTATCGTGGGAGATGGCGACCGCCGCGAGGAGTTGGAAATCACGGCGCGCGGTTTGGGGCTCTCCGTAATCTCTCACGACCGAGGTGGGACATCGGCGTCACAAACGAACCATGATGTAGTTGATGTAAAAGCTGGCATCGTCCACTTTGTGGGCTTTCGGTCCGATCTGCCCGCCGTGTATGCCGACCTGGACGTGGTGGCTCTGTGCTCGAAGAACGAGGGCTTGCCCGTGACGATCATCGAGGCTCTGGCGGCGGCGCGTCCGGTAGTCTCTACCGAAGTTGGGGCCGTTCGCGATCTGATCACTCCTGAGAGGACGGGCCTTCTCACGCCTCCGGGCGACCCGACGGCGTTGGCTGCCGCTCTGGTTCGGCTCCTCGAAGATCGGAACACTGCCCTGAAGTGGGCTCGCTGCGGCCGCGAACATGTCTATCCACGGCTTTCCGTGGATAGACTCGAGGGTGATCTAAGGCGTCTCTATTCCGTCTTGTGGAATGAGGGGCGCCCGGAACGAAAAGGGTAAGGGGTTCGCCGTTCGATGAAGGTTTTGGTGACGGGTGGTGCTGGGTTTATCGGGTCGCACCTGGTGCGAGCGCTCCTGCGGGAGGGCCATGAGGTGCGGGTCATGGACAATCTCAGTACCGGGCAGCTCTGGCGCATTGAGCCGCTGTTGAGCCACATAGAGTTTCACGAGGCCGATATCTGTGATCCCCAGGCCTGTGGTCGTGCCGTGACCGGAGTGGATGCAGTGCTGCACCAGGCAGCGCTTCCGTCGGTTTCTCGTTCGCTGGAGGATCCGGTGGCGAGCAGTCAGGCGAACGTTACCGGCACGATCACCCTGCTTCAGGCGTGCCGATTGGCAGGCGTCCGTCGTCTGGTATACGCGGGTTCTTCCTCGGCTTACGGCGACACGCCCACGTTGCCGAAGATCGAGACGATGTGTCCCGCACCGATGAGTCCGTATGCGGTGGGCAAGCTTGCATCGGAGCAGTACTGCCGCGTCTTCGGCCAACTCGGGTTCCTTGAAACAGCCGTGGTGCGTTATTTCAATATTTTCGGTCCTATGCAGGATCCGAATTCCCAGTATGCTGCGGTCATCCCCAAGTTCGCGTGTGCGATGATGGCGGGTCGCCCCATCACGGTGCAAGGTGACGGCAGCCAGTCGCGAGACTTCACTCACGTGGCCAACGCCGTTCGTGCCAATCTGCTGGCCATGACGGCGCCCGGAGTCAATGCCGAGGTGTTCAACGTCGGCTGTGGTGAGCGATACACACTGAACGACGTGATCGGCGAACTCGCTTCGATTATCGGCGTGACCCCCCAAATCGATTTTATGCCGTCGCGCCCCGGCGACGTTCCTCACTCTCTTGCCTCAATCGACAAAGCACGAAGCGTACTCGGCTATGAGCCGGTGATGCGACTTCACGACGGATTGATCGAAACCGTGAACTGGTTTCGATCCGAGCGTCTGGAGCCGGCGGCCGCCTCCCGCTAGGTCGGTTCCACTGCGGTAGCCCATGAATTGCTTTCTCACCAGTTTCGTCGTAACAGCACTGGTCACACCCCTTGTGATCTGGCTGGCGCATCGCCTCGGTTGGGTTGCAAAACCCCGGAAGGACCGCTGGCATCAGAAGCCGACCGCGTTGATGGGCGGCATCGGGATCTTTGTCGGCGCCGCCGTCGGCTGGATCACCTGCGGTGAACTTGAGAACCTCATGTCGCTGCTCATCCCCGGGGCCGGGATCTTTATTCTCGGCTACGTGGATGATCGGCTGAATCTGAAGCCTCACGTCAAACTCATCGGGCAGATCGCTATCTGCGCGACGGCCATGGTGGGCGGAGTCAGCTTTCACGCGCTTCCTCCGATCCTGGCTCTGCCTTTCACGATGTTCTGGCTGATCGCGATTACGAACGCGATCAACTTGCTGGACAATATGGACGGTCTCGCGGCGGGAGTATCCGGCGTCACCGCGCTCGTCCTTGCGTTCTACAGCATCCTTGCCGGCGATGGGTCCGGCGCGCCGGCGGCTCTGGCGCTGGCCGGTTCGTGCGTCGCGTTCCTGATTTACAACTTCAATCCGGCTCGAGTGTTCATGGGGGACTGCGGAAGCATGTTCCTCGGGTTCTCGCTCGCAGCCATCGCCATTCATGGCCCCAGTCGAAGCGCTCCCAACCTGATCCTGGCGCTGCTGGTTCCGGTGGTCACGCTGGCGATCCCGATTTTCGACACCACTCTGGTTTCGGCTACCCGCGCTTTGCACGGTCGACCGATCTCACAGGGGGGGCGGGATCACTCCAGCCATCGCCTCGTCTCCCTCGGCCTATCGGAGCGGGGCACGGTTCTGGTGCTTTACGCTCTAACGGCTTTGTTTGGAAGCATTTCACTGGTTTCCATGCAACTCCCCGGTATGGTGGTGGTTGTCCTGAGTGCCCTGCTGTTTATCGGTCTGGCGGTGCTGGGGACTTACCTGGGATACCTCAAGGTTTACCCCGAAGATGCCAGCCCACCAGCCCACGTTGCCCTGATTGGGGGGACCCTCATGCACAAGAAGCTGGTGCTTCAAGTGCTAATGGATATGATTCTGGTCCCGATCGCCTTCGTCGGCGCTCATCTGCTTCGGTTTGAAGCGATGTTGACGGTGGAGGTGAAGCAGCAGGTACTGACGGTGCTCCCTGTGGTGATGGTGTTGAAGCTCGCTGCGCTCGCCGTGTGTGGAGCGTATCGTGGGGTGTGGCGGTACGCAGAGCCTGTGGACGCGCTGAAGGCAGTGATGGGCAGCATCCTCGGCTCACTGGCGTGTGTCGCCGCGTTGGGAACCTGGACCGCATTCAAGCATCTCTCTCGGACGGCCGTCATCATTGATTTCGCTCTGTTCACGCTTCTCGTGATCACCGTGCGGATGGCGTATGTCATGCTCCGAGACCTCTTCGGGCTCATCCCGGCAAAGAATGGCCCCAGCGTCCTGATTCTTGGCGCCGGTCCGGAGGCTTCAGCGCTCATCCGCCGGCTTCGAGATCCGCTGTCGGCCACTCGCGCTACGATTGTCGGAATCCTGGCGGACGAGCCGAACTGGCGAGGACGGGCGCTGAGCGGGGTGCCGGTGCTCGGCCTGATCTCGGATCTTCCCGACGTGCTTCGCGCCAACGATGTGCACGGCTGTATCCTGGGGGTCTCGGCGCTCATCGAGGAGGGCCGAAAGATCGTGGAGTGGTGCGAGCAGTACGGGGTTTCCGTTTGCCCCGACCCCGAACTGGTGGGCGAGGAGCGGATCTTGCCCGAACTCGGTTCCCAGACCCTCTCCCAGCCCGGGTAAGCACCTCGGAGTTCCTGTTCGTCCGCTAATTGACGAACAGGAACTCATTGGTGTTGAGGAGTGCGAGGCAGAAGTCGCGCCGTGCGGCCCTTATCGCTTCTCCTTCCGAGATCTCACCAGCTTCTCTTCGAGCCCGGTGAAATGCCGCCTGCTCCCGCAGAAACGCGACGGAAGCGTTGAGCTCGGCAGTCCCCGGTCGTCGTCCGAGACTTCGCTGGAATGCTTCAACCACCACTTGAGGTCCGAACGGATCTCCGGCAGCACGGATGAGTTTCTCCATCGCATCGGCCGCTGCATGTGAGTCCGCGCCGTTCATGAGGGCTAATGACTGCGGCGCCGTGGTGGTGCTTTCACGACGAGCACAGCTCAGATTGGTGTCCGGGAGGTCGAACGCGTCCAATCCCGGGGTGCTCAGATTGCGCCGCACAAAGGTATAGAGCGTGCGCCTGCGGCTATCCTCGGGCCGGGGCGACGTCGGCCAGACGGCCGCCCGGATGCCGGCGCCCTCCGGGAGCGCTGGGAACACTCCCGGCCCCCCCGGCGTTGGGTCCAGACGCCCGCTGACGGCCAGCAGCGAGTCTCGAATCGCTTCTGCTTCCAGCCGTCTTCGGTTCTGCCGCGAGAGCAACTGGTTGTCGGGATCTTTGGAACCCGCTTCGGGGGCGCCGATGGAGCTTTGACGGTAGGTGGAGGAGAGCACAAGTGTCCGGATGAGGCGCTTCACGCTCCAGCCCTGTTCGCGAAACTGGATCGCCAACGCATCGAGCAGCTCCGGATGCGTGGGGTTTTGGCCCCGAACTCCGAAGTCGCTGGGCGTTTCGACCAGACCCCTCCCGAAGAGGTGCTGCCAGACCCGATTGACATGAACGCGGGCGGTCAACGGGTTTTCATCCGAGACCATCCACCGCGCGAGCGCCAGTCTGCTTCCCGGGGGAGCGTCCGGCCGGCCCAGGATCTCGGGAGTGCCGGAACTCACGCGCTCGCCCTTCTGGGAGATCTCACCTCGATTCAGGACGTAGGTCTCAGCCGGCTTCGGCGCCGATGCGAGCCCCATGGCGCTGGGGAGCGGCCGGGGGCGCTCCTTCGCGAGATCTCGAAGCTGCTGTTGAAGTTCAAGATAGCGCCCCCGTTCCGAAGAGGGAAGGCGCCGCGCTACTTCCGCTGAGTCCGGTTCCACCTTCGCTTCGTTGCGCCGTACGAGGAGCTCCTGCTCTGCGGTTCTTCGGTCCTCTGGAGTGTTGAACGCTGTCTGCAGGTCGTCAGGGAGTTCGGCGATCTTCTGTTCTCGCAGTCGAACTCGGGCATCGCCTGCGGCGGCTTGCGACAGGCGCACGAGATCAGCACGCCTGCGTTCGAAGGCTTTCGTCTGGGCGGTGAAGGCTTGAAGCTCGGAAGGCATCGCCAGGGGCAGGTCCTTGCGGAACTCGGAGCCGGAGAAATAGGCCTGGAAACGGTAGTAGTCCCTCTGCGTCAGCGGCTCGTACTTGTGGTCGTGGCAACGGGCGCAGGCAAGGGTCAGACCGAGAAATGCCAATCCGGCGGTGTCCGTCATGTCGTTCAACGTGTTCTGCCGGCGAGCCGCTTGATCCGCGGCATCGGTCATGTCCGGTCCGAGCAGGTTGAAGCCGGTCGCAATGCGCTCATCCGTGCCGCCAGGCGCCAACTCGTCTCCGGCCAATTGCTCCAGCACGAACCGGTCGAACGGCTTGTCCGCGTTCATGGAGCGGACCACATAGTCGCGATAGCGCCACATGTCCGGGCGCACCTCGTCGAATTCGTAGCCGTTCGAGTCTGCGTACCGAGCCACATCCAACCAGTGCCGCGCCCAGCGCTCCCCAAACGCGGGAGACGCCAACAGGCGATCTACCACCCGTGCGTACTCGGTATCCGTCGGGTCGCGGAGGTAGGCCCGCTGCTCTTCGAGGGTTGGGGGCAGGCCGGTGAGATCAAACGTGACCCGCCGGAGGAGCGCCGCCGCTGAGGCAGGGGGCGCAACGGGAATCCCGGCGCGTTCGAGCCGGTCCAGTACGTAGCTGTCCGGAAGCGTTCGGACCCACCGTGGCGCTCGTACCCTGGGTGGGGCCTTACGAACGGGCGCCTTCCACGCCCAGTGGTTGCGCTGGGTTGGGGTGAACACCGGGCTTTCCCCAGCCACGGAGACGCTGAAGAGGAAGCAAGGAATGAGCAGGGTTGAAGGACGCATGGGCGGAATGGTCTCCGAGAGTTCATTCGCTGCGGGAGGCGGTTATCCTTCGATCCATTCGCCGAAGGGAGGCGGTCCAACGAGGTCTATCTCCAGACCTGGATGAGAATCGGCACGTGCGCATCGGAAAGGGGGGTTCCTCTCGCCGTTACCGGGTGGACGAACCACGGTCGTTTCTGCGGCGGCACTTCGGGCTGCTGGCGAGACCCCCTCTGGCACACGATGAGGTGCTCCACCTTTCTCCCTGCGGAAGCATCCACTCGTGGTTCCTCTCGAAACCGATTGATGTGGGGTTTCTGGATGCCGAGTGTCGAGTGCTCGCTGTGCGGCTATCGTTAAAGCCGTGGCGGATCGGGGCCGCTCCTCCGGGCACGCGGAGCGTACTGGAAGCGAGCGCCGGGGCCCTCCGCGAACTGGAAGTGGGAGATCGCCTCCGGTTTCAGGGTCCGAACCAGAACTTCCCGGCTGGGCGACACCATGGCGTTTGAAGGACTTTCCTCGAACTCTACGAGTGGCTGCCGGTGCGGCGATCGCTATCCACGAGCCCATCCACGAGTCTCACAATTCGATCGGTCTTGGCGGCAAAGCCGGGATCGTGTGTTACCACCAGAATCGTCTGCTTGTTCTCGGTGTTCAGCTCTCGGAGGAGCGTGTAGACCGCCTCGCTGTTCTTCGTGTCGAGGTTTCCGGTAGGCTCGTCGCAGAGGACGAGACTCGGTTGGTTGATGAGCGCTCGAGCGACTGCGACACGCTGCTGCTCACCACCGGAGAGCCTGGTGCTGCGCTGACGCGCCTTTCCGGCGAGCCCCACCCGATCCAGCAGCGATAACCCCCGTCGTTCAACAACGTCGCGCCGGGCGCCCCCGATGAGCGCCGGCATCAGGACGTTCTCCAACGCCGTAAACTCGGGCAGCAGGAAGTGGAACTGGAACACAAACCCGACGTGCTTGTTCCGCACCGCAGCGACCTCCGTTTGCGAGAGAGACTCGACCGCTCGGCCAGCCACCAGCACGGAGCCGGTGGTGGGCATGTCGAGGGCGCCCAGAATGTAGAGAAGCGTACTCTTGCCGGAACCGCTGGGACCGACGATGGCGGCGAACTCTCCCGCTGGAAACTGCAGATTGATCCCTTTGAGGACCTCCTGGGTGACTTGCCCCGCGAACACTTTTCGGAGATCTCGTGCTTCGAGCGCCACAGTTGGGGTTTCCATCAGCGCGCGGTCCGAATGATCTCGACCGGGTCGTAGCGCGCGGCTCGGGCAGCGGGAAGCAGGCTCGAGATGAGGCTCATGGCCAGCGCAAACACGGTGGATGTGATGTAAACCGACGGCTCCTTCAGCATGGTGAACGTGTCCGAAACCACGAACCCTCCTCGTCCACCCATCCTGGTGTGGCTGAGCAGATCGATCATCCAGGCGGCGCCGAGCATCCCCAGCACGGCCCCGACAATGCCGATCAGCACGCCCTCCACCACGAAGATCAGGGCGATGGAGCGCGCCGTCAGCCCGAGCGCTCGAAGGATGCCGATGTCGCGCCGTTTCTCGAGCACAGCGGAGATGAGACTGTTGGCGATGCCGAATCCAGCGACGAGGATCGTGAGGCCAACCGTTCCAAACGTCGTGCTGTTCTGCTGGCGCATGATGTTGAAGAAGTTTGCGTTGGCTTCTTGCCAGCTCTGGGACTCCAACCCGGTGGTGAATTCGGCCTGTCGGGCGACCGCGGGCGCGGAGTCCGGATTGGGAATCCGCAACGCGAATCCGCTCACGGCGCCGGAGAGATTGAAGAGAGTCTGGCCCGTGCTTAGACCCACAAACGCCTGGGTGCGGTCTACCACCACCATTCCGCTCTTGAAGAACCCGACGACCCTCAGGTTCTGCACCTGGCCTGCGTCGCCCTCGAGCCGCACGCGTGAGCCGATCACGGCTCCCAACTCCTCGGCCAGCATAGCGCCGAGAATCACGGAGTCTCGTCGTCGGCTCAATGCATCGAGATCGCCAACCACCTTGGACTTGAATTCGATGACGCGATCATAATCCGTCGCGTCGACGCCGAACACGTTAGCCGCCCGAGCACGGGTGCCGCTGCGCACGAGTCCTCGGCCCTGGGCCCACACCGCGACCGCGGATACGGTCGGCAGTTCCGCCAGCCGCTGGATCGTTTCCCGATAACCCCGAATGCCCTTCTCCTTCTCCATCGGTTTCAGGCGGGATTGATCGTACAGCGTGGGGGCCAGCGACTCCACAGCGGGGGCTCCGGACCGATACACGCGACCCTCGTCCACAACACCCCGTTCGCGGCCCCGAACCAGAACGCTGGGGGTGATGGTGAGCAGCGTATCCAGGATTCGGCCCTGCAGGCCGAACATCATGGATTGCATCACCGTCATCACGAAGACCCCCACGCCCACGCCGAGGAGAATGAGCGATGTGGCTCTCAAGCGGGCCAGCAGGTGCCGTTGGGCAACGAAGAAGATGAAACGAAAACCCATAGTGTAACGCACGGAAGGCGGTCGCCACCGCCTCCACCCGACCAAGTGAGCCGTTTCAGTGTACGCGACGGGAACGAGGAGGCGCATCGCTTGCTTGGGTGAAACCTCCACCTGGGAGAATTGATTCACGATGGATGGTCATTGGGCGATCGATTTGGGGACCACCAACACGGTGGTCGCACGAGATTCCGCAGGGAGTGTGGAGGCAGTTCGGTTGAAGGCGCTCGCTCGTCAACTACCCGTCGAGCAGTTCCCCCTCATTCCGAGCGCGGTCCACGTCTACGAGGAGCGGGGTCCCTGGTGGCGCCTGTTTCGGAAGACTCGCCGTGCTATCATCGGTCAGCCGGCCCTAAGCCGGAACTTCGACGGTCGCTCTCCTTCATTTTCCCAAAGCTTCAAGCCGATGCTGGCGATGGAGCCGCATCGGACACTGGCCCACCTGCCGGATGGCAGGCCGGTATCCGCCCGCGAGATCACCCACCTGTTCCTCGCAGAACTCATTCGCGACATTCGCATGGAGCACGGCGAAAAAGTGCTCGATTTGACGATCCCGGCGCCGGTGGGCTACTTCGAGCACTACCGGGCCGAGCTGCAGGCGGGGGTTCGTCTTGCGGGCGTCAAGCGAATGCGATCGCTCGATGAGCCGGTGGCGGCGGCGCTGGGCTATGGCGTCAACATCGGACGCGACGAAGTGCTGCTGGTTCTCGACTTCGGAGGCGGCACCCTCAATCTCGCCGTCCTGAGGCTGGGTCCTCAGTCGGCCCACACCGGGCGCGCCGACGTGTTGGCCAAACACATGGTGTTCCTCGGCGGCAACAACGTCGACGTCTGGATTCTCAATCACCTGTTTCCCAAACTCAAGCCGGGAGAGGAGTGGCCCCGAAATCTGGTGTGGGAAGCAATCCGGGTGAAGGAGCAGCTCAGCGACCAAAGCGTGGTGGAATTCGAGGAGGACGGCCTGAAGGCACAGATGACTCGGAACGATCTCATCGAGATGCTCACCAGGGAGGGTCTCTATGAACAGATCCGCGTAGCCCTGGCCGACATCCAGCGGCAACTGCTGGAGAGCGGCGTCGATCACGTCGACGAAGTGCTGATGGTGGGCGGGTCAACTCAGCTTCCGGGGATTCCCGCGGTGGTGGACGACTTCTTCCCCACATCCGTGGTGCGGCATGATCGGGAGTACGTGTTCACATCGGTGGCGTTGGGCGCGGCTCGGTACGCGGGGGGCGTGCCGGTGGAGGACTTCGCCTACCACGACTACGCCATCGCCGTCCAGGATGAGGTCAACCACCGGGTGGAGTACGAGCTCGTAGTTCCTCGCCGGACGCGCTACCCGACGGCGCCGGACTTCGCGATGCGGTATTACAAGGACTATCAAGGCATGACGGAGGTCCGCTTTGCCGTCTGCGAGGTGGGACGGCTGGGCCAGGCGCCGGTGAAGTGGGAGCGGCGCCCCAACGGTCAGCTCTACTGGGCGGCCACAACGGATGAGGAGAAGGCGCAGGTGATGGAGCTGAATCCCAACGACGCCGCGCTGCCCCTGACACCCACCGGACAGGGCACCAATCCTCGTCTCCGAGTGACGTATTCCATCAACGAGGATCGGTGGCTCTGCAGCACGGTGGAGGATCTCGTCCGTAAAGAGTTCATTCGCGTGGATGAACCCGTGGTTCGGCTGCGGTAGCAAGAGGTCTACAAGCCGAGCTCGTTCTTTAGATAGCTCAGGCTCACTCGTGCGCTCTCCGTTGGGGTGGACGTGGCCCGGTCCTGCTCATACACCACCCACTCGGGCGAGAGCGACGACGCTGCGCTGAAAGCGGCCTTCAGGTCGACCACTCCGCGCCCCAATTCGCGAAACTCCGCCTTGCCGTCGGCTCCCCGAACTCCATCCTTGAAGTGGAAGTAGATGGAGCGATCGGCGTTGGCTCGGATGAACTCGACGGGATCGGCGCCGCCGTGGTAGATCCAGTACACGTCGAGGCAGTACTTCACCACCGCAGGATCGGTTTCCGACTTGAGGATGTCCATCCCGCACATGTCGCCTTCCCGGTCTTCGAATTCCCAGGCGTGGTTGTGATAGCAGAACGCGATTCCGGCATCGGCGCACTGCTTGCCGACCGCGTTGAATGTTGCCGACGCATCCCGATAGGCGGCCAGCCCCCGCGAGCGATCCCCAACCCCGCTGCACATCAGGTAGCCACCGCCCAGGGCTTTGACAAAGGCGATGTTCTCGGCTAGCTTCTCGGCGTCGGTGAACTCGCCGTAGCCCGAGTGGCACCCGCAGAGCGCCAGTCCGTTCTCCTCGAAAGCCGAGCGGACAGCGGTTTCGGAGCCTTCCTGACGAAACAGATTGCCGGTCTCCGCGCCCGCGTAGCCCATCTCTGCAACTTCACGGAGAACGCCGCAAACGTCGTCCCGATTTCGCTGACCGTACACGATCAACTGAATCCCAGCCCGCATGGTCGTAACTTCAACTTTCTCTGATCAGACCGTTCGGATCAGATCGATCACTCTCACTACCAGTCGGCAACGCTGCCGTCGTCCTCGTGATACAGCTCAGGTCCGTGCCACTGGTGGCCCGTCTTTGCGGCGACGGCTTCGTCATCCAGCTCGATTCCGAGGCCAGGCCCGGTCGGCAGCTCGATGTAGCCGTTCTCCAGAACGAAGGGCTGCTTCAGATAGCCCTCCCCGAGGGACACCTGCTCCTGCACCATGAAGTTGGGAATACAGGCGTCAAGCTGGATACAGGCTGCCAGCGAAATCGGTCCGAGCGGGTTGTGCGGAGCGACTCCGGCGTAGTAACACTCGGCCATTGCGGCGATCTTCTTGCACTCCAGAATGCCGCCGGCGTGGCAAAGGTCGGGTTGAACGACCACCGCAGCTTGCTTCTCCAGCACTTCTCGGAACGCCCACTTCGTGAAAAGGCGCTCACCAGTGGCGATGGGCACGGATGTGGAGCGGGCGACCGTCACCATCGCGTCGACGTTCTGAGGCAGACAGGGTTCTTCGATGAACATCGGGTGATAGGGCTCGAGCGCCTTCGCCAGCCGGACCGCCAGGGCAGGGCTGATTTGTCCGTGGAAGTCGATCGCGATGTCGACGCCGGATCCGACAGTGGCACGCATCGCCGCGAAGCGATCGGCGCAGGCCTCCACGAATGCCGGTGTCTCGACGATGCGGACGGCGCGACGTCCGATTCCCGTCTTGAGCGCCGTGTAACCCTGCGCCACTCGGACGGACGCAGATGCGGCGGCTTCTTCCGGCGTGGCGCCGCCGCAGTGGGCGTACATTCGGATCCGATCCCGGCAGGCGCCGCCCAGGAGTTGATAGACCGGAGCGTTCAGCGACTTGCCGAGGATGTCCCACATCGCTTGCTCGATTCCGGAGAGCGCTGAGGTGAGCACCGGGCCGCCTCGATAGAAGGCGTGTCGGTAGATGGCCTGCCAGTGATGCTCAATGCGGCGCGGGTCCTTTCCGATCAGGTACTCCTCACACTCCGCCACGGCCTGCGCCACGGTGTGCGCCCGACCCTCCACCACCGGTTCTCCCAGCCCCACGATACCGACATCCGTGTGCATCTTCAAGAACAGCCATCGCGGCTGCACCAGGATCGTTTCCAATCGTGTGATCTTCATCGCTCACCCTCCAGCGGTTCACGGCCCGGGCGACATGGCTCCCGTCACTCGGACTTCCAGTTCAGCAAGACAACAGCCGCCACGGCGAGGGCAATACCCAGCCATGCACTCGGACGTGGCCGTTCTTTCCACAGCGCCATGGACAGAAGCGCGTTCACCGTAATCCCGAGTGCTGCCGACACGGGAAACACGATGATTGCCGGCAATTCCCGCAGAGCCAGCAGCAGGAACACAAGTTGCAGGACATTGATGATGCCCAACAGCACCCCTATCCCGCCTTCGGAGAGTTCTTTTCCTTCATCCAATTGCGGGTGCTCTCCACCGGAGGGAGATGCGTCATCATGCCGGCCCGTGTCACCGGAGAACGCCATCCACAGCGCTGTGAAAACCGATGCGGAAGCGAAGAGCGCCGCCGAGTAGAGGGGGAGATCCCCCGGCGGCCGTACTGCGGCGAACTCCTTCATGACGACCTGGGAAGATCCGGTGGAAAGAAAGAGGATCGGCACCAGTGGGCTCAGTCGCCTCGGTTGAGCATCCCCACTCGATCCCGACGAGCCGGCGAGGAGCGGAAGCGCCACTGCGGTGGTTACGATTCCCAGTGTCTGCAGTTCGTTCGGTCGCTCACCGAAGCGCCAGATCGAGACCGCTACGGGGACCATCAGGGACAACTGCACTACCGCTCCGGTGATCGAAACCCCGGAGCGCCGCATGGTCGGCAGCATTAACACGAGCGAACTGACATAGGTGAATCCGGCCAGACCGCCCAGGATCAGCGTCTGAGAATTCCAACTTCCGGCCGCAGATGCCCAGAGCGCACAGCCGACCGCTGCGACTACGTAGTTGATGCATGCGGCGAGCATCGGTCGACGAGTGCGGGCCTGCGAGAGCCGTAGTAGGTGCGAGAAGCTGACTGTGAATCCCAGCCGGAGAAGCAGGTAGAGCAAGTGGGAATACCGGTTGCGGGTTCGCCGCTGAGAGGTGAGAGCCTGCGGCGGAAGCGCGTCCGGAGGTCGGGTTCGCCGGCCGGGAACTGAATCCATTCGGCCTTTGCGGCCGCCCGGCGCCAATCCCGGCAAGAACGCAAAAGGGCCCTGGATCCTTATGGAATCCAGGGCCGCGTCCACAGTCTGCGGTGGTAGCCGCTACTAACCGCGTGCCGGCGCCGTTCGATTTGAAGTCGGCGCTGGAACTGTCTTAGTAGCCACCCTTACCGGAGCCGCCCTTGCTTGAACCACCCTTGTCGGAGCCGCCCTTGCCGGAACCGCCCTTATCGGAACCGCCCTTGTCGGAGCCACCCTTGCCGGAGCCGCCCTTGTCGGAGCCGCCCTTGCCGGAACCGCCCTTATCGGAGCCGCCCTTATCGGAGCCGCCCTTGTCGGAGCCGCCCTTATCGGAACCGCCCTTGTCGGAACCGCCCTTATCTGAGCCGCCCTTATCTGAGCCGCCCTTGTCGGAGTCGCCCTTGTCGGGGTCGCCCTTGTCGGAGTCGCCCTTGTCGGAGCCGCCCTTGTTTCGATCGCAATCATCTCGGTCGCTCTCGCCGTGATGGTCGCCCTCGTGTTCCTTGTCGCGGCCGTCTCGATCGCAATCATCTCGGTCACTCTCGCCGTGATGGTCGCCCTCGTGGTCCTTGTCGCAGTCGTCTCGATCGTCGTCGCCGTGGTGCGAGTCATCATCTCGATCACAGTCGTCGCCGGAGTGAGATGCGCCGCCGCCGCCAGTTCGATCACCGCAGCAGCCGAATTTGAAGTAGCGAGAGCTATCGGGACCCGGGAATTCGCAAGTGCCGGCCCAAGCGTCGAATTCCTCACACTCTTCATCGCCGCCGCCGCCGCCACCGGGCGGGTTGCCACCCTGGCCCGGGATCCAAACTACCGGAATGCAGACCAGTTGGGCGGTGTAAACACCGGTGGTGAGGATGGTGGGGCGTAGCAGAACTCCCACGATCTGACCCGGCACGGGGGTGAACCCTC
>SYKE01000031.1 GCA_005798285.1 Actinomycetota bacterium
AATCACATCTTCGTCCGAGGCTCCGGTGAAGAATCAACTCCGCCCTGACAGACCACTAGCGACGCGGACGCTGCTCCCACTCCAATCCCGGATGATCGACCCGGAACTGCACCAGGCGTTGATGTTCCACTTCGGTGACGTACGCCGTGCGACCGTCGGGACCGCCGAAGCAGATATTGCTCGGCCGGGCTCCCAACACGTTGATCTCCTGCAGCACCTGGCCCGTCGGCGATACTTTGGCCACGACACCCTTGCCGTAGCGTGTAATGTACAGATTACCCAACACGTCGATCCGCATTCCGTCGAAGCCGTAGTCGGGAAACTTCACGAGCAATCTCTTGTTTGCGAGGTCGCCGCTTGCCGTGATGTCGAAAGCCCAGACGTTTCGCTGAACGCTTTCGTTCACGTAGAGGGTCTTGCCGTCCGGACTGATGTCGATTCCGTTGGTCGTGCCCATCCCCGATGCCACGCGGGTGACCTTTCCATCTCGGTCGACGCGCCACACTTGACCCGTACTCGCTGCCCAGTTGGGGTCACTGGCATAGAGAACTCCATCCGCGGTGATGGCGATGTCGTTTGGCTGGCTCATCCCATCCTCGTGGGCATGGACGGTAACTTTCCGTGTCGCCATTTCGATTCTGAGGACGTTGTGCTTCATGTAGTCGGCGACATACATGGTCCCCTGCCGGTCGAAGCGGATCCCGTTCCCGATGGAGCCGCTCGGTAGGGTGACGAACACCTCGGATTTGCCGTCCGGGGTGGTCTTGCCGATCGTTCCCTGCGACTGGTAGTTGACGGCATAGATGTTGCCTGCGCCATCGCAGCCGGGACCTTCGATGCCGGGTGTGAACTCCCCGGGCTGCGTGAGGGGACTGGCGACAAAGAGACTCATCGGGCTACTCGGTACGGACTTTGTGCTGAACAACCCCGCGATACCCGGCTCTCCGGCGGTCACGGGAATCAAGGGAAACGCGGAAGCCGCCGCAGTTCCCCAGAGGAACCGACGGCGGGAGGTAAGGGAGCTGGTGGTCAAGGTCGTTCCTTTGCTGCCGGTCGCCGCCGACCGGCGATAAACGCCGGGAGATGGCTTGTGGGAGTCAGTCCATCCGTTCGGCGCAGGGAATGCAGTGAGGCGCGTAGGGGATGGCCTCCAATCGCCCTGTGGGGATGACGCAGCCGCACGCGGTACACTTGCCGTAGGCGCCGTTCTCAATCCGGGCCAACGCAGCATCGACGAGCGCCAACTGCCGCTCCATGCCTTCCAGAAGGCCCTGGTCTTGTTCGCGGAAGAGCAACTCCGTGGCTTCTTCGCCGGCATGCGCATCCGGATCTCCCCCGGGGCCGGAGGAGTCCAGTTGTTCCATGTTCTCCATATCGGTTGACAGGCGGTTTCTCTCGGCTTCGAGAGCGGTCTTGAACGTATCCAGTTTCATCAACAGTACTCCAGTCAGCTTGGGATCACGAGCTCGGCGGTGGTCAGAGTCCTTGGATGACAGTGGACTGCCACTGTCTTTCACAGCGTTCCCCAAATGGTTGCGGCCCGCACGGTGGCGGGCAGGCGGTTTGCTCCAGCACGGTCCGCGAGCGCGGCACGGGCAGGACCCGTCGGGGTCGCGGAGCGAATTCTCCCACCGACGGCTTCAGGGCGCATCAAGGTGGATTGCATGAAAATCGTGGCGGTGGACTTGGGAGCAAGCGGCGGACGCGTCCTCACGGCGGACTTGAGCGGATCGGATGGCGACCTGCGCGTCACGATGGAAGAGACCCACCGTTTTCCCCATCAACCCGTCTACATTCCGCACGACAGCGGCCGAACCCTGTATTGGGATGTGGTTCGGCTCTGGACGGAAGTCGTTTCCGGTCTGCGAGAGGTCGGCGCCCGGCATGGACGTCCCGAGAGCATCGGTGTGGACACCTGGGGGGACGACTTCGGCCTGATCGACGCCACGGGCCGTTTGCTGGGAACCCCGGTCTGCTACCGAGACTCGCGAACCGATGGAATGATCGAGGCGGCATGTGAGCGGGTCGGGCGGGAAGAGATCTTCCGGCGAACCGGAATGCAGTTTATGTCGCCGAACTCACTCTACCACCTGATGGGGATGGTGGCGCACGGCTCACCGCTGCTGGCTCAAGCCGATCGATTCTTGATGATGCCCGATCTCTTCCACTTCTGGCTCTGTGGGAGCAAGTCGGGCGAGTACACGAACGCGAGCATCACGCAGATGCTCCATGCCGTGGAACGGAATTGGGACCGGCCTCTTCTGGATCAACTCGGTGTGCCGCACGGCTTCCTGCCGGAACTGCTGCAGCCCGGCGCACACCTCGGAACCCTGAGGGCGGGTGTCGCGGACGAGACCGGATTGCCGGCTGACGTGCCCATCATCCTCCCACCCACCCACGACACGGCGGCGGCGGTGGTCGCTACCCCCGGGGAAGGTTTCGACTGGGCGTTTCTCAGCGCGGGCACCTGGTGTCTCTTCGGCGCTGAGGTGAATGGGCCACAGCTGGATCCGTCGGTGTTGAGTCACGGGTTTGGAAACGAGGGCGGCGTACGAGGGACGATCCGGCTTCTCCGGAACATCACCGGCCTGTGGCTCGTGCAGGAGTGTCGGCGAACGTGGGCCGCTGCCGGCGAAAACTACAGCTACGCCGACCTGGCCCGTCTGGCGGCGGAGGCTCGCCCCTTCGTGTGCGCCATCGATCCCGACGACTCCGACTTCGCCTCACCGAGCCGGATGCCGGAGACGATTGCCGCGTACTGTGCCCGGACCGGCCAGGAGACACCCGGCACGATTGGCGAGATGGTGAGAGCCTGCCTGGAGGGCATCGCCCTCACTGTGCGGCTGCGCTGGGAGCAGTTGGAAGCCATCCTGGGCCGCCGGCTCTCGGTATTGAACATCGTGGGAGGCGGCACTCAGAACGAACTCTTGTGTCAGTTCATCGCCAACGCCATCGCAAGGCCGGTGGTGTGTGGGCCGGTGGAAGCGACAGCGATGGGGAATGCGCTGGTGCAGGCGATCGGACTGGGCCGGCTGGACTACGACAGCGCGCGGGAAGTGGTGAAGCGCTCCACGGAACTGACCGTCCTTCATCCAGGAGACGCGGGTCTCTGGGAGGACCGGTATGGCGCGTACGTCTCGCGGCGGGGTTGACGGGCCTCCGGCGCCGGACTTTTCGCCGGTCGGGCCGGGCGACCTGCTCCTCGTGGCGGTCTCCGGCGGGGCGGACTCCCTGGCGCTCCTTCGGGTTGCCCATGGTCTGGCCGAAGGCGGGAGCAGACGGTTTCGGGTCGGAGTTATTCACGTTCACCACGGGATGCGGGGCACGGCGGCCGACCGGGACGAGCAGTTCCTTCGGGGACTGTGCGAGTCGCTGGGGCTCCGTGTGGTGGTCGCTCGAGTGGATGTTCCGGACCGGGCCCGGCGACACAGGATCTCGGCGGAACTTGCGGGCCGCGAGGCTCGGTACGAGGCTTTTCTCTCGGCTGCCATCCAGCTTGGGGCACGCTGGATCGCCACGGCGCATACCGAGGATGACCAGGTGGAGACCATCCTCTTCCGACTGGTTCGCGGCTCGGGCTTGATCGGTTTGGCCGGGATCCCGTACCGTCGGGAACTTCAAGGGGATCCGAGTCCGGTGGAGGTGATCCGGCCGCTTCTCGGGTGGCGTCGGTCAGACACGGAGGCAATCTGCATCGAGGCCGGCTGGTCGCCCCGCCATGACTCGACCAATGACGATCTGCAGTTCTCTCGGAACCGGATCCGGCAAGAGGTGCTGCCGCTCCTGCTGCAGGTGCATCCCGCTGCGCGTCAGGCCATACTGCAGCTCTCCGAGGACGCTCTCTTCGCCGCCGCCTCATGGCGGGAGCAGGCCGAACTTGTCGTCCTCGCAGCCCGGCTTTCCGAGGGGAGCGGCGAAAGTAGATGGTGTACGGAGCCACTCCGCGCGTTGCCGCCTCCCGCTACGGAATGGGCTCTCAGACTCTTGTTGGAGCGCAGCGGTGCTCCGGCGGCGATGATCTCGCGTGAGACCGTTCGTCGGCTCCGACTCTCCCTGCACTCCGGCGGGGAGCCACCGCTCACTTTGGCGGGAGGGCTCCACGTCGCGCATGTGGAGGGAGGCGTGCTGGTGGTGAGAGCGCTGGCCGGCGCCGCGCCCGACCCGCCGGCCGAAGCCCGGGTGAATGTTCCTGGTCAGACCGCGTACCCGGCGTTCGGGCTTAGTCTCAGATCGGAGGTCCTTCCGGTCCCGCACGATCTAAAGACTGGCCCGTGGCTCTGTCATCTGCCTCGTCGCGCGCTGCAGGGCGCCCTTCGACTTCGAGGGCCGGAGACCGGCGAGCGGATGCGTCCCTTCGGGTCTACGGGACGCCGGCTGATCTCCGACATTCTTTCGGAGGCCCACATCCCACGGGACAAGCGGGCAGCATGGCCGATCCTCTCCGACGAAGCGGGCGCCCTTTGGGTGGTGGGACTCGCGGTTTCCGAACGCTGCCGAATCCAGACGGGGGAGGGGGAGTGCCTTCGGCTCACGGCGTTCCCCCTCTCCGAAACGCTATCAGGCTGAGAGGTCGTCGAGCAACGCAACGAGAAGATCCCACGTGCGCCGCACCGAGGGAATATGAACCCGTTCCTCCGGAGTGTGAGCGCCTTCGATGCGTGGACCGAACGAGATGGCTTCGGCGCCTTCCGGACCGCGTCCGAGCAGCGCTCCGCACTCCAGCCCGGCATGGATGACTCTGACTTTGGGCTCGATGCCGTTCAGCCGTGCATAGGCACGGCGGGTCGTCGCGAGCAACTGAGAGTGTGGGTTGGGCGCCCACGCGGGGTAGGCGTCGCCGGCATCGACCTCGGCCCCGTGGTCTGACGCGATCCGGTTGATCTCCGCCTGAAGCGCCGCGAGACTCTCGGTTCGGAAGCTACGACTACTGGTGTCGATCTGCACAAAGCTGCCGTCCACTCGGACTCGAGCGACGTTCGACGAAGTCTCAACCGTCCCTGGAAAGTCCTTGGAGACTGCCAGCACACCGTGCGGAAGTTCTCGCAGCAGCTCAAGGATCCGCTCACTCGTGTCTGCGGAAAGGCAAGAGGGTGGCGCTTCCGCCGCGTCGATCGCGATCGCGAGGTCCGGTTCAGCGCGGAACCACTGATCGACGATGAGCTCTGCTTCGCGCCGAAGCGCGTTCAGCACGTCTTCCCGGCTCTCCGCAGGCACCAGCACGAGTGTGGATGCGTCGCGCGGGATTGCGTTCGAGGCGTTGCCGCCGCTGATGGATGAGATCCTCACGGCTGTCTGGACGGCGGCTCTGTCCAGGACTCGGGAAAGCAATTTGAGCGAGTTGCCGAGCGGTTCGTGGATCTGAACTCCGCTGTGTCCGCCCTTCAATCCGCCGATGACGATGGAAATCGCCGCCAGACCCCGGGGAACGGGGACGGCCTTCGCAGGGAGTCGGAGGTTGGTCCGCGCGCCTCCCGCGCAGCCGACGGTGAGTTCGGCCGGGTCCTCGCTGTCGAGGTTGATCATCAGACGTGCGGACAGCAGGTTCCAGTCGAGCTTGAGGGCGCCCACCAATCCGATTTCTTCTTCTACCGTGAAGAGCAATTCGAGGGGGCCGTGCGGACCGCCGGCGCCTCGGAGCAACGCCAGGGCGCAGGCGGCTCCGATCCCGTTGTCCGCGCCCAGAGTGGTGCCCGTTGCCAGGATCCAATCTCCGGCGCGCTGCGGCAGGATCGGCTGGGTGTCGAAGTCGTGGGCGACGTCGGGTCTTGCCTCGCACACCATGTCGAGATGCGCCTGGATCGTCACGGCCGGCGCTCCTTCGCGACCGGAGGTAGCGGGGACATACACGACGACGTTTCCAATGTCATCAGATCGGACGTCGAGACCGGCCTCCAGCGCCAGGGTTCTGACATGCTCGCAGGCGGCCTGCTCCTTGCGGGAGGGCCTTGGCACGGCATTCAGTCCGGCAAACTGGCGCCAGAGTTCGGCGGGTTCGAGATGATCGTAGGCATGGCTCACGGAAAGGCTCTCCTGTTCGGCCCGCGCCGAATTCCGGGCAGGTCTCGCAGCATTCGGGCTGGATTGTACGTAATTCGGGCCCCGAGCCAACGACTGTCGGCTCGGGGCCCGCGCAAGAGAGGACTTACTTGCTCAACTTCGGTTCGCCGGCGCCGCCGGGGTTGTTGGCCCCGCCGGGGCCCGCGCCGCCGGACATACCTGGCATCGTGGGGTTCTGCGCAGGCGTGCTCGAACCGCCTTCGCCGCCACAGCCCGCGATTGCCAGCAGTGCAAGTGCCGCAACAATTGCCAAAATCCAGTTCTTCATCGTCGTTCAGTCTTTCTCGTCGGATGCATGAGCCACGACACGACGTCGGACTCGACCTACCTAGGGTTCCCATTTGCGGGAGCGCTATCCCTGCATGGGGTCAAAGGCCGGTTTGATCCAGCACTTTGTTCAGGATCGCGAGGATCTCCGGGTTTCGCTCTCGGGCAGCGAGAGCACGAACGCGGCTCTGGCGTTGGGGAGTGAGTGGATGCCGCCCCAGCGTCTTCGCAGCGCGGAGCCTCACGGCGTCCGATGGGTCGGACCCCAACAGTCGAAAGAATCCCTCGCCATCCACCCCGTTCCAGAGCAGCGCCGACATTGCCGTGGAGGCAACGTCGGCATTCTCGTCCAGGCGAGCAGCGTCGCGGATGGCCTGGATGATAGGGCCGCGCTCGGCGATCGGGATCGTGGGAACCGCCTGGGAAAGCGGTTGGACCGAAGCCTTTCGGAACTCGCTTCGCCCGGAACTCAGGGTTTCCAGGAGTAACTTTCGGGAGGCTGCAGTGTTCAGATAACCCAGCGCCCGACAGAGATCGGCGCTGTACGACGGCTCGTCCGTGGGGGGTTCCTCGCGGAGGGCTCGCTCCAGGTGCAGCACCGCCGCTTCGTTTCGGGTTCGACCCAGCGCCACGAGCACGGCTCCACGGCTGCAATTCGGGGTCTTCGCGCGATCGTAGGCGGAAACCAGCAGCAGATCCACCGGCGCCTGGCGGTCGTCGAGCATCGCCAGCGTGATGGCGGCCGAGAGGCGAATGTCGAGGCTCCGCTCCTCCCGCATCAATCGTCGGAGAGCCCCCATGTGACTGCGGACCGCAGTCTGCGACAGCTCACGAATGGCTCGGGCCCGCCGCCCCTCGGGCTCGCTCTCGGCCCGCGCCAACTCCACCAGCTCTGCGACTTCCCGCTCGCCGTACTTGGGTCGGTCCTGGGCAAGGGAGGGCGTACCCAACTGCAG
The DNA here is from genome assembly GCA_005798285.1 of Actinomycetota bacterium. Classification (GTDB taxonomy): domain Bacteria; phylum Armatimonadota; class SYMT01; order SYMT01; family SYMT01; genus F1-80-MAGs030. The sequence continues at coordinate 7,281 of SYKE01000031.1, forward strand.
CATCACGATTCCGGTTGTCAGGCCGATCCAAAGGTTCACGAAGGCTCTCCGGCGGCCGCCGGTAAATGCGGCAGCGCCAAAAACCAGGCAGCAATGCTCTTGCAGTCTCTCACGCGATTCTCCCGAATTTCGCGCTCCCAGTCGGTCCGGGTCATCCAGACCACATCAATCACTTCGTCCTCATCCGGCTCCGCCGAGGCCGGATAGAGATCGGTGGCCAGATAGGCGTGCATGTACTCGGTACACCAGCCGGGCGCCAGGAAGAAGGAGCCGAGGTATCGGACCGAATGAGCTTTGTGACCGGTCTCCTCCGCCAACTCCCGGTTGACGGACGCTTCCGCGCTCTCCCCGGGATCGACCGACCCTGCCGGAGTCTCCAGCAGCCACTCGTCGGCCGGTCGCCGATACTGTCGCACCAGGCAAATGCAGCCGTCTTCTCGGACGGCGACCACCGTCATCGACTCCCGATGTTCCACCACCTCGGCGGTCCAGGAACGACCGTCTTCGAACTCGAGGCGATCCGTTCGGACCGACACGATTCGCCCGGAGTACGGTCGTTCCGTGCCGACGACACGCGGCTCTCTACTCTTCAATGATCTCTACATTCGCGCGCGGCACCACGACAACTTGTCCGGTTTGCAGTCGGGCCAGCAGGACCCGCACCATCGCCCCACTGGGGATCTCCTGAAGCTCGGATGGGAGCTCGGTTACGCTCGCCAGTTGACCAAAGTAGGGTTCGCGGATGACTCGAATGGGGGTGCCGATCTCCAAAGGCGCAGACTCGGAGTCGCTGCCGGATATCTGATGGGGATGCGGCACGATCACCTCGGGACGGATGACCCCCGCGCGAATCTGAGTGGCCCCGTTGATGGAGGCGATCTGGCCCTCAAGCGACTTCAACAGACGGAAGGTTCGGTCCGCCATCCGGATCTCTCCGAACCCTTCGGTGAGCACCAGAGTCATGTGGATGTTTTCGTGACCTGTGATGGCGACTCCAATGTCGTAGCCCAGGAAGTCGATCAGGTCTCGATCGATGATCGCTCCCACCACGATTCCCGCCACGCCGAACTCATAGGCCTTTCGAAGGGCGTCGGCGGTGATGTTGGACCCGCCCGCAATCACCAGTCCCGCCAACTCCGGCCGGATGTGATCGGCGGTGATGACCTCGCCGGGATCCTGCACGACAATTCGTATCGCGCCGCGGCGCTCGCCGCCGACGCCAAAGATCCCCTGAATGAAAGCGCCCCGAGTCTCGATGACGACCCCTTCGTTGGGGAGGATCTCCACCACGGAGCCCTGGATGTAACCGCTAACCTCGATGGGGTTCGGCTTTTCGCGGATGGAGATGTGGCCCGTGGTGGTGTTGATGATCTCCACGCAGCCATCCACCGGCGCCTTGCACTCCGACTTGAAGATGCCGAAGAACGAGCGGGACTCGGCGAGAACCGTGCCGTGAGTCACGTCCTGCCCCTGGCTCACCTTAACGGCGGCCGGCAACTCCTCCGGTTCGATGCTCAACCGCTCTGACGCCCGCACCGTGCGCAGGATACCGGGAATATTGGTGCGGGCCACGACCGAATCCGGCTGCACTTCTTCGCCGAGTTTCACCACCACGTCGCCTTTGAGTGGAAGTCGCCGCGCTTTGCGGATGGTGGTGGATGCCGAAACTTTGAGCCCGGGAGTGTATGCGCTGCCCATAGCCGTTGCTAGCCGTCTTTCAGGTGCCCGTTGGGAACGGAGTATCGCTCCCGCCCTCTATTCTCTTACACCGGAACGGCACTCCTGCAGTTCCTACACTCGGGATACGGCAACGGGTCGGCCCCTAAGGGGTGGCCGGTGTTTCGCCCGTGTCCAGCCAGGCGGCTTCAGCGGCCGAAATACTCAGATCCAGCGCGCGAACACACGAATGAAGCTCCTCCACCGTGCGTGGACCGATCAGGGGGAAGCAGGGGAAGGGCTGATGCAGCACCCACGCGAGCGCCACCTCAATCGGCTGAAAGCCTCGCTGGAGGCCGAGTTCTCGAGCGCGGTCGAGTCGAGCCCAGTTGGCTCGGGAGTAGTAAACCCGAACCATCAAGTCGTTGTCCGTGACCTCCGGGCTGAAGAGGCCGCTGAAGAAGCCACGCGCCTGGGATGACCACGGCATCAGCGGGAACTGCGTCCTGGCGTGCCACGCCCGGGAGGCGGCGTCACGGACATCCACACAGCCCAGCCAGACCGGTTCCTTGGGAGCTGCGAGGCTGAGGTGATTGGAGCTGAGGCAAAAACCCTTCAGTCCCCGGTCGGCGGCGTAGGCATTGGCGGCTTCGATTCGCGGGATTGTCCAGTTGGAGGCGCCGATCGCCAGGATCCGTCCGGCTGCAATGTGGGAATTGAGCGCCTCCATGATCCCGCCAACGGGTTGGAGTGGGTCATCCCGATGGAGCACGTAGAGGTCGACATAGTCGGTCCCCAACCGGGCCAGACTGTCGCGGAGATCGCACGTGATGTCTTCCGCCGTAACGCGGCGACGGTCGACGTTGTGGTGGGCGCCCTTGGTGAGAATGAAGATCTCATCACGGCGGCCCGTGGCGGCGATCCACCGGCCGAGGGCTCGTTCGCTGTTCCCGCCACCATAGATGTGGGCGGTATCGACCAGGTTGCCGCCGAGGTCCAGGTACTCGTTGAGCAGGTCGAAAGTGAGGCCAAGATCGTCCATCGAGAAGACCATGCTTCCGAGAACGAGCTGAGACACTTCTCGGCCCAGGGCGGGAAAGCGTAGGTACTTCATCGACTCCTGCTTCCGAACTATGCGGGGGCGCCGCGGACGGAGATACACCAACCCATCGCCCGGGATCACTGCGATCCGAGGCGCCGTTCGGTGGGATGGGCATGGAGTTCCTTCCACTGCGAGCGTTCGGCGCGATTGGTTTAGCGAGGCGGGGGAGCTATGGGTGCGCAGGGAGCGGAATTGCTGGCGGAGGCAACGCGGGGTGGGGTTGTTGAGAGCCGGCATCTGGGCCACGCGGTGGTCGTTGACGCCGATGGCGGCGTGTTGTACTCAGTCGGCGATCCATGGCAGCGCTCGTTTCCACGTTCGTCGCTGAAGCCGCTCCAATCGCTGGCGGCGATCGCCCGCGGGACGGCGGATCGGTTCGCCTACACCGATGCAGAGATTGCCGTCACGTGCGCCTCTCACTCAGCAGAACCCCGACATCGCGCTGCTGTCGCCTCGATTCTGGCGAAGATCGGCTGTACGGAGACGGACCTGCACTGTGGCGCGCATCCCGTCTCGCATCTTCCCAGTCGGGACGAGCTGATCCTCGCCGGACGGGAACCCACGCCCATCTACAGCAACTGCAGCGGAAAACACAGCGGGATGCTGGCGTTGGCGCGGCTTTTGGGGGCGCCGACCGAGGGCTACTGGAATGGAGATCACCCGGTGCAGCTTGAGATTCAACAGGTGCTCCGCCACGCATGCGGTATGGACCTGGGATCGCTTCACTGGGGCATTGATGGTTGCGGCGTGCCGACCTTCTACATGAGCACGTACGAGATGGCGCTCGGCTTTGCCCGCCTGTGCCGTCCGGAGTCGCTTCCCGACGGACTCGCGCCCGCTGCCGCGCGTATCACCACCGTCATGAACCGGGAGCCGGAGATGGTGCGCGGCGAGGGCGGTTTCGACAGTGTGTTGATGCGGGCGCTCCCGGGAGTCGCCGCGTCGAAGGGCGGCGCCGAAGGGTATCAGTGCGTGGGGCTGGTGGGGAGAGGGATCGGCATCGCCATCAAGGTGGACGATGGGAGCGCGCGAGCGCTGGCGCCGCTGATGCTGGGCCTGATGGGGATGTTCGACGCGCTGCCGTCGGACCTTCCCGTCGCGCTCCAGCCGTTGATGGCGCCGGCGGTCCTCAACACGCGAGGCGCCCCCGTGGGTGAGGTTCGCTCGATGCTGCCGGTCCGTTGACCGCCGGCCAGCCACGGGGTGCGGGGCTACGGTTCAGCGGCGCTGGACGGTTCTGAAGCCGGTGCGACGCCGAAGTGAGTGAAGCCGCCGGGCACAAGTCGCTCGGGGCGCCCCTCATCCACGACGAGGTACACATCGCGCCCGGTTGAGACTCGACCGATGATCGTCGCTGTCTGGCCCACGCTCGCCAGCAGCGGGGGGATCTCCGAGAAGCGCTCCGGGGAGGTCGTGAAGCAGAGCTGGTAGTCCTCACCCCCGTGCAGGGCGAAGCCCTCCGGCGAGAGCCCGAGTTCGACGGCGCACCGTCGGGCGCCGTCCGAGATGGGAAGTCGCTCGGTCTCCACCGTGATCCGACAGGTGGATCGGCTGCTGAGGTGGCGGAGATCACTCGCCAATCCATCAGAGAGATCCAGCATGGCCGTTGCCAACCCGCCATCGGCAAGGAGAGCCCCGGCCGGGGACGGCGGTTCAGGTCGCAAGTGCCATGCGACCAGATCGGGCCAGCGTCGAACGGCCGCAGTGCGTCCCAGGCGATCCAGCGCGGCGAGCCCCGCGGCGCTCTCGCCGACGACTCCCGTCACGCAGACCAGGTCGCCCGAACGGGCGCCGGAGCGTTGCACTGCCTTGCCCTGCGGCACGGCCCCGAACGCCGTGATGGAGAGGTGAACGAGGCTCGGCGAGCGCACCGTATCCCCGCCGACGATGGGACAGCCATACCGTTCCCCGCACTCGTGCAGCCCGCGATAGAGGGCGCGGACCCACGTCGGCGAGGTGTCGGGCGGCAGCGCGAGCGTGACGGTGGCGCCCACGGGACGGGCTCCCATCGCGTCGAGGTCGCTGATGTTGACGGCGAGCGCCTTCCAGCCCAGTTCCAGCGGCTTTGACCAGTCCCGGCGGAAGTGAACTCCCTCGACGAGCGCGTCGGAGGTCACCACGCAAGAGGAGTCGGGCGGCAACCGGAGGAGCGCCGCGTCGTCACCGATGGCGAGTTCCACCACACCCACCGCCGGCGTTGCCGGGTGACGGCTCAGATCACGGTGCAGTTGGGCGATCAGCGGGAACTCGCCGAGATCAGCGAGCGTTATCCCAGAGGCCGACGAGCTCACGGGCTGCCTCCTGCATGTCGGGGGCCTTCAGTACGGCCCCGATGACGGCGAAACCGGCGGCGGGGGAGCGGGCGAGATCCGGCACGCGCTCCGCCGAGATACCGCCGATGGCGATCAGGGGGAGCTGAGTGACGGCGCTGAACCGTTCAAGCTGCTCCAGACCAACGGCGGCGCCGGCGTCTGACTTGGATGCGGTGGCGAAGATCGGCCCCACACCCAGGTAATCTGCGCCCGCCGACTCCGCTCGCCGGACCTGCTCCACGTCCTCGACTGAAACCCCGATGAGTCGATCCGGCCCCAGGATCTCTCGCGCCGTCTCGATGGGGAGGTCGGATTGGCCGAGGTGAACGCCGTCGGCTCCCGCCGCCAGCGCCAGATCGATCCGATCGTTGACGATGAGCAGCGCTCCCGCCTCGCGACAGATCCGGGCCATCTCGCGAGCGCCCGGAAGCAGGTCTCCCGCGTCGTGGAGCTTGTCTCGAAGCTGCACCACGTTCGCGCCTCCACGGAGCGCGGCGGA
>SYKE01000288.1 GCA_005798285.1 Actinomycetota bacterium
CAAGCCGATCGAGACCAATGTCTCCGGCATCCGGATTTGTGAGCACCTCCCCAGGATGGCTAAGGTCGCCGATCACTACGCCATCATCCGCTCGGTCACCCACAACGATTCGAACCACGGCGCCGGAAACCACCTCATGACGACGGGGCGCTCCACGCCGGTTCCCGTCGGCTGCGGAAACTCGGTCAGCTACCACCCGTCCATGGGCTCTTTCACAGCCCACGAGCGCTCGGCGCCCAACGGGTTGCCGCCCTACGTGCTCCTGGGTCGGCCGATGCGTTCGGGTGGACCGAACTTCCTCGGTCCCGCTTACGGACCGCTGGTGGTGACGGGAGATCCCAACACGGCTAATTTCCAGGTCAAAGATGTCTCCCTCCCGAAAGGCGTCGACGACTTGCGATTGGATGCCCGGCGTGGCTTGCTCCAGCAAATCGATCGGCTGCAGCGAAACGCGGACTCGCCGACCGATCCGGTGAGTGGTCTCGACAGCTACACTCAGAAGGCTTACAGCCTGGTGACGTCGCGAGAGGCGAAGGCTGCGTTTGACCTGTCCAAAGAGCCGGACAAAGTGCGGGAAGCCTACGGCAAAACGACGTTTGGGCAGCAGTGCCTCCTCTCCCGGCGACTCGTCGAAGCCGGCGTACCTTGGGTGAGCATCCATTGGGGCGGCTGGGATCAACACTTCAACCTCTTCAATGACATGAAGCGGATGCTTCCGATCCTGGATCCGGCCATGACCACCCTCCTCACCGATCTCAAGCAGCGCGGGTCGTTCGACAATACCCTCGTGCTGCTGTTAGGGGAGTTCGGACGCACTCCGAAGATCAACGCCGGACCGGGACGCGACCACTGGGGACCCGGTATGTCCGTCATCATGGCGGGCGCCGGAACTCCCGGTGGCCAGGTCATCGGTGCAACCAGCCCGGATGGCCACAGCCCGGTGGAGCGGCCGCTCTCCCCCCAGGATCTGGCCTGCACCATGTTCCACAAGGCCGGCGTGAACTATCGTCGCGAATTCCGAAATGAGATCGGCCGCCCGACGCAGATGGTTGCGGGCGGCGAGATCATTCCCGAGTTGGTCTAGCTGCCTGCGGTGGCGTCTGCTGCCGGCGCCACCGGAACACTGTCATCGGCAGCCACCGTCATTGCCAGCGAGAATCCGAGATTGAGGATTTCCTCGGGCGACGTCATCCCGAGTCGAGTCTTCTCAAAAGCATCGTCTTCCAACGAGCGCAGTCCGGTGGCTGTCGCATGCTCGTGGAGCTGCATCGGAGTGGCATTGCCCGAGATGAGCCGGCGCAGCGTGTCATCGACCTTCAGGATCTCGTAGACCCCTACCCGACCCCGGCTTCCGGTCCCGTTACAGCGAGGGCAACCGCGCCCTCGCCGATACTCAGTCTCCGCGCGACTTCCGAAGCGGGCTCGCATCGCGTGGATCAGACCCGCAGGCGGGATGTATGGCTCAGAGCAATTATCGCAAATGCGCCGAATCAATCTCTGAGCGATGATCGCATGCAGTGCAGAGGTCACCAGATAGCTGGGAACATTCATATCGAGCAGGCGGGTCACCGTCCCGATCGTGTCCAACGTGTGAAGCGTGGACATCACGAGGTGGCCCGTGAGGGCCGCCCGACAGGCAATCTCCGCAGTTTCCAGGTCTCGAATCTCTCCGAGCATGATGATGTCCGGGTCTTGCCGCAGCATCGACCGCAGCGTACCCGCAAACGTGCGGCCGGCTTGAACGTTGACCTGCACCTGATTGACGCCCGGCACATCAATCTCCACAGGATCCTCAACAGTGGTGATGTTCACGTCTTCCCGGTTGAGGTGGTTGAGCATGGCGTAAAGCGTGGTGCTCTTTCCGGATCCAGTGGGGCCGGTAACGAGGATCATTCCCTGCTTCACCACCAACAGCCCGTGCATCGCCTGTAAGGTCTGCGACTCCAGACCCAGCTTATCCAGGCGCTGCAAGTTCACGTTGGAATTCAGGATGCGCAGGACCGCGATCTCACCGTGAGTACCCGGCAGAGTCGAAACCCGGAGTTCGACCTCTCGCGTATCGACACGAGCCTTGAACCCGCCATCCTGGGGTCGACGGTTCTCCGAGATGTCCATTCCGGAGATGACCTTGATGCGGGCTATGAGCGCCGAGAGCAGAGACCGCTGCAGCGGAAGGATGGGCACCAATCGGCCATCGATGCGGAAGCGGACTCGAACGTAGCTGCGTCCCGGCTCGATGTGGATGTCGCTTGCCCCACGGCGCACAGCCTCGGCGATGATGGCGTCGGCCGCATCCACAGCGGAGACCGTGTCGGGGGACCCAAGCAACTCCTCCAGAGTCTTGACGGGCCGATTCTCATCCTCGCTTGAGTTGGGAGCGACCATCTCCAACTGCTTCTTCGACTGATCGATGAAAAGCGATGTGATGGCCGCAGGCGGCGCCTCGACAAGACGATAGGGGCGGCCCCGAAGTACGCGGTTCAGTGCGTCAATCCGCTGCAGATCCCAGATAAACGGATTGGTGATGGCGATCGAGAGCGCCTCATCCGTCTCCCGCAGCGCCACGAGGCTGTTCTCCCGACAAAAGTGCAGCGGCAGTATCCCGAGTTCGATGGCTCCAGTGTCGATCATCTCGACGAACGACATCCCGAGGAACTCCGCCATTTCCCGGGAGAGGTCTGCCTCGGGGATGTCTGCTGTTCTCGAGAGCTCGTACACCTCTGTCGGAGAGAGCGCTCGCGCCCGGAGTTGCTGGACCTCGGTCAGGCGGTGGCGTCGAACGAACGCCTCGACGAACTCCTGAAACTTGTCGCCGAGCGGTTTGACGTCCCACAGTTCGCTGACCTGACGGACACTGTAGAAATTCTTCCGATTCTCGAGCTGCTTGCGAACCGTGCTGATGAGCTGATCGCGAGAGAATGGCTTGACGAGGTAATCGGCTGCGCCGACCGAAAACGCGCGCGCACGATTCTGCTCCTGCTGGAACCCCGTAACGAACACCACGGGAATCATCCGGGTGTCCGTCATCTCCTGAAGGCGTGTGCAGACAGCGTAGCCATCCATGTCGGGTATCCCGACATCCAGCAGAATGACATCGGGCCGCTCCCGTGCAGCAAGGTCGATGCCACCCTGACCTTCATTGGTCGAGAGCACGTTCATCCCTGCCCGCTCAAGCATGCGCCGGACAAGAAACACCATATCGTCGTCATCGTCGATGACCAGTATCCGCGGCGGACCGTCTGGCATGCGGTACCCGTCCCCCTAACCCATCGTCGAGCGACGGGGTGTCTTCAAATGGAATTGCTTGCTCGCGGCGCTACTGAGCCGCCGGCTTGTCGTCCAGCGCATAGGCCACGTAAGTATCGGCGGACGGGGTCAAGAGCTTTCCACCGCCGCCCGCCGCAATCACAACGTACTGACGTCCCCCGGCTTGATAGGTAGCCGGGGTCGCATAGCCGCCCGCCGGCAGGGTGTCTTCCCAGAGTTGTTTCCCGGATCGGGCATCAAAGGCACGGAAGCGAGAGTCTTTCGTGGCGCCGATGAACACCAATCCGCCCCGGGTGACGATCGCGCCCCCCAGGTTTTCAGTGCCTGTTCGGGGCACGCCCGCTGCCGTCAACTCGGGAAACTCTCCCAGAACCGATCGCCAGGCGAACTCCCCGCGGTTCAGGTCGATGGAGTTCAGCAAACCCCACGGCGGCTTGACTGCCGGATAGCCCTCGTGATCCTGGAATCGACCGTAGCCGGTGTTTCGATAGGCGAATCCACTGCCCGCCGGAGCCCGCTCCAGTCCGTGCTCCCTTGGAATGTTGTTCGAGTTGACCAGCAGCCGGCCACTCACCGGATCGAAGGCTCCGCCGGACCACGCCGCGCCACCGAAGAAGCCGGGAAGGCGAACTGTAGATTGTCCGACTCGGGTCGGCGTGAAGATGGGACCGATCTGAAGCGATTTGAGACGCTCCATCACGTGCGCCCGGGCAGCGGGAGTACGATCCGTCACGTCTTCAGGCCCAAATCCCAGCGGCGCCAACGGAGGCGGCTTCAGCGGAAAGACCTGCGTCGGCCAGGACTCTTCCCCGGGCACGTCGGAAAGCGCTACCTTGCGCTCCTCAACCGGGAAGAGCGGTTCACCGGTTTCTCGATCCAAGACAAAGCAAAACGCCGTCTTGGTGAGCTGGGCGACGGCGGGCCGCAGCTTTCCGTCCTTGCGGACGGTGCAGAGGATCGGCGGACACGGGTTGTCGTAGTCCCAGAGATCGTGACGCACGGTCTGGAAGTGCCACTTCCGCCTGCCGGTGCGCGCGTCGAGCGCGAGCACACAGTTGCCGAAGAGGTTTCGGCCCTTCCGATCGCCGCCGTAGAAGTCAAACGGCGGTGAGCCTGTCCCAGCAAACACCGTCCCGGTGGCCTCGTCCACCGAGAAGCCGCTCCACGGATTTGCGCCTCCCCGGTTTTTCCAGCCGTCTCCTACCCAGGTATCGTGGCCAAACTCGCCCGGCCGCGGCACGGTGTGGAACCGCCACACTTCCCGTCCCGTTCGCACGTCGAATGCCCGGACGTCGCCCGGCGAAGCAGCTCCCGGGCCCTCCCCATTGCTGTAGCCGACAATAGCCAGATTCTCGAAGATCGCCGGGGGCGCCGTGCACCCATACGCCATGCCGGTGATGTCGATGTCGAGGCCCTGACGCATATCCACCACGCCGCCGGTCCCGAACGTGGCGTCGGGCCGACCCGTTTGCGCCTTCAAGCTGATGAGGCGACCATCGGCGGTGGCCAGGATGATTCTCGCCCCGTCCGGGGTTCCGTCACCGGCCCAATAGGCAACTCCCCGGTTCACACCACCCGCCGCAACGGGACGTCGGGTGTCGAAGCCGATCCACGGATCGAAGCGCCAGAGCTCTTTACCAGTGGCGCCGTCCACAGCAAACACCTCCACTCGAGGGCTGGCCGTGGAGCCGTAAAGCACTCCATTGATGGCGATGGGAGTGGACTGAATGCAGGACTTGTTGGGTGGTTCGGCGTCTCCGGTGTGATAAACCCAGGCCCGCCGAAGCTGTCGCAGGGTGCCGGGACGGATCTGGTCCAGGGCAGAGTAGCGCGTGCCTCCCCGATCTCCGTTAACCGAAACCCAGTCAGCTCCGGATGGAGGTGGAAGGACCATCGCTTTCGGGGTCTGAGCAGCAGCGACCCACGCAGCGGCCGGAGAGATGAGCGCCGCGCAGCAAACCAACCGGCCCAATCGCCGCCGACCCTCGAACGTCCTCGCCTCAAGGCGGGTATCCCACCGTGACAACATTCGATCCCTCCCGCAAGCAAGCGAACCCGGCTCCGTCGCGAGGCTCAATCGTTGGCTGTCTCACAACCACCCCTCAATTCACGAAGATCCGGTCCTACCTCCTGCCTCACAGAGCAGTTGGCGCCGACACAAGGTGTCTTGGAGCCCTAGTGGTCTGTCAGGCATCTAATGAGGGGTAGAGGCGAGCGAGGCGATTTCGCGCCTTGGCAGTTGTGAAGCGCCATCTCATTGGGCACAGCGCTTGGTTGC
>SYKE01000289.1 GCA_005798285.1 Actinomycetota bacterium
CCGACTGCTGGCTCGAACAGTGGTCGCAGGCGGCGAAGCAGGACGGCAAGCGTGCGCTCGATACCCTTCGGAACGGCGTGGAGAAGGCCATTGAGACGCTGGGCCAGGGATTTCTGAAGCACCCCGCCAACCACGCGCTTCGGCAGAGCTTGCGCGACGGCGCTCTGGACAAGCAGGGCTACTACCGCCAACTCCTGCGCCTGGTCTACCGCCTGCTTTTCCTCTTCGTGGCGGAAGATCGCAATCTGCTCCTCTTGCCGGAAACACCCGCCGATACCCGTGATCTCTACACGGAATACTACTCCACCCAACGACTCCGCCTGTTGGCGGAACGGCTGCGCGGCAGCGTCCGACACCACGATCTCTTTCAACAACTCCGCCTGGTTCTGGAAAAGCTGGCTCACGAAGACGGCTGCCCCGAACTCGGCCTCCCCGCCCTGGGCGGCTTCCTCTTCTCCGATGAAGCCTGCCCCCACCTCGACCCCTCGGAACTCTCCAACGCCGATCTGTTGGAGGCCCTCCGCTGCCTGGCCGTGACCCAGGAAGGCGGCCGTCGCACCCGCGTCGACTACAAAAACCTCGCCTCCGAAGAGATGGGAAGCGTCTACGAGTCCCTCCTGGAACTGCACCCCGACCTCAGCTCCGACGGCGCCAAATTCGAACTCCGCAGCGCCGGCGGCAACGAACGCAAGACCACGGGAAGCTATTACACCCCGGATTCGCTGATCCAGTGTTTGTTGGATACGGCGTTGGAGCCGGTGGTGGAGGAGGCGATCAGGGAAGCGGGGTCGCGGGGTTCTGGGGGTGTGGGGTTGCGGGGTTCTGGGGTTCCGGGGTTGCAGGGTTCTGGGGGTGTGGGGTTGCAGGGTTCTGGGGTTGAGGGGATCCAAGGAGGTGGCGCGGATGGGAGCATCGGGGTATCGGGATTTGCTGGTGTGGCGGCTGGCGATGGATCTTGCACAGCAGGTGTACGAAGTGACGCGCACGTTTCCCCGGCAGGAGATCTACGGACTGACCTCCCAGATGCGCCGGGCGGCGGTTTCGATCCCCTCGAACATCGCGGAAGGCTCGGGACGGGCAACCCGCGCGGACTACCTTCATTTTCTGCGCATCGCGAAAGGCAGCCTTCGGGAGCTGGAGACCCAGATCGAGCTGGCCCAGCGGATCGGTCTGATGGAAGCAGATTCGGAGCACCGTCTGCAAACCCTGACTACCTCAGTAGGAAAGCTGCTGGATCGGCTCATCCGCAGCCTGAGCCCTCAGAAACCCCCAGAGTCCTAGAATCCCATCCCCCCACAACCCGAGAACCCCACAACCCCACAACCCGGAACCCCGGAACCCCAGAACCCCGCAACCCCGGAACCCCAGACCCCCCCGAAGCCCAAGCCATTCTGAATCTCCGAGTCATCGATCCCGCCTGCGGCTCCGGCCACTTCCTCATTGCCGCTGCGCACCGTCTCGCCAAGCGGCTGGCGCAGGTGCGGACGGGCGACGAGGAGCCGGCGCCGGAAGCGACGCGCCGGGCCCTGCGGGATGTCATCGGGCGCTGCCTCTATGGCATCGATCTGAACCCGATGTCGGCGGAGCTGTGCAAGGTGGCGCTCTGGATGGAGTCGCTGGAACCGGGGCGGCCGCTGAGTTTTCTCGATCATCACATCGTGGTCGGCAATTCGCTCATCGGCGCGACGGCGGAACTGATCGCGGCGGGCGTGCCGGATGACGCCTTCACCGCGATCGAAGGCGACGATAAGGCCATCTGCGCCGCCTACAAGAAGCGCAACCGCACGGAGCGGGATCGACAGGGCAATCTCTTCAGTCCCCGCGTCTATGTCGGGCCTGGACTGCTGGAGTCGTGGCGGCGGCTGGAGTCGGAGTCGGACGAGAGCTTCGGCAGCGTGAGAAAGAAGGCGCAGATGCACCGCGAGGCGCAGGAGGCCATCGGTCTGCGGAAGCTGCTGGCCGATGCCTGGTGCGGCGCCTTCCTGCAGCGCAAGGCCCGGGGTCACGAGGTGTTCCCCCAGGCGGAGGTGGTGTCGAGCCACTGGATCACCACCGACACCCTCCGCCAGCTCGCCGCGCAGCAGCTTCCCGCGGAGGATGTGGCGACCCTGACGCGCTGGACCCGGGAACGCCTCGCGGAGTATGCCCCGCTCCACCCCGAACTCGCCTTCCCCAACGTCTTCCATCAGGGCGGCTTCGACGTGGTTCTCGGCAACCCGCCGTGGGAGCGTGTGAAGCTCCAGGAGAAGGAGTTCTTCGCCGAGCGAATGCCCGAGATCGCGACCGCGGCCAACAAGGCGGAACGGGATCGACTCATCCGACGAGCACGGGGCACGGCGCTCCACGACGCCTACGAAGCTGCTCTCCGTCAGGCCGAAGCGTCGTCTCAGTTCATCCGCAAGAGCGGTCGCTTTCCGTTGACGGGCCGAGGCGACGTGAACACCTACGCTGTGTTCGCGGAACTGATGCGCGTGCTCGCGGCGGAACAGGGCCGGGCCGGCATCATCGTGCCCTCCGGCATCGCCACCGACGACACCACCCGGCACTTCTTCGCGGACCTCATGGAACGGCGCTCCCTCGTCTCACTCTTCGACTTCGAGAACGGAATGCGCCCGCAAGAAGCAACGGAGGCGGAAAACGCGTCCGGCGACAAACCCGCGCCCCCACGGAAGCGTCCGGCCCGCACCCCCGACCTGGGAGACCGCCTGCTCTTCGCCGGTGTCGACTCCCGCTTCAAGTTCTGCCTGCTCACCATGCGGAACCCAGCGCCCCCCAACCCCCGCAACCCCCCACAACTCGCCACTCCCCACCCACCCCCCGACCCCACACGCCCAGAAGCCTGCGAACCCCGCAACCCCAGAACCCCAGAACCCCGCAACCCCGGAACCCCAGAACCCTCCAAACCCACTCCCTACTCGCTACTCCCCCAATGCGCCTTCTTCTGCCACCGCACCACGGATCTCAACCTGCCCGACAAGGTGTTCACCCTCTCCAACGAAGACATCGAGCTTCTGAACCCCAACACCCGTACCTGCCCCGTCTTCCGAAGCCGCCGCGACGCGGAGATCACGAAGGCCATCTACCGCCGCGTCCCCGTCCTGGTCCGCGACCCGGACCCGGAGGCGCCACCCCCGGCGCTCCCAGGAAATCCGTGGGGCATCAAGTTCCAGACGATGTTCCACATGTCCAACGACTCCCACCTGTTCCGGACGCGAGAGCACCTGGAGTCCGCCGGTGGCCATCTGACCGGCAACCAATGGGAGGTCCCCGCCGCCGGTGAGGCAGACGGCCTGGAGATCCGCGCCGGCCGCTGGCTACCCCTCTACGAAGCCAAGATGATCCACCACTTCGACCACCGCTGGGCCACGTATGAGACGGTGACGGTAGCCCGTGGAAAGAAGGCCGTCGGCGACCCGGAAACGCGCGACGTGACGCCCGAGGAGAAGGCGGACCCGACGTTTGTGGTGCAGCCCCGCTACTGGGTCCACGAAACGGAAGTCGACCGCGCGGCCCCTCCCGACGCCGGCTGGTTCATCGGCTTCCGGGACATCTGCCGTTCCACGGATGTCCGCACCGCCATCTTCAGCGTCGTACCCCGCACCGCGGTCGGCCACAAGTTACCGCTGCTTCATACCCAGCAATCCCCGACCGACGTGCTCTGTCTGCTCGCGTGCGCGTCATCCTTCATCTTCGACTACATCGTACGTCAGAAGCTTGGAGGCACGTCCCTCACCTACGGCTACCTCAAGCAAATCCCCATGCTGCCCCTCGCACGGCTCCGTGAGCCCGGTCCCTGGGACTCAACCCAACCCGCGAAGGAGCTGATCGCGACGACAACGCTGGAGTTGACCTACACCGCCCACGATTTACAGGGGTTTGCGGTAGCGCAAGAGTACGCCGGCCCACCCTTCGCCTGGGACGCCGAGCGCCGACATCAACTCCGCGCTACCCTCGACGCCGCCTTCTTCCACCTCTACGGCATCAGCCGAGAGGATGTGGCCTACATCATGGACACCTTCCCCATCATCAAGCGCCACGACGAAGCCACCTTCGGCCACTACCGAACCCGGGACACCATCCTGGAGTTCTACGACGCGATGGCCGGAGGCGCGATGCACCGGGATCCGTAAGCGCGTGCCGGGATCGTTGGCGACGGCGTGGTCCGCGGAAGTGCCGTGCGCACCGCGCCGCTGAGGGTTGACTTAATCGAAGTGATGAAGGGATAACTCGCTCAAGGCAAAGGATCCGCTTCGGCAAGCGATCGGCCCCCAGGAGGGGCGCCGGATTACGGAAGCACCGGCCTGCTAACCGCAAACCAGGCCGAGAACGGGGAGACCCTGCTTACCGTTCCCCTGGAAGATGAGGACTCGAAAAACTCAACAGCCTTGGCGTCTGGAACGTGTCCCCGCGAAGGAGCTTCGAGCGCCACGGAGCCACACTAAGGTCGAGAGGTTGCCTGGGGCTACCGAGTCCGCAGCGGATCTTTTCGACTTGCTTGACGATGGCGCCCGCCGTCTTCTCCTCAAGATGCTTGTTTCTCACGGCTCAGCAGGTACCCCACAAACGTCTGAAGCGCTTGCCGGTCCTCTCCCGTCATGGTCTCCCCGGGTTTGGAGCGAGCGACAAACTGAAGGGCGCGGTCGGCAAATTCCTGGTCGTTTACGATCGTGAGGCCGGCAAGCGCATTCAGGTCGCGTTCCGGAAGGCCCAAGTATCGAGCGAGTTGATAGACGGCACGCGATGAAGGCGTGTAGTCTGGCTCAGTTTCGATCCTGACCAGCTCGGTGAGCGCAATGTCAGCCGCAGAGGCAAAGGTGCTCCGGGCGAGCTCTCTCTCCCTTCGGGCGAGAATTACGAGCTGGCTAAACGCCAGCCCGGGCGTCAGGGCCGTCCCGGCAGGGCCCCGCGCCTTTTCCAGAGCATGCACCCAGCCGCCCACCGAGACGAAACATCCATCCTCAAGTTCGGCCATCCGCTGGAGCCACGCGGGGTCATTGTTCATCTTCATAGGTTGTCTCCTGTCAAAAACTGCTTGGCCTGCTCGGGAGTAAACTCGCACCAGAGCAGATTGCCTTTCCGAAGATCCCGCTCGACGGCGCTCATCCGGCACGTTCGCAGGTAGAACCCTTCAGAGCGGGGCAGCGAGTGGAGCCCAATTCGACCCTTGAAGCCTTCGTCGAGGCTCAGCCGCACAGCCGCTTCGACGAGGCGCGTACCGACTGCGGCGTAGCGGCTCTCACGGTCGAGCGCCCGCATCAGTGGCTTAATGTTCCAAGGCGCAGTCTCCACGTAATCGATGTATACCAGTCTGAGGATGAAAGGAACACGTCACAGCTATGACGCCGGAAGAGAAGCGCGCACTGAACGCATACATCAACGCGACGGAGAAGCGGGTTGCACGTTGGTGGTCGCAGGCGAAGCAGGAAGCCTTTCGCGAGGCGACACGCTTTACGCCGCCCAGGCCGCCTGAGAAGCAGACGCCGGCGGATGGTGCGCCCTCCGAGTAGCGTCGCCCGCTCGGGTGGCGATTAGGACGGGGCAGGCTCCGCGTCGATACCCGGGAGCGTCGGCATCTTGCCGGCCCGTGGCAGGATTAACCCAACGTTACGGCATCTTGCCGGAGAGACTTGCCGGCAAGATGCCGGCGCTCACTGGGGGGGCCGATCAGGGGTCGTCGGACTCGGCGGCGCGTTTGTTCCATTCCTTCAACTCGTTCAACGCGCGCAACTCGTTCGACTCGTTCTGCTCGAGCAACTCGAGCAGTTCCTTCAACTCCTTGAACTCGTCCAACGCGCCCAGTTCGTGCAACTGGCGCATCTGGCGCTCGAGTGTAGCCTTCAGGCGCAGTTGTTCCGCGCGGTTCTTCTCCAGGCACTTCAGCAAAACCATCATCCGGCGGTGCACCTTCTTGAGCCCGCTGGGGGTGAGTCTCTCCAGGTTCAGTGCCTGTAACTGCTTCAACTCCGCTTCAACGTTCATGGGTGATTGGGATGCTTGATGAGCTCTCGATGATTCTGACGGTTATGTTGAGACGTTGCTGAGTGGCTCGCGCTCTTCGGCGCGTGGTCCGGGGTCAGGGATATCCGTGGAAAGTCAGATCGGCCGAACCTGTTCGGGATCGCGGGGCTTGGGCCTGGAGAGAGGCGGAGCGGACCGGGTTGGGCGCCCGCTGGCATGCCGCCGCGTACGCAGAGCCGGGGTGTACAGCACTCTGGTTCTGTGTTTCTCGACGGGCCGGAGGGCTCGGGGGGTGTGGCGAGGACCACGGGTTGGTGGAATTGAGGCGACTCTCGGGAAATACTAGAGTAGCGGATTCCGCGATGAGTTTGGGGACGTGCGTGATTCGGCGAGGATTGACCCACGGAAGGGCGGCAGGATGACACCGGCGCGAAGGCGGGAGATCTGGGAGGCGGCCGACATTGTGCGGCGCGGGGCCAGCGTCACGACTCCGGTCGACGTCAGTCACCTGGTGGAGCTTCTCGGCGGAAGCATTGCGGTCGACCCCACACTCGAGGCCGAGGCGAAGATAGAGCGATTGGATGAGGGCTTCAGGATCTTGCTGAACGATGAGGGCGGGAAGCGTCGGCAATTCACCCTGGCACACGAGTTGGGACACCTGTTCCTTCACATGGGGTACCTTCGAGACGACCGCCTCTGGGAGTCGAGCGGGGCGTTCGTCGACTCCGTGTACTACCGACAAGGGTTCGGCTTGCAGGAATATGAGGCAAACGAGTTCGCTGCGGCGCTCCTCATGCCCGCCGAGGAGTTTGCGGCGGTTGCCGCCCGCTACCGGAATTCACAGGGGTTTGACCTTCGCGCCATCTCGGCTGAATTTGGAGTCTCCACCGAAGCCGCGCTGACGAGGGGCAAGTGGCTCGGTCTCTTCTCCTGGTAGATGGAAGTGGAAAGCGTGCCGAGGGACGATCCCGAAGAGTCCCGTCGACGGGTCCGACAGGGGTTCGCCGACCAACACCGTAGTCCGCCAGACAAGCCAGAATACCATCTCTTCTTCTCGTTCGACCTCTCGAACTCCACCGCGTACAAGGCTGCGGACGGTTCGAACTGGCTTCCGCTGGTCACCTGGTTTTATGACGCCATCCAGGACGGTTTCCGAAAGCGGTTCGCTGGGGTCAGACTCTGGAAGTACGTCGGGGACGAGATCCTCTTGTATCGCCACGTGCGCAGCAAGAAGGACTTGCTGCGGGCCATTCCGGTCGCCCTGGAGATCTTGCAGGACACCATAGGCCGTATTCACACGCGGTTCCCCGGTTCGAAGGCATTCATCTCTGTTCGGGGCGCGGTTTGGGGCTCTATGGTGCGGGATGCCCAACCGTCGCCCATTGCCGCTGATGCGGCGTCCACGGGCTCCACGCAGCCCGATCCACCAACTCCTGAAGAGCGCGGCACGGTGCGACTAAGCCTTGACGATCAGGCGGGGCAATCAGGTATCGACTTCCTGGGGCACGAGGTAGACATTGGCTTCCGGCTAAGTCAGGCATCGAGCCGTGGGCGGTTGGTAGTGAGTGCGGAACTGGCTGCACTGGTGGAGTCGCTGCCAGCGGATCCGAGATTCCAGGATGAGTTTCCGCTGTCGCCAAGGTTCCGTGTAGTTGCTCTGCGGCAACTCAAGGGAGTGTGGAATGGTAGGCACTACCCTGTCATCTGGTTTGAACAGGGTGAAAGCACACCCTTTCAGTATGACGAGCACCTCAGGGATGATGTCGTGGCGGATGTGATCGCTTCGAATCGCGATATTAAAGACACTCCCGAGTCCATACTCGATGACCTCGGGCTTTCGGATGAATTGCGTCATCTCCGGGAGTGGGCACGCGATCTTCCGTTCGAGGTTGATCCTGACGGTGAATTGATCGCGGCAACCGCCCTGCCGGCGCTGCCCCAACTGGAGGTTCACGTGGCCGCAATCGTGATGAGTCCCGATGGTAAGGCATTGATCGCTCGCCGTCGGGCATCCAAGCGACTCCTTCCCCGCCGTTGGGAGTTTGGGTGTGGCCAACTTCGTGTCGGGCAGAGTGTCGAAGACTGCCTGCGAGCGTCGTACCGGGAGGACTTTAGGCTCCACATACTCATCCCAGAGCCGACAGTCCTGGTTGCGACCTATACCATTTCGGATCCAAAACGGTTGACCATCCCCGGATTGATCTTCCTTGCAGAGACGACGGAACCGGAACGAGCACAGGCACTGAGACACGAAGAAACACGCTGGGTGTCTCCAGACAACCCGGAAGTGGATGAGGCGGAAGCCGTGCCGGGCTTTCGAGCAAACCTGAGCCGTGCGTTGAAACTCTGGGAAACGGCACGAGGAGACCGGGCCAGGTAGCGAGACGAGATCACAGAACGCTTGTCGGGGAAAACGGCATCTGGCCGAGAGGACTTGTCGGCAAGATGCCGGCGCTCGTGTGCCTTGCAGCGGGGGCCCGAGGGGTTAGTGCAGGTGGCCGGCGGCGAGGGTGGCGAGGCCGAGGAAGAGCAGGAAGCCGCAGACGTCCGTCACCGTGGTGACGAAGACGCCGGAGGCCTGGGCCGGGTCCTGACGGAAGGCGCGGAGGAGGACGGGGACCAGGAACCCGGCAATCGCCGCGGCGAGCATGTTGCCCAGCATCGCGGCGGCGATGATCCCCCCGAGCAGCCATTGGCCGGTCCAGATTCCCACCACCACCCCCACCACCGAACCCACGGCGATGCCGTTGGCGAAGCCGAGACCCAGCTCCTTGAAGAAGGTGCGGAGGTAGTTGCGGCGGTCCAGGTCGCCGAGCGCCATCCCGCGCACGATCATGGTAAGGGTCTGCACCCCCGCATTGCCGCCCTGTCCGGCGACGATGCTCTGGAGCGCGGCCAGAATCGCGATGCGCTCGATGGTCTTCTCAAAGATCCCGACCACGCTCGCGGCGATGAAGGCCGTGATCAGGTTCACCAGCAGCCACGGCAGCCGCTTGCCCAGGGCGAAGCGGAAGGGCGAGTGGATGCTCTCCTCGGCGGAGAGACCCACCATCCGATACATGTCCTCGGAGGCTTCTTCCTGAACGATCTCGCGAAGCCGGTCGTGGGGAATCTGGCCGCGGAGCACGCCGCGGGGGTGTCCACGATGGGCAGGGCGGGCAGGTCGGACCGCTCCACCCGGCGGACCGCGGCTTCCTGATCCTCGTAGGTGTAGGCGAACACGACATCGCGCCCCATCACCTGCTCCACCGGCAGCGACAGGTCTCCGAGCAGCAGGGTCTGGAGCGTGAGGTAGCCGCGGAGCCGCCCGGCGCCGTCGACCACGTAAACCACGTGGACGTCTTCCAGCTCGCCGGCCTGGGCCCGCAGTGTTTCCACCGCCTGCCCCAGCGTGAGATGCAGCTCCACCGCCGGCGCGCCCGAGGCCATGGCCCGGCCGGCGCTTTCGTCTTCGTAGCCGAGAAGCTCCCGAACCTCATCCGCTTCCCGCGGGTCGATTTGCCGGAGCACCGCCTCGGTGGTGGCGGCGTCGGTGTCCTCCAGGATCTCGACCACTTCGTCGGGTTCGAGCTCCGCCACCAGCTCCGCGATTTCCGCCGCGGGAAGGTCGTCAATCAGGTCGTCGCGAACGGCGTCGTCGAGCAGCGCCGCCACTTCCCCCGCCATGGAGCGCGGGAGCGCCTCAAACAGAAGATCCCGAGTGGCGCCGTTCGCATGTTCCAGCAAATCCGCCACCGCTTCGGGTGAGAGATCGGCCAGAACTTTCGTAAGAGATTCCGTATCCCCCGAGTGCGCCAGGCTGAAGAGCTCTTCCAGTGACGCCAAGGGTTCCTGCATCGGGGAGTCTCCATCCGAACCGGAACGGTTCAGGAACGCGTGAACGTGCGGATGTTTCCGCGAAAAAAGGGATCGACCCCGCCGATGGCGCGAGCGGCGCTATACTTTGGGCTAAGGGAGCACCGGATGCACCGTCGTTTTTATGCTGTTTGGGGGACCCTCGTATTGTCGGTTCCCACCCTCTTGTGGAGCACGCCCGTACACGCGGCCGGCATCCCCTGGACCCGAGACTTCGTGAAGGCGAAGGCTCAGGCTCAGCGGGCGGGCCGGCCTATTCTCGTCAACTTCTACACCGACTGGTGCGGCTATTGTAAGAAGCTGGACGCGGAGGTCTTCCCGAAGGCCGACGTGGTCCGGGCTTCGGCCCAATTCGTGCCCGTGCGGATGAATGCCGAAAAGGAAGGGATGGCTCTGGCGCGCAAGCTCCAGGTCACCGGATTCCCGGCAACGTTCATCATGACGCCGTCCGGTCTGGTCGCCGATCAGATGCCCGGCTTTCTCCCCGCCGAGAACTTCACCCTGGCGCTGCAGGGCGGCCTGAACAAGGTGAAAGAACTCTCCGCGCTGGAGGCTCGCCAGCGCGCCAATCCGGCGGATACGGCATCGGCGATGAAGCTCGCGTCCATCGCCTCCGAAAGCGGCAATCGCCCCATGTCCCTCGCCATGCTGGCCTCGGTGAAGAAGGCGGATCCCACCAACAAGGGCGGCAACCTCTCCAAGACCATTCTGGCGGCCTCACTCGCCACCCAGAATGAGGGGAAGTTCGCCGATGCCGTGCCGATGCTGCAGTCGGTGACGAAGCTCTCCCGCGAGCGCGCCGAGATCACCCTTGCCCGGCTGAACCTGGCGATCTGCTATCAGCTTCTCAACAAGCCGAGAGACGCCGCCGGCGAGCTTCAGATCGTGCTGGGCGATCCCAATATGCCGATGGAAACCCGACAGGCCGCCCAGAAAATGCTGGACCGCGTGAACAAACAACTCGCCGGCAAGTCCAAGGGCTAATCCCACAAAAAAAGCTCGGGCGGGCGGGGCCCGTCCGAGACTTCTGGGTTGGGTTTCGGATCTGCGCGACGGGATTGGCCTGTCGCGCAGATCTGATGCGAACCGGAACGGGGGACTCGCTCGCGAGTCCCCCGTTCGACGCTTAGAAGCCGCCGCAGTCCAGACGGCCGCCGGTGGCGACCTTTCCGCTGAGTCCCGGCGTGGGAATCGCCGAGTTCAGGATCGCCGAGCGGATCTCGGTGATCGTGGCGGACGGGTGCGAGGCCGCGTAGAGTGCGGCGGCGCCGGTGACGTGCGGGCAGGCCATCGACGTGCCGTTGAGGCTGGCGTACGTGTTGTAGGGCGACGTCGACCAGATCCCCACGCCGGGCGCGGCGAGGTCCACGGTGGCGGCGCCGTAGTTGGAGAACGACGCGAGAACCCCCTTGAGATCGGTGGCGGCCACCGAAATGACGCTCTCGGTCGCATCGGTGCTCGTCGAGGACGTGTAAGTCGCCGGGTAGGTGAGGGTGGTGTCGTTGTTCTTGCTGGAGTTTCCGGCGGCCGCCACGAACAGGATGCCGGCGTCTCGACCGGCGCGAACCGCGTCGACCATCGCCTGCGAGTAGGCGCCGCCGCCCCAGGAGTTGTTGGTGGCCACGATGTTCAGGCCATGCCGCTTCTTCAGGTCGATCAGGTAGTACATCGCGCGGGCGGCGTTCGAGGAGGCTCCGGCGCCGGTGTAGCCGATGAACTTGCAGGAGATCATCTGGACGCTCCAGTTCACTCCCGCAACGCCGATCTTGTTGCCGCCGATCCCGCCGATGGTGCCGGCGACGTGGGTGCCGTGCTGCTCGTAGTTGCTCTTCGGCTTGCCGTCGAAAACGCTGGCGTCGTTGTTGAGGAAGTCGTAGCCGTTCACGTCGTCGATGTAGCCGTTGCCGTCATTGTCCTTGCCGTCGACCACCTCGGCGGCGTTCTTCCAGATATTGGCGGCGAGATCGGGATGGCTGATGTCGATCCCGGTATCGAGGATGCCGACGTAGACGCCCTTCGAGCCGACATTCCCACGCGCCCACGCCTCGCCGGCCTGGCTGCCGAAACTGTTGGCGGGAGTGGTCTTGTCGCCGTACATATTCCAGAGCTTCTTCGTGACGTAGTAGGAGTCGTTCGAGACGGCCTCGTGCCACACCAGCCAGTCCGGCTCGGCGTATTCCACGTTGGGATCGGCCCGCAGCGCACGGACCGCGCTCTCCACGGACTCCTCCAGCTCGACCACCACGGTTCCGGGGAGATCTTCGCGACCGGAGCGGCGAGCGGCAATGTCATGCCCCTTTCGGCCGCGAACCCGACCGAGCGCTCGCTTCACGCCTTCCGGCGTCGAGGAGTCTTTAAACTTCACGATGACCTGACCGGGAACGTACTCGGGCTCATCGTCGGCCCGAACTTCAGCGGCGGGTGAAAACACCACCGCCGCCAGGAACGCAGCCGCACAAGCGGCGGAAAAGGCGAGGCCCCGATTCATTCAGCAGACTCCAGAACTCACTTGGCAAGCTTCGGGGTGCGGCACAGGGGGAGAATGCCTTCCCGGTAACATCTCTCAGTTGCCATCATTCGGCGGATTGAGCAGACATCCCAAGTGTTGATTTGCTCACAGGTTCCGGTGTCGTCGATCTCAGGGGGTCTCGCCGCCGCGGGGAACCGGACGGCCCGGGCGGGCGCCGGTGTGCGCATCATCCTTCACCACAGGCACGCCGTTCACCAACACCCAGCGGAAGCCGACGGCGAGGTGGTGCGGATCGTCGTAGGTGGCAGGATCGGAGACTTTCGCCGGATCGAACACCACCACGTCCGCCGCAGCGCCGGGCCGGAGCAGCCCGCGATCGGAGAGCCGGAACTGCTGCGCCGGGAGCGAGGTCATCTTGCGGATGGCGTCTTCGAGCCGCAGGATCTTCAAGTCCCGCACATAGCGACCCAACACGCGGGCGTTGTTGCCGTAGCCCCTCGGGTGCGGCACGCTCTCGTCCCGATCTCGAATGCCGCTGTCGCTCGCCGCCATGGTGTTCGGGTGGCGCAGGAACACGCGGAGATCGTCCTCGCTCATGCCGTGGAACACGCCGCTGGCGCTGCCACGCGCCTCGATTTCCAGGATCAGCTCGATCTGATCGTCGAGGGAATCGGAGCCGCGCTTCAACTTCGCGGCCTGAACGATGTTCTTGCCGTTCAGGCTTCGATCCGTCCGATAGCTCGCGATGACGGCGTAGTCGTAGCTTTCCTGTCCGCGAGCCTTGAGGTTCGCCTTCATCTCGGCGATGATTCTGGCCTTCTCCACCGGGTCCGCGATCCGCGCCCGATAGCGGTCGGGCCCGCCCTCTCGCGCGGAACTGGGGATGAGGGTGCCGATCGAGGTGCTGGAGGCGGTGTAGACGTACTGATCCTGGGTCAGATCCAGACCTTCCGCACGGGCGGTCTCGATGCGCGCCAGCACCTCATCCGCCTTGCCCCACATGGAGCGTCCGCTCAGCTTGATGTGGGAGATCTCCACCGGCAGGCGGGCCTCGCGCCCGATCCGAAACGTCTCGTCGAGCGCCTCGAAGATGCCTCGCGCCTCATTTCTCATGTGCGACGCGTACACGCCGCCATAGCGGGAGGCGACCTTCGCCAGCTCGATGATCTCCTCGGTCTTGGAGAACGTGCCGGGGAGGTAGATGAGACCGGTGGAAAGCCCGACAGCGCCGTCTTTCATCGCCTGCTCGACGTGAGCCTTCATCTTGCTCAGTTCGTCGGGCGTGGGCTCCCGGTCGAAGGAGCCGCCCATCGCGTCGCGCCGCACGGTGTTGTGCCCGATCAGCGTCGTCACGTTGACGGAGGGTGGGTTGGCCTTGAGGCCGCGATACAACTCGCCGATGCTCGATGCGGAGCCGCCGCAGTTGCCGAGCACGAGCGTGGTGACTCCCATCCGGGCGAAGTTTTCGGCTCGGGGAAGATCGGTGATGTTCTCGGCGTGGGTGTGCACATCGATGAAGCCGGGCGCCACCACGCCGCCGCGCACGTCGATCTCCTGCTTCGCGGCGGCGCCGTCGGGCAGCACGCCGACCCAGGCGATCTTGCCCCCGGCAATGGCGACGTCGACCGTGAGCGCCGGGTTGCCGGAGCCGTCGACCACGCGCCCGCCGCGCAGCACGAGGTCATATTCCGGCGCGGCGGTTCGCGCGGTGGTCGCGGCCACGCCAACCGCCAGCGCTCCCGCCAGCAGCGCGCGGGTCAACAAGTTCGGAGTTCGCATCGGCCCCGGGGCTCCCGTTTCGGCGACATGCCGTCAGGGGCAGTTTGCGCTCGGGGCGGTCGGTGTCCTCCAGAGGATCTCCCTGACCGGTCCAATGCGAACTCCGGCGCCCCCGCCGTTCAGGGCGTCCAGCCGTGGGCGAGCAGGTAGGCGTGCAGCCCCACCGCAGGCGCCTCGTTCTCCCGCTCCTGGGCGCACCAGGCCCGGATCAGGTTCAGCGGCGTCCGATTGCCGGGGCAGAGCGTGCCGTGTCCGGGAATGCTCACTTCCTTGTGGCCCTTCACCTGCGCGGCGGGCACGCCGTAACGGCGCATGTTCGTGTGCAGCCAGTGGCCGAGCGCGTTCAACTGGGCCTCGCTCGGTGGACCGGTGTGGCCCTCGACCGTCGACTCGAAGTTGCCGATCATGCACACCTGGAGCTTGCCCGTATTCGCGCCGAACACGCCCGCGCCGATCTTTTCATGGGGTCGCCCGGCGGAGATGTGCCCGTCGGGCAGCTTCACGCCATTGCCGATGACATTGTGGTAGCCGATGTCGGCAAACCCTCGCTTCTTGTGGTCCGCGCGGATGGAGTCCACATCGTCATTCTTCGAGGCGGAGTGATGGATCACGAGACAGTTGATCGTGCGCACGGGGGTCCTCCGTTTCTCTCGTTCGTTCGAGTCAACCGATGGGGGGTGTTCCGAGCAGCCGGTTCCCCCCAACCGTTGGGAAGAACCGGCTCCTTTCCCTGAACAACGTCTGAAGTCGGTCGAGTCTGACACCCCGACTCAACTCGCTTCCGGGAGATCGCTGATCTCCAGATCCTCGGGGGTCGCGGCGGCGGCGCCGGCTTCGATCCGAAGCAGTCCCCGCGCGTACTCCAGCACCTCGTCGCGGGTCATCGCGCGCGGTTCGGCGCCGGGGAGCCGGTGGCCGTCCGGTCCGTACGCGCTCGCTTCGAAGTGGCGCAGCGTGGCGGAGCGCCAGCCCCGCGCCGTCACGGGAGCGCCGTTCACCTCTCCCTCCACTACCAATCGATCTGTGCTCGCACAGGCGCAGACGCGCAGAACCACCACCGTTGCTTCTTCCATTTCATGCCCTCTGTCTTCAGCCCCTGATCGTTCGGAAACCCTCGCGTACGCTGCAGCGTCCTCACGCTTACTCCTCGTTGCCCCAGACCCAGGCATCGAGATCCGCCGCGCCGCCGCTTTGATTCCGAAGCTGGAGCGGGTTGTTCGCCGCCGCGGAGAGGACGCCGTTGGCCTCCAGCATCAGCGAGAGCGGCTCGCCGGCCGCCAGGCGGAGGTAGGCGAGCACCGTTCCCGAGTCGCGCAGTTCGCACCGGCCGGCGACCGAGGCCGCGATCACCAGCCCCCTCAAGCGAAACTTCTTCCCGGCCGCCGGCGTCCAGAGCGTGAGATCGGAGCCCGAAGCGAGCGCGTTGGCCTGAGCCGAGCGGCTGATGTTCACCGAGCGGCGGCGCCACCAGGTGTTGTCGGAGCCGGACCACTCGTAGGGGTGCGCGATGGCGGGGTAGCCGCCGGAGTGATTGCCGGCGCCGTCGCCCTCGCCGGCGTCGGTCATGAACGTGCCGCCGGCTCCCACCACGGTCACCTTGAGCTGCCCGGCGGAGAGCATCCCGCCGCGACGCCACACCGCGCCGTCGAACCCCACCACACAGGCGCCCACCAGCGGCGCCGTGGGATTGGCGAGGGCATCCGAGAGCGCCGCCGCGGCGGGCAGCTCAGTGTCCACCGTCGGCGATCCTCCCGCCGCCGAGACGGGGATGAACTCCGGACGGTGCCCCTGCGGCAAACCGCCGTCCGGCTGAACGATGGGACGGGTGACGCCCCCATGCACCTCACTGGCCATGTCGTGTCGGTCTTCCTTTTCCGAGAAGCTCGCCGCGAGGCGAGGCGGTACGTGCGAACAGGAGGGGGAGCCGGAGATCCCCCTCCTGCAGCCGGCATCAGATGCCGGTGACCTTGCAGAACGCCGTGCCCCGGTAGTGGATCGCGGCGCAGCGCAGATCGCAGCGGATTGCCTTCTTGCCCTCGATGAAGTGGCTGGCGTGGGCGTCGCTCACGGAGAACTCGACGCCGCGCCGGAAGGAGACCTCGCTGAAGTTGCGCCAGTCGCCCAGCACCGCCGTCCCCTCCGGCTGGAAGGTGGTGGAGATCACGGGGAGACCCCAGATCCGCTCCGGACCCCGCTCGCTGGGATTGCCCCAGATGTAGAGGCCGTCGGTGGTGCGGAGCAGGCGGATCTCCTGCCAGTCGTTCGGGTGCATCACGATGGCGGAGGCCTCGGTCTTGCCGTTGACCCGCACCAGCGTCATCGCCTTGAAGATCTCATCCGGCGTGGGATCGGCGCCCTTCGCCTGAGTCTGAATCCCCGAGGCGTTCAGCACGCCGCGCAGG
>SYKE01000290.1 GCA_005798285.1 Actinomycetota bacterium
GGATCGATGTGCGGGTCATTCCGCTGCCGGGCGTCACCCTGATGCAGAGCGGGTACGAGATCGCGCTGGCGGATGGTCGCCGGGTTGTCTTCTGCGGAGAGGCGATTCACTCCCCGGGCCGAATCGCACGGATCGCCCCCCTTCAATACAACTACAACGACTTGCCGGGCGCCGTGAACTGCCACATGAGCGCCGGCTTCCTGCGGGAGCGGCGGCCGGACGCCCTCCTACCCAGCCTGGGTGAGCCGATTCTTTCGGACATGGACGCCGCGCTGGCGAAGCTTCAGGAGTCCATGGCGGCCCTCTGCGCCGGGCGACCGATCGAAGCGGCGGGCATCGCGAATCTGACCCCCGCGCCGCTGGAGCGGGTGACCGACCACGTCTGGATGGCCAAGCAGTCGGTGGCGGTCTCCTGGTTCGTCCTCAGCGAATCGGGGAAGGCGCTGGTTCTGGACTACGGCTACAGCACCAGCGGCGCCCTGCTTCAGGGCTACCCCACCCCCCAGCGCCGCCGGGCGCTGCTTCACAGCGTGGGCTCCCTGAAGCAGCAATTCGGCATTGAGCGGATCGATGTCGCGCTGCTCAGCCACTTCCACGACGACCACGTCTGCGGCGTCCCGGTTCTCCAGCGCCTCCACGGCACGGAATGCTGGGCCTCCGAGGCGTTCGCGGACCTGCTGGAGCATCCCGAGGCGCACTGCTTCCCGTGCGATTGGCCGACGCCCTGCCGGATCGACCGACGCCTCCCCCTGCGCGGAACCGTGGATTGGGAGGAGTACACCTTCCACCTGGCGCCGATGAGCGGCCACACGCGCTTCGCGTCCCTCATCGGCTTCGAGGCCGACGGCAAGCGCTTTGCCCACACGGGCGACCAGTACTTCTTCCAGAACCCGAACGGCAACTGGGCGGACAACCCGATCGCACAGAACCACGTCTACCGAAACGGAGCACTGCTCGACGGCTTCCACGTGAGCGCCGCGTGGATGAATGAGTGGCGGCCCGACATTGTGCTCTCCGGACACCGGCCGGCCATGCACACCGACGAAGCCTTTTTCGACCGGATCAACGAGTGGTCGGAGACCTACACATCGCTTCATCGGAACGGCATGGCGCTCGGGGACGACGAGGTCCACTTCGAGCTCGATAGCTGGGGCGGCTGGATCTGGCCCTACCGCACCCACATCCCCGAACCGGCCGCCATCCCGCTCCGGGTGACGGTGCGCAACCCGCTCCCCCACACCGCCGAGTTGGTGGTCCGCCTTGTGGGCCCGACCGGATGGTCCGGCGACGGCACGCGACTCCAGGCCGGCCCCCGAGAAGAAGTGAGCTGCGACCTCACCATCACGCCGCCCGGCCCGTGCCGCCGCCAACCGATCGCCGTGGAGTTGGTCGCGGGAGGCCGGCCCTTCGGCCAGATCGCGGAAGCCCAGATCACCGTCGGCGGACCGAGATTCTGACGCTGATCCGCATGGGGACTCCTGGCCCGTGGGATCCGGGTACATGCCGTCGACGACTGCACCGGCCAACGGCCCCGTTCGTCAGCGCTCCGCAATCACTCCGAGAGCGCACCCGTCGGATCGCGCCTGGAAGGCCGAAGCTACCGGGCGAACACCTGGTGGATGTGCCCTTGAGCCTCTGGAGCACCGGTCCGCCCTTCGCCGCAGACAGCTCCACCGGTAGGACGCTGTCGGCAGTGCGCGAGGTTGCCTCAACGACGCGTCGAGTGGTGGCGCGGCCGGTATTCGGATCTCGGGAGAGCACCAGATCGCCGCGCTTGAGCTTCTCGATCGGTTTGCTCCCCCCGGGGATCGCGACCGGCGTCCCCGCGACGAAACAGTTCGGGCCGGTCAGCGCCTTTACCCTTGCCGCCGTCCCGCGCACGGAGTCGCGGATCCCCCGCGCCGCGGCGGCGAGCTGCTTCGGCCTGGCCTTCGCGGCGTTCCACGCGGCCACCGCCGCCGCACGGACTCCGCCGGCTGCCCGCACCGCCATCACTCCCTGCCCGACTCCGATCACCGAGACCCACGCGCTCCCGGCGCCAGCGAGCAGGCTGGCTCCCTGGTAGCCAGGCTCGCACTTTGCCGAGCCGGCGTCGATTATCCCCCCGCTCATCGCTTCGAGCGCGGCCCGGGCGCCGGTGTTCAAACCCTTCACCACCCCCTCAACGGTGAAGTCGTACCTGTCGTTGCCGATCCGAACGAGGTACTCCCCGCTCGGATCGACCGCGTTCAGGGGGTCGTTGTCGCAGTAGGCGTAGAGATTCAGGCCGCCGGCAAGACCAATCGGATCCGGGCTGATGAAGCGTCCGAGTTCCGGATCGTCATAGCTCGGGTTCTAAGGCGTCGGATGCCGGGAGTTTGGACTTTCCTCGGTGAGACCCGCCCGACAATACACCTCTCTCAGCGCCCCGTTCAAGCTGACAGCCCCATTCAACACACGATTCGGCTCTCCCGGCGCTGCGGGCTTGCACCAGCCGACCGTTTCAACCAACAGATCGCGCACCCCCAGCGGATCGAAGGTCCCGGCGATCCGCAGCGTTTCCGCACACACCACCGCCGCCACCCCCGCGACAATGGCCGCCGCCGCGCTTGTCCCTTCGAACGAGGCGTATCCTCCGTCCAGGTCGGCCCCAGTCACTCTATCTGCAATGGCCATCACGGCTTTGGGGAGAAACGAAGCGCCGTAATTGCTCCGATTCCAGGGCTTCCTGGCGCGTGTCATCCCTCCGACCGCCAGCACTTCGGGATGGCACGCCGGCACGGTCGGCACCTCCAGCCCATCGTTCCCCGCCGCCGCAACGATCAGGGTTCGCCTGCTCGTCGCATACGCGATTGCATCGTCCAGAGAGGATGCATCCGACATCAGGCCCCGTAATTGTCCGGCGGGGATCAGGACGACGTGGGCGCCGGCGTCCACGGCGGTGTGGACCCCCCGCGCCAGCTCCCCAAACGTCCCTGGATCGACACCAAAGACGGGGATGAGCAGGCCTGTGCAGCGGTGTGAGATCCCCGTCATCCATTTCCCTGGCTGTGCGAACAGAATGCTGGCCACATTCGTGGCGTGAGAGTCAAATGGACCCGTGCCGGACCCACCGGGGAGAATCTCCAGTCGGGCGCCCCAAAAACAAGGGTGGCGCCGCATCACCGGGCCATCCAGCACCGCCAATCTCACTCGCTCGTCGCCGCACGGAGACGAGCCAACTCCTCCCGGCTGGATGGAGTTGCGGGCCGGAAGCTCGTGCCAATGTTCCCCGACGTACCGGTGGATCCTGCGATGCAATTCTGAGACTTCGTCTGTCATCCGGTCGTCCCAGAGGTCGATCAACCTTCCGTTACGCCTCTCCCATGCCTCGTACTTCTCGCCCTGGAGCGTTGACCAGTCCGGGGGCCCCTTCGCTGCCACTGCTCGGATTCCTCTGGCGATTACCGTGTCCCCCAACAGAGCAAGCCCCTCCAGATGTCCCGCCATGGTCTCTCCGTCCACGTTGGACAGATATCCGGAGAGCCCACCGTTAGCCAGGAGAATGTGACACTCCGCTAGCTGAGCAATCTGTACCTCAAGCTCGGTTACGTCAGCGGTGTCCCCCTCAACGTAAGCGCCTATGAGATCGATAACTCGCCGGGCTGCAGTACTCCAATCCACCACGCCACACATCCCCGTAAGGCCCTCGACTTCCACGGCACTCTCCACAACTTCACAGCTTGTTCAGGGAAGGGAGTAAATGTACCGGGTGAACCAGCTATAGTACTCATCTCTGACGTGCATCGGTGCCTTGGCGGCATCAAACAGGAAATCCGAAAGTTGCTTGATCTCCCTGGGCGAGAGCTCCTGAAAGGTGCGCCCCGGGGCATTCGCATCCAACCACTCATAGCTGGCGCGAATAGTGGGATCGTGATTCTTCTTCGGCATGCGAACGGAGGGGTTACTGCCGTGGCGAGATCGGTATCCGGGAATATTGTGCTTTGCCCAGGCATCCATCACTCCGTGATGGTTCCGGTGTCCGCCTAGCTTATCGTCGTACCTAACCACCTCGAAGCGCGGGCATGGACCGCCGTTGTGGACCCAAGCAGCGGCAGAGGCGCCGACGAAGTAGGTGTGGTCTGCCTCGACATCGAGGTTGTAAACCGCCACCCCGCTCGGCTCGTGCCGGCGGATGATCCCCCGCACCACGAGATTCGGACCGGCGCGGCTGATGACCTCCGTCCCGATGCCCAGCGCCGATAGCGGCACTTGCCCGCGTGGCGTGAAGATCGGGTGGTCGGGAGTGCCCGTCAGCTTCTGGAGCACCGGTCCGCCCTTCGCGGATGCCAACTCCAGCGTGATCACGCTGTCGACGCTGCGACGGATGGCCTGCAGGACGCGCCGGATCGTGATGCGGCCGGTTTCCGGATCGCGAGACTGCACCAGCGGCAGCCCACACCGCCATGACTCCCTGCCCGACTCGTCAGGGCCTGGTGCGTTCTGTGTTCGGATCCTCCAACAGCGTGGCCAGATCCATATCCGGTGTTGAGGTGGCCTACCCCCCACTCATGAGGGCCACCATGCTCAAAATCGTTTGAAGAACTTGGAAGCGCGCTTCTCGGCCCGATTTCTGGAGCCGCGTGCGCAACGCCTACGGAGCCAGCGGGCGAGGTCAGTTACCGCAAGCCCAGCCGGTTGTCCGCTTCTACGCTGAAGACTCTGACCCAGCCCTTCAGGACATACTTCGACTCGTCACGCCACTCGGTGTCATTGAGGATCAGGAGATCGTCGCCGTCTCCGATGAGAATTGAGTCGTCCCTCTCACTGTAACCTATAGCTATTACGATGGCATCATTCTCGAAAAGCATCCGGATCGCCTGGGGGCTCGATTCGTAGGAGTACACCTCCGCAGAAATGAGTCTTTGAGAGAGCACGTCTCGCCATTGGAGTGAGTTCACAGCCGAGATTCGTAGCAGTGCCTTCAACTCATCGGGGCAAGCATCTTCCTCTTCTGTTCCAGCGATGAAGACTTCTATGTGGTGATAGTTTTTCGGAGTTCGTAGCATAGTCTCGAATCCCCAACTAAATGACAATTTGAAGTAGTCGAACGAGAGGTAAACTCCCTGGATTCCAGAGGCGTTTGGGATGTCGAGTTGAAAATACTCCTGATCAGTTGGAAGAATCCAATACTGCACGTCGCGGACCACAGTTCCCACAACAGATCTGAGTGGATGTAGAATCTTCGCTTCGAATGCAGAATTGAAATGCATGCATCGTCCCTTCGTTACCGGACAGGCTCAAGGAACCCTTTTAGACTACCATTGAGCTTCCAGAACCTTATTCCTTGACCACTCGGTGAGACAATGTCAAACACGGCCCCATGATCCAATAAAATGCTCTCTGGATTCCCTAGAATCCCGCCTACGATGTCATGTGCAAGTTCATTCTTAGCGTGTACACTCCCCATCGGAGTTGGAAAAGAAGTCGCGGCGCGTCGGCCATGTTTGTCCAGAGCACGAGCAGAAACGGTTAGTTGCCCATCCTTGTAGGGTGCCGTCGCAGCTTCATACGCTCTTCTCAGTTGATCTAAGGTTGGGTAGCAAGTGTTGTGAACCCACGTTCCGCCACTCGCCGTCCCGACAAAGTACGTATGGTCTGCTTCAACCTCAAGGTTATACACCTGAACGCCGTTGGGGCGTCCTTCCCGCTTGAGGGAGGTGACGACCAGCGGCGGTCCGGCCCGGGTGACGATGCTGGTGCAGATCCCCAGCTCGCCCATCACCCGCATGCCGCCGCCTTCGATGAAGAACGGATGCTCGGGCGTGCCCGTGAGCCTGTGAAGCACCGGTCCGCCCTTCGACGCGGACAGTTCCAACGTGAGGACGCTGTCGGCAGTGCGCCGAGTCGCCTCAACGACGCGTCGAGTGGTGGCGCGGCCGGTATTCGGATCTCGGGAGAGCACCAGATCGCCGCGCTTGAGCTTCTCGATCGGTTTGCTCCCCCCGGGGATCGCGACCGGCGTCCC
>SYKE01000291.1 GCA_005798285.1 Actinomycetota bacterium
GCGCGGCAAGGGTCAAGAACAGGAGCGTGCTTGCGGCGCCGAAGCCCACCAGGCCGAGCCGTTCCGTGGCCAAGTCGTCGGCGAGCCTCACGCTCTTCTCCGCGTTCAGGACTCCGGCTCCGTAGTGCACCCAGGGCTGCTTCCTCGTGGCGGCATGCTGCAGAATCCGCACTACATCGGTTGGCCGCTCCACGCCCCTGGCCATCACCATCGCCGCGACGGCCGCCACGTGGGGCGAGGCCATCGAAGTCCCCTGAAACGCGAAGTAGTCGTCCTCGGGCGTCCCCCCGGAGCCTTCGCAAAGGACCGTGTTTTGCAGAATCCCGAACTCTTCGCCCCGGCTCTTGTCGCCGCCCGGCGCGGCGATCGAGAGTTGTCGGCCGATGGATGAGTAAGGGGCCAGCGCGCCGGTCGGGCCCACCGCCGACACAGCCGTACACTGCGGGAAGCCGGCAGGATAGCCGACCGGTCCGCCACCGGAGTTCCCGGCCGCGCAGACGATCAGCACGCCTTTCCGCGCGGCGTACTCGCAGGCAAGGCGCATCACGCTATCCGGCAGCGGTCCACCGAGGCTCATATTGATAATGCGCGCGCCGTTGTCGGCCGCGAATCGAATTCCGTCCGCGATGTCCGCCGTGCTGCCGGACCCGAATCCGTCCAACACCTTGATGGGCATGATCTTCGCGGCGTGCGCCAGGCCCGCGACGCCTTCGCCATTATTGGTCGTCTCGGCGATGGTGCCCGCGACGTGGGTGCCGTGTCCGTTGTCGTCGTTGGGGTGCTCGTTATCGTTGACGAAGTCGTAGCCCCGCACAAACGGCGTGCCCTTGAAGTCCCGCGCCGTGTAGCAAATATCGTCGGACTCGGCGGCCACACCGGTGTCGATGACGGCGACAATGATCCCAGCGCCGGGACCCTTATCTTGAGTCCGCTTCCAGGCGCCCTCCGCGTCGATCAGCCGGAAATTCCACTGCTCGGCGTAGCGCGGATCATTGGGGCGCCAGGACTCGCGCTGATCCGAGTCCCGCCGCCGCGGAAGACTCGGCGCCCGCCACGGCCGGTCCGGTAGGGAAAGCTGCACCAGCGGCTCTGCAGCCTCGACCGCCCGATCCTGTCGAAGCGCATCCAGAACGGCTGGAGCGCGTCCGGCCGCCACTGAACCCAGCATCAATCGATCATCGAGGGAGTGAATACTGTTGAACGCGAGTGGGGAGCCCACGAGTCGTTCAATGCGGCGCAGGTCAGCCGGCGAGGAGTCATCCTTCAGGTCGATCGCCAGACGGGAACTGTGGATCGCCGCAGAGCTGGGCGCGGGGGCCGAGGGCGCAGCCGTCAACCGAGCCGCCAGCGGGATGCCGCTCAGCACCGACCCCAGCACAAGAACTCCCTGAAGAGTTCGGAGCGTGCGATCCAGACGCATGGCTTCAGCTCCTCATTGCCCCGGACGCTGCTTGAGCTCGGGGTGACGTTTCAAAATGTACTCGTAGCGATCCAGACGACGCCCTGTCATCTCGTTAAAGAGGGGAGTGCCTCCGGCATAGATCGTACCGGGGGGATCTCCAAACTCGTTTCTACCGGCTTCGCGAAGCCATCGATCGATTCTGCGTCGTGTCTCGTCGTCTACCAGGGCCATGTCACCACTTCTCCCAGCGCATGTCATGGAACGCGCGACGGATCCGTTTGGTGTCGCACTTTCAGCGGCAAAGAATCACTCGAACTTCCGCTCCTGCTTCCAGGCCTTCATCTCCCGCCGGCACGACGAACCAGCCATCGGCGTGCGTCAGCGTACTCAATAGAGTGCTCCGACCCAGTATGGGTTCCGCTTCCCACACCCCGCCCTGCTGCCGCAGCCGAACTCGCACGTAATCTTCCTTGCCGGGATCGGATGCATAGCTGCGGGTGAGGCGTGCCCTCAGATCGGCGGCAAGCGCGCCCTCGCGGGGCTGCTCACCCGCGAGTCGCCGCAGGTGGGGCCGCACGAACTGATCGAACACCACTAACGCGGAAACAGGGTTTCCGGGCAGGCCCACGACGAGTCGATCTCCGACGGCAACACCGATGACTGGCTTTCCCGGGCGGATGGATACGCCATGGAGCAGCAAGACCGAGTCCGGGAATGACAGCAGTACTTCAAGCGTCCAGTCCCTCGGCCCCACGGAGGACCCACCCGCAATCAACACCAGGTCGGTCACATCCAGCGCCCGCTGCACCAGTGCCCGAAGCGCCTGCGGGTCATCGGGGGTGATGGGGTAGGGCACGGGGACGCAGCCGGCATCCTCGACCGCGGCGCAGAGCGCGCTGGTGTTGATGTCTCGGATCTTCCCGGGCGGCGGCGCCTGGTCTGCCGGGACCACTTCGTCGCCGGTCGGCGCAACGGCGATCCGGGGCCGCCGGTAGACGTCCACCTCCGTGATCCCCAACCCGGCGAGGAGCCCGATGTCCTGCGGTCTGAGGAGCGACCCCCCGGTCAGTACCGGGTCCCCGAGTCGGATATCGTCGCCGACCTCGACAATGCCCTCGCCCGGCGCCGCGGCGCGGGTCACCTCGATCAGGTCGCCCAGCGTATCCGTGTACTCGACCATCACCACGGCATCGGCGGAATTTGGAAGCATTGCGCCGGTGGCGATCCTGATCGCCCCTCCCGCAGGTACATCGTGCGCCGCTGTCTCACCCATGTTGACTTCGCCCCGCAGGTTCAGGTAGGCCGGTGACCCGGGCCCGGCGCCAAAGGTGTCGGCGGCTCTCACCGCGTACCCATCCACCACAGCCCGTCGAAACGGCGGCAGCGACTCTGGCGCCGCAAGTGTTCCGAAAAGCACGCGTTGAAGGGCCCGACTCAGGCTCACGCGCTCGGAGCCGACATCACGAGGCGTGGGATTGAGCAAGCGGCGAGCTTCGTCAGCAGACTTCACCTGAAAGTACAGCATCGTTGATTTCCTGAACTCGCTCCAAGCACGATCCGTCTTCGGGCGCTCACGGAGGCATCCGACTGATTCGTCACAGATTGGGGCGGGTGCGGCGCGCTCCGGCAGGAGACGGGGTGCTTCGGTGCGAACGCACGGACGTGTCGACTCCAACTGTCCTCGTCACCGCGGCCGCCTTTCGCGCGGATGCCCCGAAGTCCGAACAGCCGTTCGTTCGGGCCGGAGTTCGGATCCTCTATCCCGCTCGTATGGGGCCGCTTTCGCCCGCCGAGCTGACTCCGCTGCTCCCGAACGTCGACGGGATCATCGCCGCGGTAGATCCCTACAACGATGCGACGCTCGGCCACGCAGCACGGCTTCGGGTCATTGCCCGGTGGGGAACCGGGTTCGACAGTGTAGATGCGGCGGCCTGCACCCGGCACGGTGTCATGGCCTGCAACGCACCGCAACTCAACGTCGAAGCGGTGGCGGATCACACCGTGATGACCATGCTCGCGCTCACCCGGCGACTGGAGTACCAGCTTCGGGTGGCTCGCCAGGGCGGTTGGGAAGAGGTTCGAGGCGGCGAGTTGTTTCGCAAGCGAATCGGGATTGTCGGTTTCGGGGCGATCGGGCGCGCGGTGGCTCGCCGGCTCCGCGGATTCGAGTGCAGGGTGCTTGCCTACGACCCGCATGTGCGTCCGGCAGCTGCAGCGGAACTGGGTGTTGAGCTTGCGAACCTGGATCGGGTTTGCGCAGAGTCGGACTTCCTGACCGTGCATGCTGCGCTGACCCCGGAGACGCGCCATCTTGTGGACGCTCGCCGCCTGGCCCTGCTGCCCCGAGGAGCTTTCTTGATCAATGCGGCGCGCGGTGGAATCGTGGATGAGGCCGCGCTGCTGCCGCTTCTGACAGCGGGCACGCTCGGCGGCGCAGCGATCGATGCCTTCGAGACCGAACCCCTGCCCGCAGACCATCCGTTTCGCGGGCTTGAGAACTGCGTGGTCACGACCCACAGTGCGTTCAACACTGTCGAGACCGCGAATGCCGTCAACGAGATGGTAGCGCGACAGGTGTTGGACGCACTTCGGGGCCGGATTCCGCCCCACCTCCTCAACCCCGATGTGGTGGAGCAGTCCTGGTGGCGTTCCCGAGAGGCATTGATCCCCGACTCCGAGGGTTAAGGATCGAACTCTACCCGGGCCGTCGGGAGGGATTTGAGCACCCGGAGGCGAAAGTTGCCGAGTTCGATCACAGAGTCATCCGAGAGCCGGCGAGTCTCCATCACCAGGTCGCCATCCACACGGATACCCGCGGGGCTGTTATTGCCGATCAAAAACGTGTTGTAGGCTGCCCCCGTGGACGTGTCCGCGTACACCCAGAGCCACGCGTGGCAGCCCCGACTCACACTGTTCTCAGGATCGAAGAGTCTCACGTCAGGTCTCAGGGGAGAGCGAGCATCTTCCCGTCCGATCAGGACGACACCCCGCCTCAAGGACTTTTCACCCAGCACCCGGGGTTCCGCTACCCCGGGGAGTTCCCACTCCGAAAGAGTTTCTCCGCCATCGATCTCTCGAAAGAACTGCGCGGTCACGTTCACGGCAGGCATCGGGCTTCCCGGTTCGTAAATGACGAGTCGACCCACAACCTCATCTCGGTCTGGCCCGTCATAGCGGAGCCGAACGAGGGGTGTCTCCGTTGGCCCGGCGCCCTCCGGACGCACTGTGAGAGTGACCGTTTCCGGAGCGTAATCCGGAAGCTCGAACCGTGCTTCTACAGCACCCGAGGGAAGCCTCCAGCGGACCGGCGTAACCCGCGTTTCGCTGCCGACGGTCACCTTCGCCCCGGGAGGGCACGATCGGAGATCGAGCAGTCCCATCTCCGGCTCCGATTCCAGCAGGGCTTCCAGTCGGATCTGGAGCGGCGAGTTGGCCGCGATGTTCTGAACGCACTCGTACGGCACGCAGCCGGGCCGGTGAAGGGTCACCCGATGATCCCCGGGGCTCAGGTCCTCCACCCGGCACGGCGTGACGCCGACGGGTTTATTGTCGACGTAAGCCTGGGCTCCCGTCGGCTGAGACTCAATGGTAAGCACGCGCGGGCGGCGCGGCAGGATGAGTTCGTGTTCCTGGGCGAGTTGGGTCCGCAGAGCGGCCGTGCGCACGACATCGTTCCCGGCCAACGCGGATTCCACGTGAGGGGAGCTTAGCTCGCCCTGCCGGACCAACCGAAGCTCCACGTCTGCGGCGGAACGGAGTCGAATGCCCCGCGCCTGGGCTTCTCGAGTGAGTTCGTTTCTCAGGCGAGCCGCCGACTCGCGGAACTGAGTCTCCCACTCTTCGGCTTCGGCGTCGCCGCCGACAATTCGGAGCACGATGAAGGCGCCCGGAGCCGTACGCTCTCGAGCAAGCGGATTGACCGTGGATGCTTCCGCAAGCGCGTGGATGAGACGACGATCCAGGAAGCGGAACGGCTTGTCCCGTTCCGCCGTGGGGATCCGCTGGAGTATCGTGCGGGGGTCCATAGTGACGATCTTACCTGCGACCGAAGAGCCGGCGCAACCAGTCCACCGCCGGCCCCAGCGGTCCCAGTCGCGGCCGAACTTGATCCCGATAGAGTCGCTCGGGGTCGAAGAAGGGTACGGTGCGATCTTCACCGGGCAGGGGAAGAATGTCCGCCAGCACGTCTCTTACCAGCGGGGCACACGAATTACCGCCGGTCGCTCCTCGCCGTACGTCCTCAATCAGCGCCGCGTAGGCGAGCGTTCTCGGCTCTGCTTCGTGATCGCTGCGCGCGAACCCGGTGAACCAGGCATGCCGGCCGATCGACTTGCCACGCTTTTCAAACTCGGCGGTCCCGGTTTTTCCGCCGACGGTGATCCCGGGCAGCGCGTCGACGCCTCTCGGAAAGAAGGCGTCATGGGCCGTGCCTCCAGGCGACTCCACAACCTGGACCAGCATGTCGCGGAGTCGGCGAGCCGCCGGCTCTGCAAAGGGGGCGTAGGGCTTGCGGTCGGGCGTACCCAGGACCCCTTCGGGCTCCTTCCGCGTCACCTTTCCGCCATTCCGAACCAGTTCCGCCTGGATCCAGTGGGGGCGAGCCGCGGTTGCGGCTTCGCCTTCGGTGCGGGCCACCGAGATGGCGGCGGACACCATCGCCATCTCAATCGGGCTGACCTTCGGATCAATCTGACCGAATCCGACGAAGGGCAAGTGTTCGGCCATCGTCGCGGCATCAGGCGTCACTCGAAACTCTGCGGCCTGCATGGTGCCCCGGATCAGTTCCGGCCCGAGCGTCGCGGCCGCTTTCGCGAAGAAGACGTTGCACGACTGCACCAGCGCTCGATCCAGGTCTGTCGCGAAGTCAAGCAACCCATGCCCCCCCAGAGCAAAGTCCCGGATTCTACCGGCAGCCTGCCGGTACCGCTTGCCGCCGAAGGACCAGGTGATATCCGACGAGTTTCGGCCACCGGCGCACCGGGCGGCCCCCGTGATCTCGTGCTGGAGCATCGTGGCTGCGGTCAGTATCTTGAAAGTGGAGCCGGGGAAGTAAAGGGCGTCCCGAGACAGCGGCTTGTTGACGAGTACCTGTGTCTGTGGGTTCTCCCGGACGTACTGCTGCATCGTAGCCAGCGTCAGACCATTCGGGTCGATGCTCGGCGCCGTCACGGCGGTAAGCACCTCTCCCGTGAAGGCGTCGTAGACGAGGAGCGCGCCGCCGCGCCCGCCGGCCCGCCGGACTGCCTCTCGAAGTCGATCGTACGCCTTGCGCTGGTGGTCCAGCCGAACGGTGAGCTGCAAGTCGTGCGGCGAGGGTTGACGCACCAGCGGATTGTGCCTCGTCCGGAAGTAGAACGGAAGCTCGCTCGGTTTGTAGCCTCGGAGCAGGGAGTCTGCGGAGGTCTCCACCGATGCCGCCTGCGCGGAAAACCGACCCCGCGTGGTCCAACCCACCAGGTGCGCGGCAGCCGGTCCCGCGGAATACACGCGCTCGTCGGGGCCCAGCGTTTCGCGCTCGGCGTAGCGCGCGACCGAGGGGGAGACCTTCCGAATCTCGTCGATCGCGGCGGGATCGGGAGCGGACACCGCCAGGAGTTGCCCGTCGGCGCTGAGCACTCGCCCTCGGGTGAGGCGCTGCTTGAAGAGCTCCAGGTAGGGGTTGCTGAACTCGAAGCGGCGTCGGGCCTGATCGAGCGCCCGAGCCCGCTGGGTGAGCGTCCGGTCTCCGAGGATCCAGGGGCAGCCATACAGCACGACGCCGGCCGACGGGATCAGGAAGGCATAGAGAAGTGGGCGGCCGACTTTTCGGATGGACTCCTGCACCTCCACCGTTGCCTCGGACGCATCGGGCCGATCGATGGTGCACGACAGGTTCCAGATCGTGCCGAGCGCGATCGTTGAGACCACGAGGCTGGTGAGTCCGGTGCTGACGAAGGGCAGGTTGATGCCGGTCATGGGAAAGGCCCGGACCATGGCCCCTGAAATCCAAATCGCCTGAATCCCCAGCAGACTGGTCAGGGAGAACGCAAGCAATCGGGCTCGATCTGTCGGCGCGCGCTGTGCAATCGCGAGTCCTCGCCAGGTGAGGCCCGCGAAGGCGCCGAGCACGAGAAGCGCCACCCAGAAGCCGAAGAGCGCCGCAATTCCCGCGAACGAGCAGTCGTTTCTCGCCAGGGGGAGCAGCGCCGGCAGGTTGACCGTGCCGGCGCCCATACCGAGCCAGCCGCCGGTGGCAATCGACCAGAGGATTCGGGCGCCGTGATCTCCGTTGGGAAAGTGAGTGTCCCAGGGGTTGAGCCACATCGCGACCCGATCGGCGAACGTGTGAAACGCGAGGTGCTTCCAGGTGGGGATCGCAACGCCGAGTGCGAGGGCAGCGCCGATGAGACCCGGCGTCAGGGCCCGACCTGTGGCGGCGTAGAGTGTTACCAGGGTGAGGAGGACCAGGACGGCGGCTGGACCAAAGTCGCGAAAGGCGTAGAAGAAAAGCAGGTAGAGGCCGGTCCCCGCCAGCACGACCGTCAACTCTACCTTCGCCTCAAGGTAGAGGCGGTTGAATGGCCAGATCGACCCCAGAGGCTCCCGCAGTCGATTCAATGCACCGGCATTCCGTCCGAGGTAATCCGCCAGGAAGAAGGCCATAGCCAGCCGGATCACCTCGCTGGGTGTGAATCCACCGATGAGCGGTAGCCGCACATGGACCAGCGAGCCACCGTCGGACTTTACGCCGCCGACCAGTAGCATCGCGGCGACCACGATCATCCCCAGTCCGATCAGGAGGTGAAACGGCAGAGATGGATAGTACGGCCGATCGCCGACGAAGCGCCACCACACGTGCTGCTCGATCCAGCGAGCTGCGGTTTGGAAGTGCGTGCGCAGCGCTACCTGAATTCCAAGCGCCGCCAGACAGGTGGTGACCCCCACAAAGTAGGCGCCCGGCTGGATTCCCACGCTCGCGCCGCCGCGAAGATCCAGGTGGTAGGCGCCGCCGGCCAGAAACAAAACCCCAAGGAGCGGCAGAATGAGTTCGTCGCCATCGAACCGAAGCAGCAGGAGCAAGCCGTGCAGGAGCGCTACGCCAAGCCAGATACTGACGAGCGGAGGCCCCGCGACCCACAACATTTCCGCAGGTCCATCCGGCTGGGCCAACGCCAGTCCGGAGGCGGCAAGCAGGAATGCCGGGAGTAGCCAGAGGATCAGCGTACGTTCCAGGCGGCGCTTTGGCCGCCCCTCGGACCCACGCGGCGACGGATCGAGAGACAATCGAGAAATTCTCCTGGGTTCGGCGGTGGTCATGCTTCGGCCGGGGCGGCTGCGGTGTGCCGTTCGCCGGGAGACGTTGTATGAAACGGCTGGGGGACGGCGCAGTTACGAGGAGCAGCCGTCCAGGTGTGGGGAGGATCGTTTTGCCGGATGAGATTGTGATTTCCAGGGCCGAGCCTGCCGACACGGAGCGGTTCCTGACGCTGGTGGACGAGCTGGCGGACTACGAGAAGCTGGACCGGCCC
This sequence comes from Actinomycetota bacterium, assembly GCA_005798285.1. Lineage (GTDB taxonomy): Bacteria > Armatimonadota > SYMT01 > SYMT01 > SYMT01 > F1-80-MAGs030. The sequence continues at coordinate 8,911 of SYKE01000291.1, forward strand.
GACGCGGCGGCCCGACAGCGATTGGTGCGTGACGCCTGGGGCGAATCGCCCCGATTTGAGGCGTTTCTCGCGCAACTCAACGGCCAAGCGGTGGGGTACGCGATCGTCTTCGAGACGTACTCCAGCTTCCTGGCGCTCCCCACTCTTTACCTTGAAGATCTGTTTGTGACGCCTGACGCACGGAGCAAGGGGATCGGAACGCGGATGCTGCAGTACCTCGCGGCGGAGGCGGTTCGACGCGGCTGCGGTCGAATGGAGTGGATCGTTCTCGACTGGAACGAGTTGGCTCGAGGCGTCTACCGGCGAATCGGAGCCCGTGAGATGACAGAGTGGGTGTTCTGCCGGCTGACGGGAAGCGAACTGATGCGTCTTGCCGCAGAATCCGTCGACACAGCATCCGACGCCTGAGCTGAGAGGGAGAGCCGACTTGTTGACAATTCCTGATCCCTTCGCCACGCCCCGTCCGCTTGCGGGGCGGCGTGCGCTCGTAACCGGCGCGGGAAGCGGCATTGGGCGGGCGGTTGCCCTCGCTCTGGCCGCCGCGGGCGCCAGCGTGGCGGCTGCCGATCTGCACGCCGAGCCGCTGAACACCCTGCTGGTCGAGTTGAAGTCGGCAGGCGTCGACGCCCAGGTCCTCACGGGCTCCGTCACCGATCTGGCGGACGTAAAACGCTGGGTCATCACGATGCAGGACCGATGGGGCGGCACCGACATCCTCATCAATAATGCGGGCCTGCAGCACGTGTCTCCCGTGCACGAGTTCGATGAAGCACGATGGGAGTACCTCATCGATGTGATGCTGACGGGGGCATTTCGAACGACTCGGCACGCTCTGAGCGGCATGTTGGAGCAGGGGTGGGGTCGCATCGTCAACATCGGGTCCATTCACAGCCTGGTTGCGTCCAGGTATAAGTCCGCGTACGTGGCGGCAAAGTTCGGTCTGCTCGGCCTGACGCGTGTTGTAGCGCTGGAAACCGCCGGAACCGGAGTCACCGCGAACTGCATCTGTCCGTCCTACGTTCGCACTCCGTTGATCGAGCAGCAGCTTCCACTGTTGTCGGCCAAGCACGGCTTGCCGGAGAGCGAGGTGCTGGCGAAGATCATCCTTCCCGCATGCCCGCTCGGTCGGCTGCTGGAACCGGAGGAGATCGCGGCGTCGGTACTGTTTCTCTGCTCGGATGCGGCCTCTGGCATCACGGGATCCGCCTTCACCGTAGACGGTGGTTGGACGGCGCAATGAGCCGAGCCCGAATGGCGATCTCGTTGGCTGCGGCCGTCGCAGCCGCTTCGGGGCTGGCGACATCCATCGAGGCCCAGGACCCACCATCGCCGTACCTCACCTGGGATGTCATCGAGAGGCGCATCGACACTCTGTGTCGTGCGCACCCGGAGCGAGTGACGCGAAGCCTTCTGGGCAAAACCGCTGAAGGGCGCGACATCCCTGTACTCAGAATCTCGAACCGTGCGACTAGAGAGATCGTACCCGAGACTCTGATTCTCACGGGCGTTCACCCGCGAGAGCAGCAGCCTGCGCCCAGCGTACTGTGGCTGACGGAGGAACTGGTGACGCGCCGTGAAGATCCGCGCATTCGGCGAATTCTGGATAGCCAGGTCACCTGGGTAGTTCCGATGCTCAATGTAGACGGCAAGCTCTTCGACCTGGCTCTGCCGGTCGACGGCAAGGGGGCCGACTGGCGGAAGAACCGCCGCGCTCTTCCCGAGGGCTCGGTGGGGGTCGATCTGAACCGAAACTTCTCGATTCGCTGGGGCGGGAACCGGCTCTTCTCGGAGTCGTGGAAGACGAGCACAGATCAACCTTCCGGAGCAATCTATGAGGGACCCTCTCCCTTTTCGGAGCCGGAGTCGCGGGCCGTTGCCAAATTCATTGAAGAACGCCCGCTCCGCTCCATGATCGATGTGCACAGCCCTCTCAGAGCGATCTATTATCCTGGCTACCTCATCCGACCGGAATGGGAGCGCTTCCGAAGGGTCGCGGAAAGCATGGCCGCCGGCCAGAAAGCTCCGTACCCGGTCACGAAGGGTTTTCCGGATCAAGAACCAAAACCCGGAGTCCGGTCCGGCGATACGGGCCTGACCTACCACTGGGCCTACCTGACGCAGGGAAGCTATGGCTTTAACCTTGAGATCGGATTGGCGGGCCGGTATCCGCCCATGCCCGCGATCGAGGCGGAGTATCGCGCCAACGTGCGGGAGCCGCTGCTCCGATTTCTGGAGGCGACTCCGGGCCTGCCTCCCAGAGAGCAGGGCACTGTGAAGCTGAAGTCGGCCGGCACGGATCGACCCCTGTCGCCGGGCCGGGAGTGCGTGTGGACACCGCAACTGGAGGGGGAGTGGGACTTCGCGGCGCTGGAGAGCCTCAGCCCGGAGGTGCTGGTTCAATCTGAAATCCGGTTAGCCCCGCTGAAAACCGGCTTTTCGCTGTCGGCGCCGAGAAACGCTCGCTCCGGGAGCCACGCCATGGGCAATCTTTACGTGTGGGACCGACACCGGAGGCGGACGAAGCTGCCGGTGGAGTGGACCTTGCAAGAAGGAGCGACCCCATGACGACGGGGGCGGAGCCGTTTGGTGAGGACGCGAATGGCGGAGTCGGAATCGATCGACTGGTGGCTCGCGATGTCATGACGTCCGACGTGGTGACCCTCACTCCGAGCCAACCGCTCCGGGATGCCGCACGAGTCCTTCTGGATCGCGGCGTCAGCGGAGCGCCGGTGGTGGACTCAGAGGGCCGCCTGGTGGGAATCCTCAGCGAGCGGGATCTGATCGACGGCGAGAAGCGGCGGACGCACCTCCCTCACGTCTCTCTGTTCGGAGTGTTCATACTTTCCGAAGAGACGCTGCGAAGGGCGTTCAGCGATGGCGGCTTCATTGAGGTTCGGGAGATCATGACCCCGAAGCCGATTTACGTGGATCCGGAGACGCGGTTAACGGAGATCACCGGCCTGTTGACGGCCAGGAAGGTGAACCGCATCCCGGTGGTGGATGGGGGTCGGGTGGTCGGCATTATCACCCGCGGCGATATCCTCCGGGCGTTGAGCCGGGAGTGGGAGCAAGCAGAGCAATGAAGCGGATTCTCGTCGGTTATGACGGTTCCATCTCGGCCGGCCACGCGCTGGCCAGGGCAGCAAGTTTGGCGAACGCCATGGGCGCGTCACTCACCATTTTGACGGCGGCATCAGACCGCCTGATTCGCGGGGACGGTGTCGAAACATTGGCGGTAGACGACTCTGCGGCGAAGCGATTGGCGGAGGCGGGCTGCGTGCTCGCACGGGAGCATGGAGTCTCAGATGTCTCGTTCCGAGTCGCGGCTGAAGCGCCGGGTGACGCACTGGTTGCCGCCTCGCCCGAATTCGATCTGGTGGTTGTCGGTCACCGTGGTCTGGGGGCGCTCCAGGAACTCATCCTCGGCAGTACGGCCAAGTGGGTTGTCGACCACGTCCGCACATCCGTGCTCGTCGTTCGTTAGCCGATCCGAGGAGGAATGGCTGATTCGATGACTTAACCGCTCTACGGCGCCCCGCGGATTTGCGAGGCGCCGTTGACGGAGAGCCATGGCGCAGCGGATTACGGGCCGATTGGCGGCAGCGTGCGGAGCCATCGCCACGCTCGTTGTGGAAAGCGAATGGATGGCTGTCGCTCAGGATCAGGTCGGCCAGGAAGCGCCCCCTTCTCCCGCGCTGCACTACTATGTTCCGCCGCCGAGCAAACCGGATCGGCAGGATGTCGAGGTCGATCTCTGCGTCTACGGCGGCACTGCAGCGGGGGTGATGGCGGCAGTCCAGGCCACCCGGGACGGCTGGACCGTGGTCATGGTGGCGCCGGACGCCCACCTGGGTGGTATGTCTTCGTCCGGACTTTCGTACACCGACACAGGCAACCGCCTCTGCATCGGCGGTATGGCGTTGGAGTTCTACCGGCGGGTTGGAACCAAGTACGGGATCAATCAACCGGTGTGGGACTTTGAGCCTCGGATTGCCGAACAGGTATTCGAGGAGATGGCGGCTGAGGCGAGAGTTCCGATCTACTATCGTCACTTTGTGAAGCAGGTCTCGAAGCGAAACGGCCGGATCGAATCGCTTACCACCGAGCGAGGACTGACCGTCAAGTCGCGCCTCTTTCTCGACGCGACCTACGAAGGAGACCTCATGGCGAAAGCCGGAGTCGCCTACACGGTCGGCCGGGAAAGCTCGCAGACCTACGGCGAGACGTTTAACGGGGTCCAGTTTCGAGACAAGCACCAGTTCGAGTTTCCCGTTTCGCCATTCGTCACTCCGAACGTTCCCGGCAGCGGCTTGCTGCCGGGGCTCCAACCAGGACCCATCGCCCGAAACGGCTCAGGCGATCGGAGCGTGCAGGCGTATAACTTCCGGATGACTCTCACTCGGGACACCGCGAATCGAGTTCCGTTCCCGAAGCCGAACGGCTATGACGCGTCGGACTATGAGCTGCTGGCGCGCTATCTGGAAGCCGGTTGGACCGAGCCGTTCAAGCTGTACAACGAGATCCGGGGCGGTAAGGCGGACTTCAACAATTACGGCGCTGTTTCCACTGACTTTGTGGGCATGAACCACGCGTACCCGGACGCGGACTATCCGGCTCGGGAACGCATTTACCAGGCGCATGTGAGGTATCAGCAGGGTCTGATGTGGTACCTTACTCACGAAGCCCGCGTTCCGGAGGCGGTTCGAACCCGGCTCTCCCAGTGGGGCCTTTGTCGAGACGAGTTTCCCGACACGAGCGGCTGGCCACATCAACTCTACGTGAGGGAGGCGAGGCGAATGGTCGCGGATTACGTGATGATCGAAGCGAACTGCCGCGGCAAACGGGTCGCTCCCGACTCCGTGGGCCTGGGCTCCTATGCGCTGGACAGCCACAATTGCCGTCGCTTCTCTCAGGATGGACGAGTCTGGAATGAGGGTGACGTGCAGGTGTTCGGGGTAACGCCATACCCGATTTCCTACCGGAGCATCGTCCCCAGGCGGAAAGACTGCTCCAATCTCTTCGTCCCAGTGTGTCTCTCCGCGTCTCACATCGCCTACGGGTCGATCCGAATGGAGCCTGTCTACATGATTCTGGGGCAGGCAGCCGGGGTGGCTGCTAGCGATGCGCTGCTCAACGAGAAGGCGGTCCAGGATGTTTCAATGGAATATCTCCAGACCCGCCTTCGCCAGCTTGGGCAGATTCTGACACCCCCCCAAACAGCGCCGGCAGTCAATGGGAGCAACGACTTTGGTTAGAAAGACCGAGCTGCGTGGTCTATCTGAGCAGCACCATTACGGATTGGTCGAATCGCGAGAACTGCGCCTCGCTTCAGAAGGATCACCAGAGGCCATTGAGCGAGCGAGATCGGCCTTCCTGGCGACCTGGAAGGTGGAAATTGAGCCGCACTTCCGGCTTGAGGAGACGGTGCTGCTTCCCGAATACGGCGAGGGCGGCGGGGACTGGGAGCTGATTCGGCGCACCCTTGAGGAGCACACCCGCATTCGCGGATTAGTGCGGCGGTTGGAACAGCTGGTCGAGCCGGCGGATCCGACGTTGCTGACCGACCTGGCAACTCTGCTCCACGACCACATTCGATTTGAGGAGCGAACTCTCTTTCCGTCGGCGGAATCGGTATTGGGTCTGGAAGCCTGGAATCGGATGCACCGGGAACTGCCTCAGCAGCCCCTTACAGGGAGTTGTACTCTTAAATCCACCGAATGACGATGGCTGCGTGAGGTATTGCTCTTGAGATACGGCTCTCCATGGTCGATGAGTCTCAGTGAGCAGCAGACTCTCCTGTTGTCCCCACCGAAGCATCCTCCGGCAATGAACTCCTCTGGTCTGGATCAACTCCTTGCAGACCTGCAGGATGCCCGACTTCGGGTCGAGCATCTGTGCGGCAGCCCCGATGTAATGGCTCAGCTTGAAGACGAGACCTACCTGGATCGGCTCCTGGACTCGTTGCAAAACACGGGTCGGCGTTTGGCGGCCCTATCGACCTGCGCCGAGGGCCAGCCTCGCGACACCACCTATTTCTCCAACGGAGCGTTTCGAGCGGCGTAATCCGTGAAGGAACCGTAGTACATTCTGACCTTGGGGTAGCCCAGCAGCTTCAGTGTGAAGAGGGTGTGCGAGGCCCGCCCGCCGGTTGCGCAGTAGGTAACTATCTCCTTGTCGGGCGTCAATCCCGCATCGGCGAAGAGCTTTTTCAACTCCGCTGCGGGCCGAAACGTCTGGTTTGGACCGATCAACGATTGGGTCCAATCCACATTGACCGCCCCAGGGATTCGGCCACGTCCGTACTCGGCCGCCGTTCTCACGTCCAGGAAAACGACCCCCGGCTTTCGGGCCAGGACCTCCGCACTCGGACAAGATGGGACGACGGAAGTCGCCGGCTTGTAGCTCGTTGCGACCACTGGCGGAACCTCGGTCTGGACGGCTCGCCCCTCCGCCTTCCACTTGTTCCAGCCGCCGTTCACCACCGAGATGCGAGCGTGGCCTACGATTTGCAGTGCGTACCACATGCGAGTCGCGGATCGACCCCCCTGATCGTCGTAGAGCACCAGGTGATCGCTGGGCGCCACCCCCGCCGCAGACAGAAGTTCCGAAATCCGCGATGGCGAGGGCTGGTAGGTCTCCTTGTCGGAAGCATCTCGGAAGTATGCTTCGTCCATCTGGACGGCCCCGGGGATGTGTCCGGCACGGTAGGCCTCCGGCCGGCGAAGATCCACAATCCGTACGCCGGTCGCCGTTCCGTTCACAGCAACCCAACTCGTCTCCAGAAGAAGCTCCGGAGTGGCGAAGTTGCCGGCACGCAGCGTATCGAGGAAGGCAAACAGCGTCGCACTCTCGGTCGGGTTGAGGGCCACGGAGACAAATCCTCGCGACTTGTCGATCACTTCGCGGGGAGTCATTCGCTGGGTGATGTCCACCAGGCTCTTGATCCCGGGATAGAGGGTCGTGTCGCCACCCCGCTCCCCATGACACCGGGCGCAGTGCGCGGCGAATACGGCCCGACCGTCCTCGCGGTCTTTCTTCAGATCCGCCGCGGCGGGCAGGAGCCAGGATGCCAGCACCGCAGCGGCTAGCATGGGTGTGAGGGTGGTTTTCATGGGAAAGGGTTCCGGTTTCAGGTGATTGAGTGCGGGGTCACGGTTGAGGGACGGGGACCCCACACTCGGTGTAGTGTCTGATGATTTCTTCGACGACAGCGTCCAGGGGGGCGTCGGCGCGGACACATCGGACATGCTCCATCCCTCGGAGCCACATGAGTTGGTACTTGACGTAGCGTCGGGTGTTCCGCTTCATCAGCCTCACTCCCTCTTCATACGAGTATTCCCCACGCAGCGACGGCAGAAGTTCCTTGTATCCGTGGCCTTGCATCGCGACTGAGTCCATACCAAGCCCTCCGGCGACGAGCCGATGGATTTCGTCCTCGAGCCCGTTCGCGAGAAGCTCGTCCACCCGTGCCTCGACTCGCCGATAGAGCTCGTCCCTATCCCGGACCAGTGCAATCCACACGGCAGGGTATCCTTCCGAGTGGTGAGACTCCCGTTGCAGTTCGGTCATGCTCTTGCCGAGGAGATGGAGCACTTCGAGAGCCCGCACAATTCGCTTCCGATCCTGCGGCTCAAGCCGTGCGGCAGAGTCCGGATCCACATCGGCCAACGTCCGGTGAAGCATCTCCGATGGCGTGGTTTCCAGGGACCCCCGAAACTCTGCACTGGGTTTCGGTCCGGCATCAAACCCCGTGGTGAGGGAAAGCAGGTAGAGACGAGTCCCCCCCACGAGAAGTGGCGACCGCCCCGCACTGCGAATTCGATCGATGATCGGAATGGCCCGTCGACGGTACTCCGCGACCGTAAACCCCTGGAAGGGGTCCGCCACATCAATCATATGGTGCGGCACTCGTTGACGAAGCTCGATGCCAGGCTTGGCGGTGGCCGCATCCATCCCGACGTACACGGCCATCGAGTCTGCAGAGAGGATCTCCGTGCCAAGTTGTTCGGCGACCCGAATGGCAATTTCGGTCTTGCCAACCCCGGTGGGGCCGGTCAGGATGGCGAGAGGCGGGAGCGGATAGTCCTGTGGTGGTTGCATGAAAAAGGGGCAGGGCGCTACTCATCGTAGCACCCCGCCCGGTTGTTCTGCGATGACGGCTACGGCCGCCGTCTGCCCCCGTCGGACGCGGGGCCTCGAGACTCGGAACCACCGCTGCGTCCGCCGCCACTCGACTCCGAACCGCTTCGGCCACCTCCATTTGAGCCACGATCTCGGTCCCGATCCCGCCCACCGCGATCGGAACTATCGCTTCCGCGAGAAGGCGACGGGCTGGGCCTGCTCGGCGCCGGCTCCCGCTCACCCCGCGAGGGAGAGGGACTGGTAGGAATCGGGCGCGGAGTCGGTGGCTGCCGGTCCGGTCTTGGACCGGCGGGATTTGAGTTTGAGGGTACTCCCGGGCGACCCAGTCCAGGTTCCCGATCTGACCGTGGCCCCGTGGGGATCGGCGGCGCCGGGCTCGGGAGGGGACTGACTCGTGGTCGTGACGATCCGCCGTCGGAGCTGCTGCCCAGTCCAGGAGGGAGCGGGGGCCGAGTCGGCTGAACCGGCGCTGGGCTGCCGACACCGGGGATCGGTCGCGGACCAATCGCACCACCACCTATGCCTGGCAGGGTTTCGACCGGGGTTGGGGGCGACGGAAGCGGTCTGGGCCGCGGTCGTTCGACGTCGGGACGAGGACCACCCGGGACTGGAATGGGGCGATCACTGCCCGACCCGAGATTGGGTCGATCCGACTGTCCCGGACCTCCTCGTCGGAATGGGTTGTCGCGATCACGGCGATCATCTTTCCGGTCACGCTCGTCGACGCGGGGCGGAAGCGACCTGGGTTCATCCCGGCGAGGACCACCGAAGACCGGGGGAAGAATCCCGCCGGGTCGAGGGAAGATGACGCCGGGCCGCAACTCGTCCGAGGCGCTGGCTCCACCGGGACGCGGCGCGGTATTGGTGGGCGTGGTGATGACATTGCCCCGCCGATCCGAGTCGCCTTGAGAAGCGCGGTCTCGCTGCGGAGCCGACGCGGGGCCGGATCCTGTCAGCGAGCGGATGGGGAAGCCGGGGTTGCCGTTGTCGCGGTCGGCAGGCTCGCGTCCCGCAGCCGGGTTGCCGACGAGCCGGTTCTCACCAATCCGCCGCAAGGCGTCGGAGCCGCGGACAACCTCTTCGTCCCGAACCTTTTCACCGGGCGTGCGCTGCACCCGTTCGGCAATGCCGTTTCGAGATCCACGGCGCTGGCTCGAGTCTCCGTCGCCATCGCGGTACCGTTCGGCGAGCCGTTTCAAGGCCGTCTGGCTCATCCGGCTTTCCACTGTGTGGATCCGCTCGCGGGCCAGTCGTCCACCGTCGCTGGTGATGCCGCGAACTCCACCGAGAGGGACGCCGATCCGAGACAGCGCGTCCTGGCCCAATCGCAGATCGCGGCCGTTGAGCGAGATGTCATTTCCCGCCACAAAGATCGGGTTCCCGGCGCTCAGTCGACGGTGATGCCGCCCGTAATGGAAACGGGTGATGTCGCAAAACGTCCAACTTCGGTAGTCTACGAAGACGTTTCCGAAGCCTCCCCTGAAGAGGAACCCGTTCCCGTACCCGTAGTAGCAGGGGCGGTCCCACGGATCGAGGGGGGCCCAACCGCAGTAGTCACCGAAGGTGGACCACACCACGAAACTGGAACCCCAGGATGAGCCGGGAGACCAGAGCCACCCGAAGGCGGGCCGCCAGAGCCAGCGTCCGTAGTGGCACGTGGTGTATCCCCACGGCGCGTAATCGACAAATGAGTAGCCGGCGCCAGGCAGGAAGGTCCAGTAGCCGTTGGAGTAGGGTCTCCAGCCGGGCTCGCAGCGTGGACGCCAGTAGCGCACGCTGTCCACGACGACCCAGCTCCCGTTGTCGGAGAGTTCTCGGGCGCCAAGGAGATCGCCATCCAGCTCCTCGGGCAGCGGACGGCTGATGTAGTACTCCACTCGAGACCGGTGGTACGCATCGAAGGCGTCTTCTTCTCGGCCAGAGCGAAGGATGTCTTCTATCCCGCGCTCAGCACTCAAAAAAGCCCGCTCGCCCTTGACGAGTCGTACGGGTTCGCCGCGATCTCCGAAGAGGCGTACCCGGCCGTTGAAGACCGTCACGCGTACCCGCGAGTCAGAAGCCACATCGATCCGCGTCACGGAGTCGGGGCTCACGACAGCCTCGCCGACTGGGAGCTTAATGGTCCAGTCCGCGCCACCTCGATCCGAGACATCCAAAATGCATGAACCGGTCCAGAGCCGAAACTCGGCGCCCGGCGGGAGCGCACGCACGTCCAACTTGCTGCCCTCGGAGAGACGCAGCCAGGACGAGCGACCCAGCTCCAGCTCGGCCCGACTCTCGTCGTCGGTCCAGAGTGTGTCCTGTGCTCGGACCGTCGAATTGAGCTCCAGATACGTGGCGCTGTCGTCGGTGGGTCCCTGCACGATCAATTTGCCGCGAACATCGCTGACACGGATCGCCTCCAGACGATCCGCAGCGCGGGCAGGACCCGCCAATCCGACCGCGGCTCCCAGCGCGGTGGCGATCAGTGCAAAGCGGAGTGAGGAACTCATCGGGCAACCTCCCAATTCGGGACGGTAGTTGATTTATTGTCGCACGCCCCACCCCGAGTTCGCCACGGAGGGTGCGTTGAGTTTGGACACGGACTGTGGTCCGCCGGTTCCTCTTTATTCCAACGTTAAGCAGGAAGATTTCGCGCGTCCGACTGCGACTGCCACCCGGTTCGGTGGCTCAACGGATCGCTTCGACAAACGCACCTGGGAAGACTCGAGTCATCGTTCGAGCGGCAACAGAGATCTTGCACGGCCCGGAGCCATATGCTAAGATCTGCGTGCTTCGGCCCGTTCGTCTAGGGGTCCAGGACGCGTGGTTCTCAGCCACGAGATCAGGGGTTCGAATCCCCTACGGGCTACTTCAAAGCGGTTGTGTCCGATCCATCGGAACAGCCGCTTTTTGCATTTCGGGGGTGTCGCGTGCCGAACTGCTCTCCATTCGCCGCGCCCGCGGCGTGTCTCGCGCTCTGCTTTTCCTGCCTGGCAGCCGGAACCGCGCCCACCGAGGTCCTGCACTTCCGGGACGATGACATCGAGGAGTCGAGCGGTCTCGCTGTGTTGCCCGGCCGCGAGCGACTCTTTCTCACTCACAACGACAGCGGCGACTCAGCCCGTGTCTTCCTGGTGGACACATCCGGCAAGACGGTGACTACAATCGCCCTTGAGAAGGCGGATGCCGTGGATTGGGAAGATCTGGCTCTCGGAGCGAGGGACTCCGCTGGGATGCCGGAGGTTCTGGTGGGGGATATCGGCGACAACGATGAGGTCAGGCCCCAGGTCCAGATCTACCGATTTGCTTTGCCGGCCGATGCCGGACGCTCGAAGCGTTCGCGGGTCCGTGCGCGGAAGTATCAATTCACCTATCCCGACAGACCTCGGAATGCAGAGTCGCTGCTGGTCAACCCAACTTCCGGCCAGATCTTGATCGTCACCAAGAGTCTGCTTGGAAGCGAATTCTTCGTGGCGCCAAATCCTCCGGTCGAGGGGCGACCGAACCGCCTTCGACTCGTCGGCAAGGTTCAGTTTCCTCAACTCTTGAAGCAACTGGGAAAACCGACTCGATCCCTGGGTTCGGCACTTGCGACGGGAGGGGCGATCAGCCCGGACGGAAAACGGCTGGTTCTGCGCACGTACACGGACGCCTTCGAGTGGAGGATTCCGGCGGACGGCCTGGCCGGGATCGGACGCGTGCTGCCAAGGTGGATCGAGGTTCCGGACGTTGCCATGGGAGAGAGCATCACTTATTCGCCTGCCGGAGATCGCTGTTACACCAGCGCCGAAGGGAAGCACTCCCCGGTTCACGAGCTTGTGCTTCGTTAGGCGGGGGTCGCCAGCCCCCGCACCTCCGGGACGATCTGACCAAGCGCAGCGACGGTGCGCCGGATCTGGCTCTCGGTGGTCCCGCGGCCCAGCGTAAGCCGCAGGGCGCCTCGGGCGTCTGCCGGGCTGAATCCCATCGCCAGCAACACGTGGCTCGGTTCGATCTCTCCACTCGCGCACGCGGCTCCGCTGCTCCCGCATATCCCTCGAAGATCGAGGTTTAGCAGGAGACTCTCACCTTCGACCCCAGGAAAGAGGAAGCTGGCGTGGTTCGGGAGGCGCAGCTCCGGATGGCCCGTCAATCTCGCGTCCAGCGCTTGACCTAACACGCCTGCGATCAGGATATCCCTCAGTCGGCGGGTTTCAGAGGCGGCAGTCGTCGCCAATTCTGCGTGGGCCAATTCCATCGCGGCGGCGAGCCCGACGATACCGGCAACGTTTTCGGTTCCGGCCCTGAGGCCGAATTCCTGATCGCCACCGGTCATCTGTTCCGCCACCGGCAGTCCGGTCCGCCGATACAGTACACCCGTGCCCTTGGGACCATACATCTTGTGCCCGGAAAGGCTCAGCAAGTCACAGGGGATCTCGCGCACCCGAATCGGAACCTGTCCGGCAGTCTGGACGGCGTCCACGTGGAAGAGAATGCGACGGGAGCGGGCGAGCGACCCGATCACCCCGATCGGCTGGAGCGATCCCACCTCGTTATTGCCGTGCATCACGGAAATCAGAGCCGTGTCGTGTCCGATCTCTGATTCCACCTGCTCAGCGGTGACTCGTCCGAAGCGATCCGGATCGAGGTACGTGACCCGCACGCCCATGAGCTCCAGCGCTTGAGCGGTGTGGAGCACGGCGTGGTGTTCAATGCGGGTCGTGATGAGGTGGCGCTTTTCGGGCGGAGCCGCCGAGAGCACCCCCCGGAGAGCGAGATTATCGCTTTCGGTGCCGCCACTCGTAAAAATGATGTCCGAGGGTCGCGCGCCGAGGAACGCCGCGGCAACTTCCCGTGACTCCTCAACGGCCCGTCGACAGCCCCTCGCGGGACCATACAGGCTGCTCGCATTCCAGTGCCGCTCGGTCAGGTAGGGCAGCATAGCCTCCAGCACCCGAGCATCCAACGGAGTCGTAGCAGCGTGGTCGAGGTAGATCATGTCGCTCATTCAACCGCAACTCGAGATCTGCGGCGATACTTTAGTTTGAAATGACACCTGATTCCGTCCTGTTTTTGGGGTTCGGCGCCCCGAGTAAGCCGTCGAAAACCATGGAGTTCCTCCGGATCGTGACCCGAGAACGACCGGTGCCGGAGGATCGACTGCTTGAAGTGGCACACCACTACGAGTTGATCGGCGGCTCACCCTACAATGCGCTGGTGTTCCAGCAGGCCGTTGCCCTGCGCCGCAGGCTTCGTACGTTGGGTCTGGATGTTCCGGTGTACGCCGGAATGCGAAATTGGACTCCGTTCCTCCCCGACGTGGTGCGCGTGATGTCCCGGAAGGGGAAGCTCCGACCTGCTGTCATCCCCCTGGCATCGGCGGGTGGAGGAGAAGCCGCCGGGCGCTACCGGCAAGACCTTGCCGTCGCTCTGGGCGCGAATCCCGACGTGCAGTGTAGTCCCCGGTTCGTGCGAGGCTGGTTCGACGACCCTCAATTCGCTCGGGCGGCGGCAGGCAGAATTGAGGAAGCGAGCGGTGAGTCCCGTGGTCGGTGGCCCGCGGAAGTTCCGATTCTCTTCACCGCGCACTCCATTCCGTGCCGAGCGTCCGCGGGCACCTCGTACGTCGATGATTTGCTGGCGTCGTGCCGGGCCACTGCCGACGTCCTGGGAGTTCGGGAGTGGCGCCTGGTTTACCAGAGCCGAAGCGGAGACCCCCGAACGCCGTGGTTGGAACCGGACATCTGTGACGCACTGCGAGAGGTGGGAACCACGGGTGTTCGGCGAGTCGTCGTTCAGCCGATCGGGTTCCTGCAGGATCACGTGGAAGTGCTCTTCGATCTCGATCTAGAAGCGGCGGATCTCGCCCGCGAACTGGGTGTCACGATGCATCGAGCAGGGACGGTCGGGGATCATCCCGAGTTTATTGACCTGCTGGCGCGCCGGGTAATGGAGTTGTGCGAGTGAGGGTTGCGCTATGAGAGTCGCCGTGGTGGGTGGGGGAATCAGCGGCCTTGCCGCCGCCCACCGGTTGACCGAGTTGGCTGCAGGCGATGCTCGACCCCTCGAGCTCACTCTCTTCGAAGGCTCGGGCCGGCTCGGCGGCGTTATCGGCACCAGCTTTGAGGAGCAATGTGTCCTGGAGTGGGGTCCCGACTCCATCATCACCGACAAGCCGTGGGGGATGGCCCTGATCAAGCGGCTGGGCCTGGAGCCTGAGGTGGTGGGCACCCAGGACGCCCACCGACGGTCCTTTGTGGTAAAGGGCGGAAGTCTGCACCCGGTACCGGAGGGCTTTCAGATTCTGGCGCCGACGCGATTCGGTCCGCTGATCCGAACCGGGATCTTCTCCCCCCTGGGGAAAGCGAGAATGGCGCTCGACCTGATCCTCCCGCGCCGACAAGATCCCTCGGACGAAAGTCTGGGGGACTTCGTGCTTCGAAGACTGGGTCGCGAGGCTCTCGACAGGATGGCGCAACCGATGATCGGTGGAATCTACGGCGGCGACCCGATGACGCTCAGCCTGGAGGCGACACTCCCTCGATTTCAAGAGATGGAGCGACAGCACGGCAGTGTGATTCGCGGGATGTGGGCCCGGTCCCGCGCCTCGGGCCACTCGCCGAAGTCTGGAGTCAGTGGCGCCCGGTACGGTCTATTTGCCGCCTTTCGGAACGGGATGCAGACTCTGGTCACAGCCCTGGAACAACGGATCGGCGGCGCGAGCATCCAGTTGAACACTGCGGTGAGCACTGTATGGCGGGAGGGCGCTGATTGGAGAATGCAACTGGCGGACGGGAACTCCCAGACGTTCGACCGGGTCATCGTCGCGATGCCGTCTTGTCGCTCCGCATCCCTCGTGGAGACTGTATCGCCGGAGTTGAGCCGGCTCCTTCGCACTACCGGCTATGGTTCCAGTGCCACGATGAGTCTTCTCTACCAGGCCCGCGAAGTCTCACACCCGCTCAACGGGTTCGGTTTTGTTGTCCCGCGTTCTGAAGGCTTGACCCTCCTCGGTTGCACATTCACTCATCGAAAGTACCCGAATCGGGCGCCCGACTCGGTAGCGCTGCTTCGGGCATTCCTGGGCGGGTCGTCGGTGACCACAATGTCCAATGTCGAACTGGAGGCTTCGGTGCGAGATGATCTCCGTCGCGTGCTCGGACTGACGGCAACACCATTCCGAGTGGTCATTCACCGCCAGCACGAGGCCATGGCTCAATATCCGGTCGGCCATCTGAAACGGGTGGATGAGATGGACGCGAGGGTGGCTCAGTTCCCGGGCCTGGCGCTGGCGGGCAATGGGTTTCGAGGCATCGGGATTCCGGACTGCATCCACCGCGGGGAACTTGCCGCCGAAGCGGTTTGGAAGGGAGGCGCCGAGTGACTGAGCTGTTGTTGGATCTCGACCGTTTTGAAGGCGACCGTGCGGTGCTGGTATCCCGCACAGAACCGGTTGAGATGGGAACGATCCCACGAAGTTGGCTGCCGTCCGGTGTCGGTGAAGGCGACGCTCTCCGTGTCCGACTGGAGACAGACCCACGCAGCGATACTCGGGGTGAGATCGCCGATCTCTATGCAGACCTCGTTGACCCGAATGCCTCGCCGTGATCGGTTGATGTGGGGATCTATCGGCCCAGGCACGCAGCGTGACTTCGGTATCCCGCCGACAGCGCCTTCCGCAGATCCTTGAATTCCGCCCGGTTGCCCAGCCGCGGGGCCTGCTTGCAATCAGCCGCATGCACCACATGGCTCCGCGGGTTACCGATAAATCCGCCCCCGACCCTGGCCGGCACAAGGAGCTGCTTCGGCGGCAGGACGGGCAACTTCGACACCACTCGGACCGTCTTTCCATCGGAAACGCATCGTATGGTCCCGAGCTGATCGGTGCGGAGAATGCGGCTCCCCGAGCGTGCCAACTGATCGAGCGCTTCGCGGTGCGGATGACCGTAATCATTGCCCTTGCCGCAGGAGATGACGGCGATTCTGGGACGCACCGCTGCGAGGAAGGCGGGGTCGGCGCCATTGTGACTGCCGTGGTGCGCCACCTTCAACACGTCGGCTCGAAGCTGGTCCGCTGGAGAGTTCTTGAGCAGCGCTGCCCGTCCGTCTGCCTCGAGGTCCCCAGTGAAGAGGAAATACGTCGCGCCGAAGGAGAGACGGCACACGATGGAGTTGTTGTTTGCGTCGGAGTCCCCGCCTTGAAACAACCGGGCGGGCGGCGCAAGCACCTGGAGCTTCACCGATGGATCGAGTTGGATCGAAGAGCCCGCCCGAGCTCGCACCAGTCTGGCCCCGCTGGAGCCCACCTGCTTCAAGAATCGCTTCTGAAGCGCCGTCCCATGCACATAGGTGGGATCCAGGACCTGTCGTGGGGGAAACGACGCAATGAGTTCAGGCAATCCCCCGATGTGGTCGGCGTGAGGGTGCGACGCCACGACCCAATCCAACTTCTTGACGCCGAGGGCGCGAAGTTCCGCACGCATCGCGTCCGATGCGTCCCGCGGACCTGCGTCAATGACGATCGCCTGGCCGGCGGGTGTGACCGCCACAGCGCCGTCCCCCTGGCCGACATCCACGAAAGAGACTCGCAGGTTGCCCGGCCCGACGGCCGAGACGGGAGGCGAAGTGAGACCCCATGCGGCCGTCAGAACGGCGCAAAGGGTCGCCAGGGAGCGAGTGACTCGATAATGCTGCATTTGAATTCAGTGTAGCCGGATCCGACAGGGCCGGTTGGTTGGTGAAGGACGGCTCTCTCGGCTGACCGAACAACACGCGGGCAGGTCGGGCAAATGACGGGAGAGAGCCCACGGCGGGGAGGCCGACCCATGAAGTTGGCGTGTCAAGAAGGTCTGGCGCCGGGAGCGGCGTTTGCCGACCGGGCAGCAAGACTCGAGAGCTATGGTTTTGAAGGGGTGGAGCTCAACGGAGCACGACTGCTCGACGCCTCAGGTCTCGCGGAAAGGCGCAGCGTGCTGAGGGACAGCGCGATTCGCGCCAGTTCGATTTGCGGAGGCTTCCCGTGTGAGCTCGTCCATCCCGATCCAGCTCGTCGACGCAAGTGCGTCGATACCGTCAAGACCCTGCTCGACATCGCCGCCGAACTCGGCGCCACGGGCCCGATTGCCGTACCGATCTTCAACTCGAACGACCGGCTGCCCGATCTCTCACCCTGGAAGAGCCGGCACGAGTTGGAACTCCAGTTGTTGATCACCGTCCTGACCGAACTGGGAGCCCACGCTCTATCCGTGGGAGCGCGGCTGCACCTGGAGCCCTTGAACCGGTATGAGAGCAACGCTCTGCAGAACATCGAAGAGGCTGCCTGGGTCGTCCGGGAGGTCGGAAGCGCCGGAGTGGATGTCATCCCGGACTTCTTTCACATGAACATCGAGCAGGAAGACGTCCCAGCTTCCCTGAGGTCCATCGCACCCCAGATCGGTCACATACATGTGGCGGACAATACCCGCAAGGAGCCCGGTACGGGATCCATCGACTTCACCGCCGGTTTTGCAGCGCTGCGGGAAGTTGGCTACGACGGCTGGCTGGCATTGGAATGTCGGTTGTCTGGGCCTGCTGATGAGGTGCTGCCCCGATCCGTCGAGTACCTCCGGCGCTGCCTGGGCTGATAACCCCACGTCACGATCGGGGGTGCGCCCCCGGGAGAATGAACGAATGAAGTATGCAGAGCGGATGTCGCGGTTGGGCACCGAAAACGCGTTCACCGTATTGGCGGAGATCGAGAAGCTTCGCGCCGTCGGCAAGGACGTGGTCTCCCTGGGAATCGGTGACCCGGACTTCGATACGCCTGAGAATATTCGTGAGGCGGCCAAGCGGGCGCTCGACGCGGGACGCACGCACTACGGCCCCTCGGCCGGCACGAGAGAACTCCGGGGTGCGGTTGCCCGCTACCTCACGCGAAGCCGGGGGCTCGACTTTGAGCCGGAAGAGGTCGTGATCACCCCCGGCGGCAAGCCGATCCTTTTTCACTCAATCCTCGCCGTGGCGGAGCCGGGTGACGAGATCATCTACCCTAGCCCGGGATTTCCGATCTATGAGTCGGTGATCAACTTCGCCGGCGCGAAACCTGTTCCGATGCCACTGGTCGAGGCTAGAGACTTCAGCCTGGACGTGGATCAACTCCGGCGCTCGGTGAACCAGCGAACAAAGATGATCATCATCAATTCGCCGAACAATCCAACCGGGGGTGTCTTGACGCCGGAGGATCTGCAGGTCATCGCCGAACTAGCAACGTCCGTGGACGCTTGGGTCCTCGCGGATGAAATCTACAGCGAGTTCCTCTTTGAGGGGAGCCACGCGAGCATCACCCAGATCCCGGGAATGAAGAACCGTACGATTCTGCTCGACGGCTTTTCCAAGACGTACGCCATGACGGGCTGGCGCATGGGGTACGGCGCCGCCCCGAAGGAGATGGCGGACAGGATCGCTCAGTTGAACACCAACTCGGTATCCTGCACGGCCACCTTCGTCCAGGACGCTGGGGTCGAGGCTCTAGATGGTCCGCAGGATGCGGTCCGCGCGATGATCGGAGAGTTTCGAGGCCGACGCGACATGGCGGTTGCGGAGCTGAACCGTATCCCGGGCATTTCATGCGTGATGCCCAAAGGGGCCTTCTACGCCTTCCCAAACGTGACACAGGCTTGTCGCATGCTGGGAGTCAAAGGCGCTGAGGAGTTTCAGCACCTGATGCTTCACGAAGCGGGCATCGCGGTACTCGCCAGAACCAACTTCGGCTCGCGCAATCTCGGTGAAGATGAGGAGTATGTCCGCATCTCGTTTGCCACGTCGCGGGAACTTCTGATGGAAGGACTCAGGCGGATTCGTGCGAGAATAGAAGCAGCAGCTTGAGATGCCGCCCGGCCGAGTGTGAAGCGTTTTACCGGGCCAGCGAACGGTTTGCAAGAAGGGACTGCGATCATGAAGTTCAGTTTCGGGTTTTCGCTGATGATGGCGGGCGTACTCGCCGTGTCTGCCTTCGCAGACGCCAAGCCCGCTGCGCAGACGTGCACCCTGGGACAGGGTCGGCCGGTGTGCTGCAAGGCTTACGTGGCGGACCACTGTGGTCCCGTAACGTGCTGCGAAGTCGGGAATGCACTTTTCCACTCGGGGTCTCGCTGCCAGACGTGCATCGACCATGCCGATACCGTTGCCCTGGCAGCGAAGTCCTGCGCCTCGGCGTCTGCGTGCGCGCCGGCCCAGGCAGGAAAGTCCGGCGCCGCCAAAGCGAACTGCGCCGATTGTGCGGAGTGCCCGGATGAGGCCGGCCTGCGAGCCTTCCTCTCTCCGACGGCTCTGGCAGAGCAAGTCGGCGAGTAGCCTCCTGGAGTGAGCCCTGGGGCGGCGAGCCGAACTCGTTGTCCCCAGGGTCCACTTCCGACCCCAAGCCGTTGCCCCAACTCAACTGCCCCCTCTCACCCCGATGGTTTCGTACGGCGGCGGTGGGGTGTTTCGTCGCCGCCGCCGCGGTGTGCCCACTCTGGAGTGGAGGATGGCTCTCCTCCGATCACCATCTGTCGGGTCGCGCATCCGCCGCACTGTGGTTGGTGACCGTTTTCCTGGTGTGTCTGGCCGCGCTTCACCTGCGCCTTCGTGCCGGCTGGGCCATGTTGGCCCGAGTCGAATTCGCTCTTACCTCCTTGCTGTTCTCGCTTGTCCTGGCAGAGAGCTGCCTCAGATGGATGGCCCGCCAGAACCCGTGGCACCACTGGGCCGGTAGTCCGGTTCCGGCTTACCACGGGTTGAAGGTGGGGGATCTGAAGCTGAAAATACTGTTGCCTCACGTCGAGACTCAGGTCACGCCACTTTTCACGGGGCACTGGCGACATCGGGGCGATCGAAACGGCTTCCGGAATCCGCACGAGCGCGACCGTGCCGACGTCGTCATCCTCGGAGACTCGTTCGCCTACGGATGGGGAGTGGCAGTTGACCAGACTCCGGCCCAACTGCTGGAGCACGCAACCGGCCTCAAGGTGACCTCGCTGGGGGTGCCGGGCATTGAGGCGTTCACCAGTTGGGCGGTCTTCGAGCGATTCGGTCGATCGCTTCAACCACGCGCCGTCATCTACTTTCTCAATCTCACAGATCCCGACGATGGCGCGGGTCTCCTCGGTGCGGCCGATGAGCGAGCCTGGCTAGGCCCGGGATCTCCGGAGCGGCTCACTCCCTCGATCATCCCTCCGCCAACTTCTCCGCGTGCGACGCCGCCCGTCAACCTCGGGATGCCCTACATTCTGAGAACAGGGGACCTCCGCCAGTCGTTTCTGTGCCGGATCCTGAATCAGTGGATTCGGGGCGGGGAAGCGATGCCTGAGTTACTGGATCCAAAGAGCCGCGGGTGGGAGATTGAGCGCAGCGCGATTGAGAAGTTGGCTGCTCGCTGCAAGTCGATGCGCATCCGATTCTTCGTAGCGCCCACGATGGGGCAGTTTGGCCCGGTCGTTCGTCGGTCCGGAGCAATGTCCGTACCGATCGATGGTGTGGAGTGGATCGACACATCCGCGCTCGACCCTGGCGTCGGCCGACCTTACTACCTTTTTATCGATGGCCACCTCTCGGAACTGGGGAACCAAAAGCTTACCGAAATCCTGGCCGCGGCCTTGAAGACTTAACGCCAGGTCTGTTTGCCCGCCGCACTGGAAGTTCCCGTCGCAAGAGACGGCCGTTCGAAGATCAAGTGGAACACGTACGCGACTCCCAGGCAAACGGGAATCAACAGGAGGCGATGGTCCGCCCACCATGCGGCTGAGACTACGCTCACTGCGCCTACGAAGTGCACGAGGTCCCTGAACACCCACTCGTGGGTAAGATAGAGCGAGTACGAGAACACTCCGACGCCAGCGAGCATTCGCACCCATGGCGATCGAACCTCGCTGGAGCGGTGGCGATCCTCCCTTGCTACCGCGGCGTTGACCCAGATGAAGTACCCCAGCGCCGTGAGCACCGGAAGGGTGGTC
Source organism: Actinomycetota bacterium (assembly GCA_005798285.1). GTDB lineage: Bacteria > Armatimonadota > SYMT01 > SYMT01 > SYMT01 > F1-80-MAGs030. Next base: position 29,982 of record SYKE01000291.1, read on the forward strand.
TGTCCGAGCCGCCACCAGAGTTTGGAAGCGAGGGACGCAGGATCGAGCACGTACTGGACATCCCGTAGCGCGAGACTTCCAACCACCAGTGCGGGAGACAGCCATGCCCAAGTAAGAGAGCGGTGCAACCGAACACGCCCGCAGTGGGCCTCGGCGCCAAAAGCGCCCATCGCCCAGCAAATCCAGAGCGCGGGTGCGCTGGCCCCGAACGGCGGCGCGATCCCAAAGGCCCGATAGCTCCACTCGCACCCCTCGAAGGTGGCACAGCGGATTCCAATGAGCAGCAGGAGCGTATTCCGCCAACCCCAGTTCTCCCGCAGGCGCAGCAGCACTGGATAGAGCGCATAGAGTTGCTCCTCGACGGCAAGCGACCAGAACACGCCGGTAAGGCTGAAGGCAACTCTGGGATCCAGGTTCTGGACTAACCCCAGGTGGAGGGCCAGTTCGTAAATCGGATTTGCCTTCCACTCCCCCCGGAGCGTGAGCGATCCGGCATAGAGGATAAGCGCTGCCAGATACGCCGGATAGAGTCGGAAGAACCGGCGGCGCCAGAAGGCTCTCCATTGAAAGGACGTCGGCTCCGTGGCCCGCGCGCGCCGCAGATGGATGCAGAAGCCGGAGATGACGAAGAAAAGCATCACCCCCGACGCGCCAATGGAAGCCAGCCTGGGCAGGAGGGTCTGGTAAGTGGGCCAGACTTCCCGAGGATCGAGGAGGTGGCCGACACCGACGGCGTGATATACGACCACCCCGAGCGCAGCGCTCCCTCGTAGTACATCGACGCTCCACAGTCGGCTTGCTCTTGGTTGAGATGGAGTGGCAGGCATTCGGCGTTACATTCGGCTAACTGTGGCGTACTGTGACCGGTGGTTGGGACAGGGGGGTCGTGGGATGAGAAGCGCGGCTGTGCGTCAGCCCGGCGAGGGTCGCACCGTGGCGGTCGTGGGTGATGTTTATCGCTTCCTGGCGACCGGGGACGACACGGGTGGCCGCTATGCTCAGTGGGAGGCGGTGGTGCCACCCGGTGGAGGTCCGCCGCCCCACATTCACTCTCGGGAAGAGGAAGGCTTCTTCGTGCTCGAGGGCGAGATCACTTTCACCGTGGATGGCCGTCGGTTGGTGGCCGGGCCGGGTGAGTTTGCGAATATGCCCGTCGGCGTGTCCCACGCATTTCGGAACGAGACCGGCGCCCGCGCACGAATGCTGATCACCATCGTACCCGCCGGTCTGGAACAGATGTTCCTGGAGGTCGGTCGCCCGGTTGACTTCGAGGGTGGGACACCGGCGGGTCCGACGCCTGAGGAGATCGCGGCGCTCCTTGCGGCGGCTCCCCGCTATGGCGTGGAGATCTTGCATCCTGCCGACGATTCCGCCGCGGGGAGGACAGAGGAGTGAAGTCCGTTCAGCAGTTCTGTTGCGCCGTGTTGGTTCTCGCAGCGGCGGTAACTCCGAAGTTGGGGCTGGCACAGCGGAAGCAGCGATCCGTGCCGAGAGCGCCAACGTACGAGATGCGTCGCATCCACGATCCGAACGGGATCGGGAAGTTCTACATGGGGCGAGAGATCGCTCATGTGATGGGGCATCAGGCAGCCGACTGGTTGGAGCGGCCGGAGCGCGAGGAAGAAGAGAGACCGAGTCTGCTCCTCGATCTTCTAAACCTGAAACCCGGCCAGGTGATCGCGGATATCGGCGCCGGCTCCGGCTATCTCAGTTTTCCGATCGCACAGAGACTCGGCCCCACGGGAAAGGTGATGGCCGTTGACGTTCAGCCGGAAATGCTGGAGATCATTCGTAAACGGTCGGCGGAGAAAAAGCTCTCGAACGTCATCCCTGTCCTGGGGGATGAGAAGGATCCGAAACTTTCGCCAGGCAGTGTGGACCTCATCTTAATGGTAGACGTTTACCACGAGTTTTCGTACCCCTGGGAGATGGGGCAAGCCATGGTTCGATCCCTCAAACCCGGCGGACGGATCGCGTTTGTCGAGTACCGGTTGGAGGACCCGACCGTGCCGATCAAACTGGTGCACAAGATGTCGGAGGCACAGGTTAAGAAGGAGATGGCCATTCATCCCGGGATGAGTTGGGAACGCACGCTGCGGGACTTGCCCAGGCAGCACGTCATCTTCTTCCGGAAAGCGGGGGGAGCCCGTTGAGGGATTGTCAACCCATTTGCCATGCCGTTCGGGGGTGGCTGGCAGCGGTTCGGTCTCTTCCCCAGGGCGTCGGAGTTGCTCAACTGGATGCTCTGGAACGATTACTGACCACCCACCCTCGGCCGCGCCAGCGGCTGCTGTACCTGCACTCTCGCGAGCCTTCCGTGGACTCTCCGGTGATCGCATTCCAGAGGCATCCGTCGAACGGGTCCGAACAGTGCGACGCCGAGATGCCCTATCCTACCGTCGCTGCGGCCATTGAGGCAGGGTGGATGGTTGTACAGTTCCCAGTCGCCTGCTCGGCCACTGACGATGTCTACCTTGATGGACTGGGCTTCGAGTTCGTATTGGAGCAACTGGACGAATGAGTGATGTGCTGAGCGCGACGGCACAACCGTCGCCACGACTGCTGGGTGACATCCAGATGCGGGACTTTCTGGTGCAGGGGTATCATCTGACGGACTCAGAGTTGCCCTCGAGGTTCCACTCGGACGTGTGTGCACAGTTGGAGAGCCTTTTTCAGCGGGGGGGGAACCCGGGCAACGAAGTCCTTGAGGAAGTGCCGGACCTGGAGCGAGTTTGGAATGCTCCCACCGTGACGGGCGCCCTCACCAGCATTCTCGGGCCGGACTACACGATGCATCCCCACCGGCACTGCCATGCGAGCCCGCCCGGTATGCGGGGCCAACAGTGGCATCAGGACGACGTGAACAAGCGACATCACCAGGTGTGGCGGCTCCTGGCAATGTACTATCCTCAAGATGTCACGCTTGAGATGGGTCCCACGCAGATCGTCCCGGGCACCCAGTTCCGGAATACCCCCACCTCACGGATGGCCGCCTATGGGTCCATCAAGACACAGGTTTCATTGACCGTACCCGCCGGCACGGTTGCCATCACGCATTACGACATCTGGCATCGAGCGACTCACAACCGAAGCGAGAAGACTCGCTACATGTTGAAGTTTCTCTTCGATCGAAGCTCGCCTCCGGATCGCCCGGCCTGGAACGCTGGCTCGGCGACGGGAGAGGAGCTGCTCGACTCCTTTAACCGGATCTGGCTCCCCATCGACAGCCAGACGGACGCGTACAAGCATCGTGTCATTTGGATGAACTGTTGGAAGTGGTGGCATGGCGCCCCGTCCCACGAGTCATGCATCGTCGACCACTTCCCGTAGCGTGCGTCGGGGGGACAACGAAAGAGGGGGAGCCCGCGGGCTCCCCCTCTGATGCTGGACGGGCTGTGATCAATCAGCGATCACGACCCACCTGCGAGTCGTACTTGGCGTAGCGGTAGTTCGTCTTGTTCGTAAAGACCATCTGCCTCGAGAGCCGAATGCCGAACTCGTCGCCGGCTGAGAGTTGCACGTCGCCGTGGTCCTTCCCCTTACCCTTATTCAGGTAGGCATAAGCTGCCCCGCCGAGTCCGCCAAGAAGCGCGCCTCGACCGGCCTTACCACCGAACACGGTGCCGAGGATGGCGCCGGCCCCCGCTCCGTAGGCCACCCACTTCACATCAAACTTCTTCTTGCCGGGCTTCGACTGCAGACGACCGTTGCGGGTCTCCACGACATTGTCTTTGTCGAGCGAGAAGAGCTGCCCATCTACGGCTACCGTTGAGCCGCCCGGAAGGATGGCGCGCTGGAAACGAACGTCCAGCACAGCCGGGTCTCTCTGGGTGGGACGGCGCGCCTGGGTCACGACGCCCTGAAAGCGTGTCCCCTCCGGGAGACCGCTGAAGTCCCGACTGGTCAAAGTGGCGGTAAATACATCGCCCTGCTTGTTGTTGCGCGTACTCAACTGGTCATCGAGCTCTGCCCGAATGACTGTGTCAGCCGGAATCGTGCGGCTTGAGGAACGCTGAAACCCGGAGGCGGAGCCGAGAAACAGTGTAGATAGCGCCAGTACAGCGCTTGCAGATACCAAACCCGATTTCATTCCTTGCCTCCGGGGAAACCTCGACTCGATGTCGAACTGACCCCCCATCTCCGAAGATACCTCGTGGGCAACGCCACGGGGGGGTGACACCTACACCCTCAATGAACCCTCACGCCGCCAATGGTTCCCCCTTTGCAGGGTTTTGCAAGCAGGATTGGTTTTTCGGACTAGAACGGGGCTTCCGCCCGGCCAAAGTGTCCATTCGGATCCGAACCTCGAACCAAAATGGCCCGCCAGGGACGGTTGAGTGAGTTCGCTGCGGCAACTCTCACTCCAGGGTGAACGTACCGGATAGTGAGTCCGCACCGTCGCCTTGCTGAGCGGTTCGGGTTGCTGCCGTGAATCAATAATCCGTGATGCAACGATATTTCCCCAGCGAGGAGGGGGAGGTCTACGGCACGATCCTCACCTTCCGCAGTCTCCACCTCCTGATTGATGGAGAGGAGATTGCCGAGACGTTCGGCGGATCGATGCGGCCTCAGCGTGTCGTGGGTACCTGGGATCACCCGCATGCACCCATTTTCCACGTCGCTGTCGTCCACGGCATACCACGCCGTCAGGGCGTAGGGCGGCTCGAGACCCCAGTACGTCACGTCCTGATGCCAGGCAACGTACCGCTCCGCCAGCTTTTCTTCGGTGCTCTCGGGCTCAGTGCCGCCGCGAGCCCAGCCCACTCGCGGACCGGCCACGCCGGAGGCGGGTGGATACTTGCAGAAAAAGTGGGTGGCCAGCAGCAGGATGTCAGGACCCATCACCGCCTCAACCGCATCCAAGACCTCTGGACGGGTTGCGAGCCGCCACACGAACTCCACGTCGGTGTGGCGGTCCACGAGACCGACCTGGCAGCGGTCGCGGCCCTCCGCAGCCTCAAGGGCGTCAAACTCATCGCGGATACGGTTTGCGTCGAACGGATCGGCGACCCGGATCGACGTTACAAAGCCTAGTTCGTCAAACTGTTTCCGGAGTTGGTCCCGGTTGATCGCTCTCACCATCTTCGTAAGGGACCTCATGCCCCCAGAGTTCCCGCATTTGCGGTTGGATAACTCGTTCCCAACAGTCGGGACAGATCCCGTGGCTGATATCCACCTGGTTGTGGCCAACCAGGTAGTCCTCAACCCGCTGCCAGAATCGTTTGTCCGTGCGGACGTTTTTACAGTAACAGCAGATCGGTACAATCCGACGAAGCTGCTTCACTTCGTCGAGAGCTTGCTGCAACTCGGCCACCTGCTGAGCCAGTTTGTTTTGAAGTTCCAAGACACGGACCCCCACGGCCAGTCGGGCCCTCAGTTCGTCGGTCTGAAACGGTTTACTCAAGAAGTCGCTGGCCCCGTTCTCCAACCCCTCCACGATGTCGGAGACTTCGCCCCGCGCCGTCAAGAGAAGCAAGTACCGGGCGGCGTCCGCTGGGCGCCGCCTGAGCTCGCGGCAGATCTCCACGCCTGATCGCCCAGGCATGGTCCAGTCGAGAATGGCGAGCTGAGGCCCGCCGACGCGCGTCAGGGCCGCCCAGGCGGCGTTGCCATCTTCGGCCTCCTCCACGGTGTAGTTCCACCGAACCAGATTACCCGATAGCAGTCGTCTGGAAATGGGGTCGTCATCGGCTACGAGAATCAGCACTTCACCGGCTCTCCTTCCACGCTGAAAGCTCCGAAAGCACCCGCTCCACTTCCAATTTCAACATGATTACCGACCGCTCGGAACTCTGTCCGTGCTCAAGGGTTCGCTGCACGTCTCTGGCCAATTCTGCGCCTCGCACGGCCGCCAAATTGGACAAGAGACCCTTTAGCGTGTGTGCTGTCGCTCGGGCGGTTGCAAGATCTCCTCGAGAGATCTCCGACTCCAGCTGGTTGATGCGGGGCCGGACCCCCGTTTCGCACAGCGAGAGGATCTCCTGCAAGAGTTCCCAATCCCCTTGGGTTCGTGCGATGAGCTCCCCCCGATCTACTGCCGGCTCGGTCACCGCGGTCTCATCCTCCTGGTCGAGGGTGGAAACCGCAGTACCCTCTGTTTGCAGGACCGTCCCATGCCCGGGGAAGAGCCGTTCGATGGCAGCGAGGATATCCGACAGATTGATGGGTTTGGTGAGGTAGTCATCCATACCGGCGGCCAGACATGCCTCTCGGTCACCCTTCATCGCGTGGGCTGTCAATGCGATGATCGGGATGTGCGATGCTTGTTGTGGCCCCGAACGACCGGCTGTCGCCTCCCGTTCGCGGATTCGGCGGGTCGCCTCAATCCCATCTAATTCCGGCATCTGAAGATCCATCAGCACGAGGTCGTACGGCTCAAGATCCAGCGCTCGGAGAGCCTCTAAACCCGTCTCAGCACAATCGACATGGTGGCCGACCCGCTGGAGCAGCCGCATTACCAGCGTCTGATTGATGAGGTTGTCCTCAGCCGCTAGAATGCGCAACGGCCGGATCGGCGCGCTTGAGCGCTGGGGACCGACCGGGTCAACGTCCGGCGCCGAGACCCGCACAACGCGCTGGATTGCTTCCAGGAGTTCGCTGGGCTTCGGCGGCTTTGTGATGTGGTGCCGCACCCCTCGATCTCGTCCCCAGGGGATCCATCTGCCGAGCTCTGAGGGCGGCAGCAGCAGGATAACCCGCGAGAAATCCACTCGGGAGTCGTGGAGTTCGCTTACAAGAGCCGCTGCCGAGATGGGAGATACCGGCACATCGATGATGAGCGGCACCGGCCGGCCGAGCGTGTCCATCGAGGAGACTCCGCCCCGGCTGGCTTCCGCCGGCGCCATGCGCCAGCCCTCCAACAGCTCCCCCAGCAGTTCCCTGGAGCCTTCCGTGGTCGGCCACAATTCAACCGGCAGGCCCAACAGCGCATCAATCGGGAGTCCGGCGCCGGGCGCTCCCCGGGTCAATCGCAGGGTAAAGCCAAAGGCGCTTCCCTGGCCGGGGACGCTTCTCAGCCAAAACCGGCCTCCCATCATGGCAACCAGACTCGTGCTGATGGCGAGGCCCAATCCTGTCCCGCCGAATCGTCGGGCGATCGTGCCGTCGGCCTGGGAGAACGGCTGAAGCACGAGCGCGTGCTTTTCCGGCGGGATGCCGATGCCGGTGTCCTCAACTGTGACTTCGAGTTCGATCTCATCGTCCGCGAGTCGAGACTCCTCGGACTCGCTCAACTTGACCCTGACGAGCACTCGGCCGTGATCTGTAAACTTGATGGCGTTACCAACAAGATTCAAGACTACCTGCCGAATTCGGCCTTCGTCTCCGTTGACCTCTTCAGGAACCTGGCGATCCACCCAATAGTCGAGTTCCAGGCCCTTTTCACCGGCTCGGACGGCGACGCTCCGCAGAGTCTCGCCCAGGCAGTCTCGTAGATGGAAGGTATTGAAGTGAAGCTCCAGCCGCCCGGCTTCTATTTTTGAGAAGTCGAGAATGTCGTCGAGCACCTGCCGCAGCGCCGATGCCGACGTCCGGACCAGGTTGAGGTACTCCTTTTGGGTGGAGTCCAGCCGGGTTGCCAACGCCAACTCAACCATTCCGAGAATCCCGTTCATTGGAGTCCGGATTTCGTGGCTCATGTTGGCC
>SYKE01000292.1 GCA_005798285.1 Actinomycetota bacterium
GCGCTGTCATCATCGTGCACCCAACAAGAGTTGAATCACAGCCACTGAGGGTTCGAGTCAAGTTTCTACACGCCCGTGCGAAAATCTGACGGGCACCCGGTCAGTTCCTTGCAGTTGGGCTTCTCGGCCGGGCCCGGATCATTCCGCCGGAGCGGCGGTTGTGTCCGGACCGTCCGGCAGTTTTCCGGTTCTCAGGAACTCGCACGCCGCTTCGATGGGATCGAGGAGTCCTCGCATCGTGATCGTCCGAAATAGCGAGGCGAATACGCTCAGCTCGAACGCTCCGTCCTCCGTTTTGGCGCCGTGGGAGACCTTGCGCTGGATCACCGGTCCCCGCTCGACCCCAGATGGATGGCCTTCGATGGGATGAAATCAGGAGGGGGATCACCGGCGCGAGTCCCGGAGTGTTGTCCGAAGCCGGGTTGAGATTGGGCCGTTAGCCTCCGGTACCGATGCTGCGGGCTGCCAAAGCACCCCAAGCACGCTGATCCCGAGCCCCTGTTCGACCTCGTGACCTAAATCCGCGACAAGACCCGGCTGCGACAAGCGCGAGATCGCTCCGCGGGAAACCGACAGCTCCTGAGCGCGACCTACACCGCCGACGGCGAGCGGATCACGAAGAGCGACCCGATCACCGGCGCCCACATCAACAGCTACGGCCTCCACGACACGAATCGGAACACGGTCTACACGCCCGGCGTCGGGTTCCGCGCCGCGGGGACGGACCGGTTCCACCACGCCGACCGGCTCGGCAGCACGCGGGCGCTCACCGACGGAGCGGGACGGGTCGACACGGTCACGTCCAAAGCTCGCTACAGCGCGTTCGGCCAGGCACAGTTCCAGTGTGCTCCATGGAGCCATGCCAACGGCACACGCAGGATCCGGAGGCCAGGGGGCGGAGGGAACCTCGTGTGCGCCGTGCAGTCTGGGATCGAAGTGGATCTCGAGGCCCCTATCGCGCCTGAAGAGCGTGGTGATCCGATGTCCCCACTGCGGTGGACCACCAAGAGCCTTCGGCATCTTCGTGGCACCCTCCGCGACGCTGGGAAGGGCTGCCTCCAAGCGGCTCTGACTGCCTGTTGTGGACCGCCGGAGACCGTCCTCCCCTGCAGTGGGCCGGAGGCTCAAGATCTGATTGAGGCTGATGTGTTAGTCGTTAGGGCGGGTCAGCTTCTCTTCCAAGCCTTCGCGGACGGCAAAGATGGCCGCTTCAGTGCGGCTGCTGAGATCCAGCTTCTGGAAGACGCTGCGAATGTGGCTCTTTACCGTGCTGATGGACATGTAGAGCTCATCCGCGATCTGCTTGTTGGTCAGCCCTCTCGCCACCCGCAGCAGCACTTCTCGCTCCCGGTCCGAGAGCAGCGAAATCGGACCCTCTTGAGCCTTTGCGCGACGCACCAGGGTGGGGTACTCGTTGAAGATGAGATCGACCACCCGCCGCGAGAACCAGACTTCGCCGGATGCGATCGTCTGAATTGCCTTGGTCAGCGAGGCTTTGGCAACCGATTTCCCGATGAATCCGTGGGCTCCCGCGCGCGCCGTTTTGAGCTGAGTCTCTTCGCGTTCGTCTCCGCTCAGGACCAGCACCTTGGGTGGATCCGAGCGGCCCTCCAGTTCCTCAATGACACGCAGCGCATCTCGATCCGGCAGCCCGAGATCCAGCAAGAGCACGTCCGGTCGCGAGCGCTCCACTTCGGCGGCAACATGCTCTCCGCGAAGCACGCTTCCCACCACACGAAATCCCGGTTCCGCGGAAAGGATCTCGCCGAGGAACTGCTGTAGAAGCGAGTCCGGCTCGGCAATGAGGATCCCGATCGTCTCCGGCGCCTCGACTTCAAGGTCGAATGATTGGTCGACGGGCTGCCACTGTGCTAGAGAAGGGTCCGAATCGCTGTTGAGGGGTGGCATTCTGCTCTGGGGAGGCTCGGTTGAGGGCCCGGTCGATAGTGAGGATTTCGCCGTCGAAAGGCGTCGGTTCCTTCCCGGCCACGCTCTGAGATGGGCCGGATCCGAACGGGCAAAAAAAGAACCCCATCGCTGCTGAGAGTGATGGGGCGCCGGGCCGGAAACCGCCCGGAAGTAGCTGCTCGTCGTAGCCATCCTTAGAACGACGGAGCCGGGCTAACTGTTTAGCTCCGGGCCGTTGCATTTCTATTGAGCCGGGTGCGGTCCGTTCGGCGGGAGCGTGGTGGCATGGACCACCGGGATGGATCGGGCGTCACCGTGAAGGATCGCCTTCAAGACGCCATCTGTCCGCTGAGCGAACAGGGAGAAGGCTCGCTGCGCTTCTTCGAGGGGGAAGTGGTGAGTCACGATGGGGGTCACATCCAGTCGACCGGATGCGATGAGGTCGACGGCGATGGGGAACTCCCGCTGAATGTCGGGCCCCAGGCTGTTGATGAGGCGCCCTTCCTTCACGAAGAAGTCGAGGAACGAGATCTCGTAGCGCGGCTGATGGGGTACGCCGAACGCGAGCAAGGTTCCGTTGCGGCGGATCAACCCGGCCGCCTCGTTCAGGGTGGCAGGATACCCGACAGCCTCCACCACCAAATCCGCGCCGTGGCCGTGCGTGCGGTCGAGGATCGCCGACCGCACGTCATCCACGCCGGCCTGCAGTGTTGCCGTGGCGCCCATCCGCCTGGAAACCGCAAGACGCTCCGGCAGCAGGTCGACGGCGATCAGGTCTCGCACGCCCATCCGGTTCAGGAGACCCGTGAAGAGCTGGCCGATTGGGCCCTGCCCGATGATGACGGCGGTTTGCCCGAGTAAATTCGGCAGCTTCATGCAGGCATGCACAACGGTTCCGAGCGGCTGGGCAAGCACCAGACGCTCCGGTGGGCCCGCCGGAATGGGCACCGTCATGGATTCGTGCGCAAGGAAGTCGAGGCCCATTCCCTTCTGCAGGGGAGGCACGGAGAGGACGCGATCACCCTCCTTGAAGCGCTTCGAGCGGCTCATGGATACGTAGCCGATCAGTTCGTGGAGCGAGTAGAAGGGTGGCAGGGGATAACGATGGTTCGCCAGAGCCGGATGCTCCATTTCCCCCAGGAAATAGGGAAGATCGCTGCCGCAAACCGCGGCGGCCTCCAGACGCACCACGATTTCGCCGTCTCCCGGCTCGGGAAAGGGGAAGTCGATCCACTCTATCCGCCTCGGCGCCACCATCTGGGCCGCGCGAGTCGTCTGCATTTCAGGTATCCTCCTGGATTGGGACTTGATCGGGTTGATCCAAGCAGGGTTACGTCGCGGAGTCTCGTGCAACCTGCTCGACCCGGCCATTCCGGTTGAGCTTGAAGGCTGGCTACAAGGGCTTTTCCCCCTCTGAGGTGAAGTAGCACTCGGGATGGGAGACGGGCCCGATCGTGTTTGGGATTTCGCGGGGGCGCTCTTGATCCATCGCTGGATAACGGGGCGCGGCGCCGCGCGGGGATCAACTGGGTATGTTCGAGTTGGCGGAAGTCGGACATAAGCTCTCGAAAGAGGAGTACGACCGCGAGGCGCCCGCGCTTCGGACCGATCTCCTGAACCTGCAGCGGGAGCTAAAAACGGCGAACTTCCCTGTCATCTTGCTGGTGGGGGGCGTAGACGGCGCCGGGAAGAGCGAGACGGTCAACGAACTCATTGCCTGGCTCGACGCGCGAGGCATTGATACCCACGCATTCGGCGAACCCTCCGATGAAGAGCGCGATCGTCCGGAGTTCTGGCGCTTCTGGCGCGCCCTACCGCCTGCGGGCTCCATCGGCATCATGTTCGGCGCCTGGTACACCGACCCGCTGGAACGTCGCACGCTCAACGAAGTGAGTGAAGCCGAACTCGATCAGAGCCTGCAGCGCATCGTCGATCTGGAGCAGATGCTCGTGCATGACGGCGCTCTGATCATCAAGATCTGGCTGCACCTCAGCCGCGATCAACAACGCAAGCGGTTGAAAGCCCTCCGCCGCGACCCCCTCCAGAGTTGGCGGGTTACGGATGAGGTGTGGGAGTTCCACAAGCAGTACGACGCCTACCGGGTGGTCGCAGAGCGCACGATTCGGAAGACCAGCCAGGGTCAGGCGCTCTGGTATGTGGTGGACGGCGGGGATGAGCGCTACCGAATGATTCGGGTTGCGACGATCCTTCGGGATGCCATGGTGGAGCGATTTGCGGAGGATGTTCAGAAGGAGCAGTTGCCCGGCCCAACGCCCGATTCTCCCGTCCCACCCGAACACAACCTGATCAACCTCCTGGACCAGTCCTTGAGCTTGAGCCGGGAGGAGTATCGCGATGAATTCGCCCGGCTGCAGGCGCTCCTGAACCGCTACTCTCGCCGGCTCGCCGAGAAGCACCGCAGTATGATTCTGGTGTTCGAGGGCCCCGACGCCGCGGGCAAGGGCGGCGCCATTCGCCGCATCGTGGAGGCGATGGATGCTCGGAGCTACAAGGTGATCTCCATCGCGGCGCCCACCGAACAGGAAAAGCGTTACCCCTACCTCTGGCGCTTCTGGCTGCATCTACCGCGATCCGGGAGGGTGACCCTTTTCGATCGATCCTGGTACGGTCGGGTGCTGGTGGAGCGGTTGGAGGGGTTCTGTCGACACGAAGACTGGCGCCGAGCCTATCTTGAGATCAACCACTTCGAGGAGCAACTTCACGAGTTCGGCATCGTGCTGGTGAAGTTCTGGGTGGCGATCACCGATGATGAGCAGATGCGCCGCTTCAAGCAGCGGGAAGAGACACCCCACAAGCAGTACAAAATGACGTCGGAGGACTGGCGGAATCGCGAGAAGTGGGGTGCTTACGAAGCGGCCGCCTGCGATGCGATTGAACGCACCTCCACCGATCTGGCGCCATGGACCCTGGTGGAGGGCAACGACAAACGCTGGGCCCGCATCAAGATCCTGCGCACCATCTGCGAGCGCCTTCAGGCGGCGCTCGATGCTCCGGAGCCGACTGAAGAGTAGCCGGCGGGTTGCTGCCGAGCACGGCCTGGCGACGGGGCCTCGGGGGGAAGGGCACGTCGCCAGGCCCATTCCGGTCGTCCCAGGATGCGGGTGTGCCGCGCTTTACTCGATCCAATTCCGCATGAGTTCGCCAAGCGCGACGTCGGTGGAGCTTCCAGTGGTCTGGAGCCCGGCGATGGCTCCTTCACGGTCGACGCGTGATCGATTCTGTCCGAGCTTGAACTTGGCCTCCAACCGAGCGATGGGGATCTCGAATGCGACGATCGAGTAGGAGAGCTTTTCGATGAAGCCCTCCGGCGCGGACGACACACTCCACGCTGTGGCCCCAGCTCCCTCGAACATCGCGGTGAGCTTCTCGAGGTACCGGAGGACCAGGGAGGTCTCCTCCACCATGCGAGGGTGGCCGTACGCGTGCGCGACCGCGTAGTTCCACGTGGGCACGGACGGCTGTGATGCATACCACGCCGGTGAAATGTAGGCGTGCGGGCCGGAGAACACCGCGAGCGCCTCCTGCCCCAGCATCCGTTCCCACTGTCCATTTGCTCGCGCCACATGGCCGCGCAGTGTGCCGTGGACCCCCGTTTCTGTATCCAGGAGGAGCGGCAGGTGGGTGGCCTCGAGGCCCGTGTCGGATGTTGAGACGAGGACCGCAAAGGGGTTGGAGCGGATCAACTCGTGGATCGTCTCCGGAACCTCGCATCGAAACGCGGCGGGAAGGTACACGGCGGGGAATCCTTACCAGGGGTCTGGCTCTGCAACCTCGGCCTGCCCGGCTGCAGCGCGGAAATCAGTGCGTTTGACGGGGGATCTTTCTACAGCCGGCGATGGTAGACCCACCACTCAATCGCCAGGATCAGCAGTGCAGCCAGCAGCACCGGACGCCAGAGTTCCCGCCAGGCCCACACGCTCCCCGTCCCCGCGAGCACGGGACGGTTTCCGAACTGAATTCGATCCTGCGGGCGGATGTTGGACTCGTCGCGGCTCAGCAGATTGGTGGCGAACCGCGCATTGAGATTGGTTCCCGAGGCCTCGTAGACACCGAGTTGCTCGGTATCGGAGTAGGTGGCGGTCCGGCCGTCCACGCGGGCGGCGGCGCGGCGGCCGTCCGGCGCCTTCACCGTGACCTCCTTCACGCCTTCCGGAATGTCGATGGATGCGGGTTGGCCGGTCCGGAGTTGCATGCCTTCGGTTTTGCCCGGTCGCGCGCCCAGCCACTGCACCATGTTGTTGAAGAAGATCGGAAAGGCTACTCGCAGGGGGAATTCGGTCTTCAGAAGGGGGAAACCCACGAACGCGCTTTTCACGCCGCCATGCTCTCCCACCGCGATCGCGGTGCCGGTCTCGTGCTCCGCCAGTCGCACCGCCCACGGACGGTCTGTGACTTTCAGCGCTTCCAGCATCTGCATCGCCGAGAGCCGGACGTAGCGCATGACGGGGTGGCCGCGCTCCCAATCCACGATGCCCGCGTTCTGGATCTTTCCGATCACCTGCACCGGCGCGGTCGGGCCGCCGCAGTTGATGTAGAGGTGGTTGCCCGGTCCGACTTTCTTGGGACCCACATTCTCGAACACCACCACATCGAAGCCCGGTTGACCGATGTAGGCGTCCGGCGTGGTCACGCTGAGGCGCACGTTGGGGTCGAGATTCAAAGCCCTCTGGAGGTACAGGTTGCCGTCGGTCACCAGGAGCACCTGCAAGTCGCGTCGCGCCGAAATCTGGGAGTAGGCGATGTTGTCGCTGTCCAGGTCGTCTTTCAGGTCGAGCCGAGCTTCCAGGATTCCGTTCACCTCGGTGAGGTTTTCGAGGATCTCAGCGCGTTCACTGAATCCGTCCACCGGTGAAGCTGCGGGTAGCTTCAACTCCCTGGCATCCACCAGATTGCCGTTCCGGTAGAACTCGATGTTGGTGGAGCGGGGTTCCGGCGCGTAGTTTCGCACGGCCACAAACATCTGATACTTTCCGCCATCCTTGAAGGAACGGCGAACGTCCATCGCGACAATGCCCACGTTGTTCGAGCGTGAGCCGACCTTGACGAACCGCACCTCGGAGCCACGCGGATCGATGTCGGACATCGGAGGGAAGGCGCCGTCGGAGAGGACGTAGATCCGGTTGTTGGCGTCCATCGCGCCTGTAGCCGCGGCGGATGCGGCTAGGAGCACGGCATCCCTGAGGTGAGTATCCGTATCCTGAGGTTTCGAGGCGTTGATCGCTGCACGGAGTTCGTTGGCGTCGGAACTGAAATTCGTGAGGCGATGGGTCCGGCCGGTGGCGAGGAGCACCATCATGCGATCGCCGCCGTGCATGTCGGCCACCATTCGCAGCGCCAGTCGACGCGCTTCCTCGAAGCGCGATCCGCCCTGCCCATCTTTGCTCTTCATGCTGGCGGAGCCGTCCAGGATGACCACCGTGTGGTTGCCGCCGAGGGCTCGGGTGTAGTAGGCAGGCTGTGAGAAGGCGAGAATCGCGAGGATGGCGATAAGGAGCTGGAGCAGCAGCAGCAGGTTGTGCCGCAGTTTCTGGAAGGGAGCGTTGGCCTGAACGTCCTTCACCAGATGAGACCAGAGCAGCACCGAACTGACGACAACTTCTTTCCGCTTCAGCTTGAGCAGATAGAAGAGGATGATGACCGGGACCAGCGGCAGCAGCCACAGCAGGCCGAAGGCATTGAACAATGTCATTGGTGTGTCTCGACAGCAGGCAGTGTCCGCTCACCCGCGCCCGGCCTCAGGTTCATCTCAGATTCTCCAAGAACCGCAAACATCCTGTCGTCAACTTCGGCAGGGAATGCGTGTCTCCATGTCCGAATAGCATGAAGTCGGCGGCATCGCTTATCATGAGGGCAGCGGAACACCCAGGCAGTGCCGGGCCTACCGCCCCCAGTATCCGCCGTCTTCAACGGCGTTCACCCACCGTTTCCAGTCTGCACTGCGAGAGTTCTCGATGCTCACCCTTCTTGGTAGACGACAACCCTTCTGCGACGGCATCAATCGGCGCGAATTCCTGACCATCGGCGGTCTGGCTCTGGGCGGGCTCTCGATGCAGGACGTGCTCGCCGCCGAGCAAAAGGCCGGGGTTCGCTCCAACCACAAGTCCGTCATCATGGTGTACCTCCCGGGCGGTCCGCCGCATATCGACCTGGTCGACCTGAAGCCCGACGCCCCGGTGGAGATTCGCGGACCCTACAAGCCGATCGATACCAACGTTTCCGGCATCCAGTTGGGTGAGGCGTTCCCTCACATGGCGAAGATGATGGACAAGTTCGTCCTCATCCGCTCCCTGGTGGGCGCCCGCGACGAGCATGCCTCGAACCTCTGCCTCTCCGGTTATCCGATTGGTGAGAATCGGGACAACTTCTGGCCGTCGCTCGGCGCCGTTCTCTCCAAGGTCAACGGCCCGGTTCACCCGACGGTTCCGCCATTCGTGGAGTTGATTCCGAAAACTCAGCACGCTCCGTACTCCAACCCGGGGCATCCCGGCTTTCTTGGGCTGAACCACGGCTCCGTACGGCCAACGAGCCAGGGGATGGGCGATCTGGTCCTCAGTGGGATTTCGTTGAACCGGCTGAGCGATCGCAAGAAGCTGCTCTCCACCATGGAGCGCTACCGCCGGGCCGGCGAAGGCGTGGCCATGCTCCAGCAGCTCGACGGCGTGACCGAGCGGGCGTTCGACATTCTGATGTCGGACCGGTTGGTGAACGCGCTCGACGTAACCAAGGAAGATCCGAAGCTGCGGGAGCGCTACGGCAAGGGCTCGCCCGCTGCCATTACCGACGCGGGTCCGGACTGGAATGATCAGTTCCTGGTGGCGCGCCGCCTGGTGGAAGCCGGCGTTCGCTGCGTGACCCTCGGGTTCGGCGGCTGGGACTACCACGGGTTCTGGGATCCGAAGCCGGGTGAGCAGGGCAAGCGTCTCGACGTCGCCCTCAGCGCCCTGGTGCAGGACCTGCACGACCGCGGCATGGACAAGGACTGCTCAGTGGTGGTGTGGGGAGACTTCGGTCGGACCCCGCGCTTCAACAAGGACGGCGGTCGCGACCATTGGCCTCAGGTGGCCTTCGCGTTCCTGGCCGGCGGCGGGATGCGCACCGGGCAGGTCATCGGCTCCACCGACAAGTTCGGCGAGCAGGCCGACGAGCGCCCGATCCATTACCGCGACGTCTTCGCAACCCTCTATCACAACCTGGGCCTCAACTTCGAGAAGAACCCGCTCAGCGACACCGTCGGCCGGCCCCAGAACCCGGTCAACGGACACGTTCCCATCGAAGAGTTGGTCTAGCGTTCGTGGGGGAGGCTCCCAACTCGCGGACGCCCTCCCACCACCCCGCATCCGCGGGATGGTGGGCATCCCCAACGGCCGGAGCTTTCCGTTCTTCTTAGGTATGTAGAGGCGTCGCAGGGGTTTGGGGCGATAGCCCCAGGCCCGCAGCGATTGGGCTGCGGCAAGAAGCTGCTTGGGCGACTTCAAGATCACTCCGTCGACGCCGGACGTGTTCTTGCCCAGGTGGGTGACGACTCGCTCGACAGCCAGGGTTTTGGCGCTGCGAGAGCGGGTGAGGGGGTGTTGCAAGGCGCGAACCTTGCGCCACTTCCGTTGTTGCGTAGCCTTGACGATCCGTTGCTGGAGGCGGCGCACGATGCTGTCTGCCTGATTGAGCTGTTGCTGCGACCAGGGCCGAGCGTCGTGGGGAACTGCACCAGGCTGGTTAGAGCCCGTCATCTGCAAAGGTTCCCTGGCCGAAGGGCCGGAAGAGATCGTCGGCGAGACCCGAGGGAAGTCTCCTCGCTTGCGCGCGGGGGCGATGTTGTCCGAAAGGGCGCAGCCCCTATCCACCCGATTACAGGGTGGCGTTCGCTTTCTTCTTCGTCCTTTACCCGCTGTCCCAACGGCTTGCCTTGCGGCTCGCTTTCCCGGACCGGGATCCAGGGAGACAACGGGCTTGCCACGTTTCGCTGGAGAGAAAACGACCCGGTTAGGCGTCCTCTATCCGCCGGCAGCGTTGTACTCCGAGGTCGAGGAGCGTAGAGCCCCGACGCCCGCTGCGGCGCCTTTTGGCCCAGGCCTATCAGCATCTTGGGCTTTTTCCAGTAACGACGGTACGACGAGGATTCGCGTGTTGTTCACCATGCGGGTCACCCTGGCCCCTGGCCGGCAGATGCTGTCAGCCACACCCTGGCCTCGCGGTTTGGATGCTCCCTGGGGAGGGATGGGATACGTTGTCCGGGGGGCTTCCCACGCTTAGTTGCCCGCACGCAGGCCCCCGTAGGGTACGTGCGACGGAACGCCCGGTCATGTCGAAGCCTCTCCTTTCGCATGACAATCTCTCCAAGCGACTTCGTGTCGCACCTACGCCGCTGGATCCTCGGGTCAAGACCGAGGATGACGATGGCTCGTGGGGTGGATGGTCAAACGGAGCGCGTTGCTTCGGACGGATGTGCCTCGCGTTAAGTCAACCCCGCAGAGGTCGCGTTGGGTGGAGCCTCGTTTCGCAGGACGGGGATCCATTCGCAGGGACATGGAGCGTTGCGCTGGCTGACTTGTTGGGGCGCGTTTCACGAGAACTGCTTGCGGTGCTCACCGTCCTGGATCCTCGGGTCAAGCCCGAGGATGACGGTGTCTCCTGGGGTGGATGGGCAGCCGGAGCGCGCTGCTTCGGGCGGATGTCCCTCCGGGATCCTCGGTTCAAGCCCGAGGGTGACGATGTTTGAATGGTGACTGGTCGCGTCGGACGTGGTGCTTCGGGCTGAGTGCTTCTGTGTGCGCGATATATCCGACACCTTCATCCCCGCAGCGGTCGCGGGGGGCGGACCCGCGCTCAACGGGGCGGGTCGAAACATCGGAGATACCCAAGCGCGGGGGTGGCGCGAAGCCTGGCGTAATCCAGGGCTTGGGAGTGCGGGAAGAGGGTTCGAGGAGATCGGTTGTTGAACGATTCCGGAGAAGCGAGAGTGTGGAGCCCCTGCCGGAATTCTGGGTGCGGCTGGCGGGGGTGAAGCCGGACGTGGTTTGAGCAAGCCCATGAGTGATTATCTGCAGCAAGTCCCCTTTTCCGGCGCAGCGTTGGACGTCTTTGCTGAGGCGGAGTTTGCCGAGAACCCGGAGCCCCGGTGTCCGTGCATCTTGCTTCTGGATACGTCGGGCTCGATGCGCGGCCAGCGAATTGCAGACCTGAATGCCGGGTTGGAGCGTTTGGAACTGGACCTCTCGGCGGACCCGATGGCCGCGAAGCGAGTGGAAGTAGCGATTATCACGTTTGGTCCCGTGAAGGTGGATCAGCCGTTTCAGACGGTGGATCAGTTCCGGGCGCCCACCCTTCGGGCGGGCGGCCAGACGCCGATGGGGGAGGCCATCGACAAGGCTCTGGATTTGCTCGAGGAGCGCAAGGAGCTCTACCGCAAGAACGGCGTCTCCTACTACCGTCCGTGGATCTTCCTCATAACGGATGGTGGCCCCACCGACGGGTGGCGCCGCGCGGCGGATCGGGTGCGGGCGGGCGAGGCGGCGCGTAGCTTTTCGTTCTTTGCGGTGGGGACCGACGACGCGCGCTTCGACATTCTGAAGCAGATCGCCTCGCGCCAGGTGCTGAAGTTGAATGGTTTGCGCTTCTCCGACCTGTTCGCGTGGCTCTCCAACTCGCTCTGTTCCGTGTCTCGCTCGGGGGTGGGGGATCAGGTGGCGCTCCCGAACCCCACCGCGCCGGACGGCTGGGCGAGTGTGGGATGAGCCTCTGGCGATTTGCGCTTGCCTCGGTGCAGGGGACCGGCCATGTGGCGCAGGACCTTCCGTGTCAGGATGCATGCCATTGCTGTGTGCTGGGGTCCGAAGAGGAGCCGGTACTCGTGGCCGTGGCGGCGGACGGCGCCGGCAGCGTGACCTCCGGCGGCGATGGCGCTGCGCTGGCGTGCGCCCTCTTCGTGCAGGAGGTTGCAGCGCTCATCGAGACGAAGGGCTCCGCGCGAGCTCTCGATCGAGCGTTTGTCGACCGCTGGTTGGCCTTTTTCCTGACACAGGTAGAGCGCCGTGCCGTTGAGGAAAGATCGGCGGCGCTCCAGTTCGCGTGCACCTTTCTGGCTGCGGTGATCGGTGTGGATTACACCGCCTTTGTGCAGGTGGGAGACGGCGCCATCGTCGTATCCCGCCTTGATGAGCCGGATGGATACAACTGTCAATTCTGGCCGGATCAGGGCGAGTACGCGAACGAAACGGTCTTCCTCACCAGCCCGGCGGTGGGGGAGCGCCTGGCCTTCGAGGCACAACCTGGCCGGATCGACGAAGTGGCGCTGTTCACGGATGGACTGCAGCGTCTGGCCCTGGACTTTCAGGTCCAGGCTGCCCACCAGCCATTCTTTCGACCGATCTTCCGCAAGGTACGCGACAGCCATCCCGAAGACGGCGAGGCGCTGTCGTCGGCCCTGGAGGCATTTCTGAAGTCGCCGGCCGTCTGCGCCCGTACCGATGACGACAAGACCCTGATCCTTGCAACGCGTCGCGGCTCACTGGATACGACCGGCTGATCTGCGCATCGGGAGTGACGGCCCCACGACGTTGGGTCCGGCGCTCCCCGGAAGTGGCCCGGAGCCGGAAGGGACCAGATGAGCTGGCCGCCTAGCGCCTCCGGGCTGTTTGGGTTGATCTAACGCAGGTGCTAGAAGTCGCTCACGTTCAGTCGGTTGCCCGTGGACGTTACACCCTGAAGGGAAGTCGTGGCCGTCCCCGAGGACAAGATCGCGTTCTTGATTTCGAGCGCGCCCGCCGTCGGGTGAGACGCAGCATAGAGCGCCGCCGCTCCGCTGACGTGCGGCGTGGCCATGCTGGTTCCGCTGTAGGTTCCGTATTTGCCAACGGGCAGGGTGGATGTGATGCTGGAGCCCGGCGCCCCGATGTCCACGGTGAGCGCGCCATAGTTCGAGTACGACGCGCGAGCGCCGGTGTTCGTCAACGCCGCGACCGCGATCACACTGTCATAGCCGGCTCCGCTCGAAGTGTTGTAGTTCGAGGGGTAGTTCGGGATGGTGTCGTTGTTGTCTCCCACGCCATCGCTGCCGCCGTTGCCCGCAGCTGCGATGAAGAGGATGTTTTGCTGAGCGGCCCGGGTCATTGCATCCAGAAGGCCTTGCGAGAAACCGCCGCCGCCCCACGAGTTGTTGGTGGCCACGATGTTCAGTCCGTGACGAACCTTCAGGTTGGTGAAACAGTCCACTGCCTTGATGGCGTTCGCGGTGGTGCCGCCGCGGCGACCCAGGAACTTGCCTGAGATTAGGGTGACGTTCCAGTTGACTCCGGCCACCCCCGCCCCGTTCCCGCCGATCGCGCCGATGGTTCCCGCCACGTGAGTGCCGTGCGAGTCGGATGATCCGGACTTGCCGCCGTCATAGACGGAATTGTTGTTTCCGTCAAAGTCCCCCCCGTTGACATCGTCGATGTAGCCATTGCCGTCATTGTCAATGCCGTCCTTCGGGTCGAAGGGGTTGGTCCAGATGTTGGCGGCCAGGTCCGGGTGGGCAATCTGGATCCCTTCGTCGATCACGCCGATGTAGACCGAGCGGCTTCCGGTGTTGCCTACCTGCCACGCCAGTGCCGCGTGGCTGCCGAAACTGTTGGATGGCGTGCTCGTCGAGCCGTACATGCCCCACAGGCTACCGTTGGTAAAGTAGGTGTCGTTGGAGGTGGCCTGGTGCTGGTAGATCCAGTTTGGTTCGGCGTATTCCACCGCCGGGTCGGTTGTCAGCCTTGCAATCGCTCCCGGAACGCTCATACCCGTGGCAGCGAGCACCAGACCGCCTCTCCCCTCGGCGGCGGCCGGAAGTTCGACGGTCTCCTTCTCACTGGCCACCGCTCGAGACAGCGTCTGCCGACGGACAGCGTCGGTAGTGCCCGCACGGAATCGCACGAGTACCTCATTTGGCACGTAGTCAAGCCCAGGCGCCTGGGCGCGCACGCCGGCATCCTCCGGTGAGAGCAGCACGCCGAGAGCGGCGAGCGCAACCACCAGAGCACTCATGCCCCACCTAACCTGCGTTTTCATTTTTGGCCCCTCGTGATGTTCGCCGTCCGGTGGCTGCAAATCAGCTTCCGTGATGGGAAACATCGCTGCGTCGACAGCCGGCGACAAGCACCGGGCAACTCTTGCCGTGAACAAGAGATCTGCATCCGGGAGGAGAGGGCCGGATGTGTTCGAGTAGGCAGAATTACTCAGCGTCACGCTGCAGGCCCGGCCCTACCGGACCACGCTCGATCGCCTGAAAATCGGCTCACCTTCGAGTGAATTATGGTCGACATCTCAACCCAACTGAACCAATCGTCTTCATCCGTTGGGATGACTGGCTCCAGAATACTTCACCCCTGGGGATCCGCCCCGGCGTTACAGCACATATCGGCCCACTCTCTCACGGAGGATCGCAGCCCAGAGCGGCCCGCCCGTCGGCGAATCCCCCCTTCTGTGAGATGGAAAGGCCAAATAGACGGTGGAGTTGAACCTGACTTCGGTTCGGGCGGAGCCAGGGGGCTGATCTCCCGGTCGTGACGCTTTCAGGCGCCAGCCTGCTCAAAGTATGCTCTCCCCAGAACTGGGGACCCGTAGCTCCACGGTTCACTCGGACGAGTCTGTGTATCCAGGTGGGCGCGAGTCGTTCCGAGGATGGCAGCCTTTCGAGGTGAAGCGTGCAGAGCCGGACGCCACTGAGATTCGCGATGAGTTCTTGTTGGACAGATCGGATCCCGTTCTACGCTTAGCGCGATCTACCTGGGAGCCATGGATGGAGCTCGTTGATAGCCAGGGCCGGCCCCTCCGACTCGGTAGGGAGATCGGGCGGGGCGGAGAGGGCAAAGTCTACGAGCTCCTGGACCATCCGAACCGGGTGGCCAAAGTCTACGAGGCGCCTCCATCTGCGGAGAAGGTGGAGAAGCTCGTCGCGATGGCGAGATCACCCTCGGCGTCCCTCCTGACGCTGGCCGCCTGGCCGTTGGACACCATATGGAAGAGCGGCGGCGCGGCGAGCGGTCTGGTGATGCCGCGGATTGTGGATCACAAGCCGGCGCACTTTCTCTACAGTCCGAAGAGCCGGCAGATCGAGTTCCCGCAGGCCTCCTGGCCGTTTCTGGTGCATACCGCGCGGAACATCGCCGCTGCATTTCAGACGGTACATGATCATGGGCATGTCGTCGGCGATGTAAATCACGGCAACTTGCTGGTGTCGTCGCAGGCCACCGTGACGCTGATCGATTGCGACAGCTTCCAGATCTCGGCGAATGGCCGCCTCTATCCGTGCGAAGTGGGGATCTCCACCCACACGCCGCCGGAGCTTCAGGGGATGTCGTTTCGAGGCGTGACCCGCACCTCCAACCACGACTCGTTCGGACTGGCCGTGCTGCTGTTTCAGATCCTCTTCATGGGGCGCCACCCATTTTCGGGGCGCTTCATCGGGGGGAAGGACCTTACGCTCGAGGAAGCCATTCGGGAGTGTCGATTTGCGTATGGCCCCCGCGCCGGAGAGCGGGGGATGCAGCCGCCGCCGAATACGCTTCCGTTGGAGGCGGTGTCGGAACCGCTCGTGCTCCTGTTCGAGCGGGCGTTCTCGGCTCAGTCCGCACACCAGGGCCGGCCGCCGGCGCGGGATTGGATCGAGCCCCTGTCTCGGCTGTCCGAGCGGCTGCAGCCGTGCTCCGCGAACCCCTCTCATGCGTATCTTCAGGATTTGAGCGATTGCCCGTGGTGTGAGCTCGAAGGGCGATCGGGCGTCCGGTTCTTCGGCGTCGTTATCGGCCGCGCGCGCCCCGCGCAGCCGGTCGATGTGGCGGCTCTGTGGGCGGCGATCGAGGCGGTCCCTCGTCCCGCGCCGGCGCCCCAACTCCCGGTACTCCGGATGTGGACGCCTCAGACCACCCCGGAAATCCGGCAGAGAGCGGTGAAGCGAACCCAGCGGTGGATCGGCGCTGTGGGAGCATCGTCGTCGGCGACGCTGCTTCTGGTGGCCTGGCTCGCCTCCAGCGGCGCGGATTGGTTGGTCGCGACGGTGTTCCGGTCCAGCGGCGCGGATTGGCTGGTCACGGCGGTGTTCCTGGTGCTGCCCATGCTGCTCGGGTACCGCATCGGCTCGACGCCGCCGCCCGCATTGGTGAGGGAGCTGGAACAGGGGATACGGTCCGCCGAGGCCGCCCTGGATGCAGCCCGGTATCGCTGGAAACAGCTTGCCAGCGAGCAACGGTTCGATCAGGCGCTTCTGGAGCTGGATCGTGTGAAGACGGCGCTCGGAGATCTCCCGGGACTTCGGGCGCGCCGCCTGGAGGAGCTTGTCCGCACCCGGCGGGAGCGGGAACTCCTGCGCTTCCTGGATGGCTACCGCATTGCAGACGGCCGCATCACGGGGATCGGTCCCGGGCTCGCGGCTCAGCTCCTCTCCGCCGGCATCGAAACCGCCGCCGATGTGAACTACAACCGCATTTGCGGTCAGGTGAGCGGCTTCGGACCCGTTCGGGCGCAGGCGCTGGTCGACTGGCGCACGGAATTGGAGCGTCGCTTCCGGTTCGATCCCAACCGGGAGCTATCCCCGGCTGACTTCGCGGCTCTCGATACCGAGATGGCCGCCGAGCAGGCCCGCCTCGCCGCCGCCCTCCGCGCCGGCCCGGACCAACTCCGCCAGATCACCGCCGAGATCCAGTCCGCCCGCGACGCGCTGCACCCCGAAATCGAACTCGCCCAACAGCGACTGGTCCAGGCTCGGCACGAACTTCGATTGCTGTAGTGAGAGGATGCAGGTGTCAGGCGGGCGCGTGGATGCCCTTCTAACCGGTTTCGCCGGTACAGCCGAACAGATTTCGATAGGCGCTACTTCGAGTCCGTGAGAGGGCGACACACAATCGTGTTCTCGCCGCTGTCCCCGACAGAATAGGCGCTGGTGGGTAAGGGCCCAAGCGCTCGGTAAAGGACGTCCACGCCCCCGGAGTGGTTTCTCTCGTCGCCAGTTCGCCTGACCGTGACAAGGGTTCGATGCGAAGTCAGTCCTCAAAGGGCGGAGAAACACGGCGGGTCGGAGGGGCGGAGATGAGCTGTCCTCACTTGCAGCGTCTCGTCTGGAAGTGTGATCCCAACCTGCCTGCAGGCGGAAGAATACATTTACAAGTCGAGTTCCCGACTTAGCTCAGGGAACAAGATGTGATAAACATTGAGAAATGTATTACGGTGCCAGGGCTCTCCCGCGCCGTAGGCAAGCGCACACCGTCTCAGTTCGGACTCCATCTCTGCGGTGTAATTTGCAAGGTCAGCATTGTCGAGTAAGGTCGTTTCCACCAACTGCACAAACGATTCGCCCCTGCCCAGTTTTCGGTGTAGTGCCAGGAGAATCCGGGCCAGTTCCCAATCCCGCTCCATGACGGCTTCGAAACCGGTCCGTATATCGTCATTAACGGTGTCTTGCTTGGCCGCAAGGGAGGTGGTCGACTCTCTGAGCGTGTCGAGCTGAGAATCGAGTCCGCCTGTCCGACTATCGAGTTCCCAGAGGCGGGAGTCCAAGTCTGTGATCTCCCCTCGCAATTCAGAGAGGGTGCCATCGAGGCGGTCAAGCACGCCCTGTCCAGAATCGATCTCGGCGAGTCGAGCGGCAAAGCCTTCAAACATGCTTTCAATGCCGTCCAGTCGCATCTCCAACTGACTGATACGGTCACTCAATTCTGCATTCATCGACTCCATCGCTCCTTTGAGCCCGTTGTTCGCAAGGGGCCACCGCGATCGCCGGTTGGTACTGTCGTGCTCTGACCGTTCTCAGGCTTCGTCCTGACTATTCCTGGCTCCTCCCGCGCGCCATCCTCTCATCCGACAGGTCGTCGAGCGGCGCACTGAGCTCGCTGCAAATTCTGATAGAACCTTAAGAATACTAGCGGGTTAGAGGGTCCGCCAGCACGACATCGCCGGGTCGGGCATGGAAGCGAGCTCACTGCAGATTGTCTCCGGGGATCCGCTCGCTGCATGCCTTGCTGCGCTTCTGCCGGCGCGTCTTTCCCCTCGTGGTCGACGATTGGAGCCGAGAATCCCGAGAGCGCTACACCGTACTTCCCACTACTGAACGGGCATTGTCGCACCGTCTTGCAGATACCAGCATTTGGCCTCGTTTCGGGCCAACCCCAGAAAGGCGAGGGTCTGAAGAACCCGCCCCAAGGAGCGCGGGACCGTCCCGCGCTCCCCGTACTTGCCCGAGATCCGCTCGTACATTTGCTGGTAGGTAACGCCATGGATGCCCAGCGCGTGCAGTTTCCGCATGGCTCTCACGCAGTCGGCGAAAAAGGGTTGGCTCTGCATGAGAAGCGCCAGGCGGACCGGCGTCCGTGCGTCGGGCGACAACTTGTGCATCTGCTCCAGGCTCGCTCGCAGACGCTCTTCCGGGATCGGCGTGCGGAACCCGACGGTGCGCTGGAGCTGGGAAACCGTCTTCCGCACGGCTTCCGCGCCGTTCATCTGGCGCGCCAGGTGGTCTCGGACCGCCCGGCGGAACGCCGATTCGCCGTCCACCTGGAAGCGCTTCTCGAGGGCAAAGTCGATCCACTCAGGCCGCAGCGCCCGGTCGAAGAGGATTGGAATCCGCTCGTTCAAGCTCGCACCTCCGCGACCGGCACGAACGCCTCTTCCAGCGTCATCCCACCATGGCTGACGCTGGGGACTCCGGGGGAGTCGAAGCTGCCGAAGCCTCGTGCAAACAGGGGGAAGCAGTCGGCGGCGGTACCAGCGGGCTTGAAGAACCGGGCCCACGGCATCTCATAATGCTGCACCACGGTCTTGTCGTTAAAAAGCAGCACCCGCTTCGATCTCTCCTCGGCCAGAACACCCACCTGGAGCCGCTCCATCCCCACGCAGGCCACCTGCCCGTGGTCGGCAGTGATGACGACCCGGTAGCCGTCCGCCAGGGCGGACTGGACCAGAGGGCGCAGCGGGGTCTTCCCGGCCCACACCCTCGCGGCGTCGGCGATGGAGTCCGTGCGGGGGTCGATGGAGTGTCCGCGTGTATCCCACGTTACGTCCAACAAACAGATCCTCGACAGGCCCTTTGCCAGGGCATCTCTGAACCCAATTCCCTCATCTACGGTGAAGTATCCGCTGTTCGGGTCGAAGCGCGCGGCCCACAGTTTGCGCTCTAGCCGCTGGGAGTGTTTCTCCTTGCCGAACTGGGCAGGCGGCTTCCCCTCAAAGATGGCACGCCTGGAGAGGGATGTCACTGTAGGCAGCACCGCCAGTGCTACCCGTGTCTCCGCATCGCCGATGACGCCATCCGCCGTCCAGCGACTCCGAACCGCATGCCAGGCTTCCAGCCCGAGCGCGTCCACGATCACCAGTAACAGCTTGCCTCCTTCGCTTTCCTCATCCAGTCTTTGCACCAGGGTCGGCAAGCGAAGCAGGGCCGGGTTGGGCGAACTCTGGATGACACCGTAGTTCGACGCCAGCCACTCCGAGAATCGCGTGTCCAACTCCGCGCGGGTGTCGGTGCTGACTCGCTCTGTCGCCAGCGCCTCCGCGTATCGCAGCCCAAAAGCAAAGACGGCCTGCGCACTGCCCTGGGCTTCTTCCCAAAGGGGGATGAGGTCAGGACCATTGCCCACAGGTCGAGGAGCCGGAATCGCTTGCTCCATGTGGAGTAGCAACAGCCGGTCGGAAGGAGACGCCTCTTCCCACAAATCGGCATGCCGCTGAAGCGCCCGCATCAGTATGGAGCGGGCAGCAGTGGTGGCGGTCAGGGCTTCTTCCTGGGGGTCAGCGCTGAAAGGAGTCGGAACGGGCGCCCGGGCCGTCACCGCTCGCGCGATCTTTGGGGGCAGCGGCTCGTCCCCCAGTGCGATCCGGATCAAAGTGTGGAGCCACCCGTTCCCGTGCTGCAGGAACTCCGGGTCGGCGCCGTACACGCCGCGAGCGATCAACAGCGCAGTTTCCTGGGTAGAGCGCGGGGACTGCACCCCATCGTGAAGGGAGAGTAGTCGGTCCCAGAACGCGGGAGGCACCTCCCGCACCACCTCCTGGGTGAAGTTAGGGAGCATCTCACCAATGCTCACAGCTTCCCAGCGGTGGTGATGGAGACAGGCTTCCACGACATGCCTCGGCGCTCCCGGCTCAACCACCAGGAGGGGCATCTGATCGTCGCCCAGGTTCTTGAAGGGAATCAGCGACGCGGGCAGGCCGTCCCAGTCTCCGATGGTCATGCCGGCGGTTCGCAGCGCTTCCCGCGCTTCAGGCAGGTCAAGCAGGGCGTCCGGGTCTTCGCAGAACGTGGGAAGCCCGCCGAAGGCCGGGACGAGTTGCTGCAGCAGGTACTCCACCCACCGAGGTGTCGGCCTCATGCCGCCGTCACCCGCGCCAGGAAGAGGCAGACCAGATCCGGCAGTGCCTCGGCGGTAAGGGTCGTCTCAGCCCGCCGCTGCTGGTACTCCCGCTGCAGCTCCAGCCGGCGCGCTTCTCGGGTCGACTCCTGCTCGATCCGAGCCAGGGCGGAGCGGCGGGCCAGGTAGCTCAACTCCAGGGCGCTCATGCGGCGGCGGGCGCGCTCTCGGGTCTGCTCGACCACCGCCAGGAACAACTCCTCGGCCTCACCCTCGGCGATCTGCGTCAAGGCCGGGAGGTCGTAGGAGCCGGTTTCCTCCCGAACCGTCACACTCACTCGACGCGCGGCCAGTTCATCCCAGAGACGCTGGGCCGACTTCGGATAGGAGTCGCCGTCGTCGGTCGTGTAGAGCGGGAAGACGTGCTGCTGCCGCCAGTGGCCGTCCGCAATTCCGACTTTCCAGATGCCGATCCAGCCGTCCAGCGGGAAGCCGAGGCCCGAGATGTCCAGGTGCGGAGCCGGAACTCCGGGCGCGAAAAAGGGGGTCAGGTCATTGATCTGCTGGATCATCTGCTCGGACACGGCCACGGCGCCATCCCGGTCCACCGAGCGCTCGGCTCCGCGCATCGTGGCGAGCCACTCATGGAGCGGCGCCGCAGGCGGTTGGTCGGCCTGCTCCACCTGCCCGGTATAGAGCTGCTCAGTGTCGTGCGCCTGCTGTGCGGCCTTCCTGACCTCCACCACCACCCGGTCCAGCTCATGGTCAAAGGCTTCCGGCTGAAAGAGGGCGGTCCGAGCGAGCTTCTCGAACTCAGCGTCCACCGCCGAGGAGTCCAGCACGTCGGCGGTCTTGTCCACCCCGAACTCGGCCAGGATGGTCGCCAACTTTACCTGCCAGATTTCGTAGAGACGCTGCTCCACGGAGTTCTCGGTGACCAGGTTCACGGCGGTGACGGGCCGGGTCTGACCGATGCGGTCTACCCGCCCAATCCGCTGCTCCACCCGCATCACCGCAAACGGCAGGTCGTAATTCAGGACCACGTGGGCGAACTGCATGTTGAGGCCCACGCCGCCCGCGTCCGTGGAGACCAGCACCTGCGCGTCCGTGCGGAACTCCTCCAGGGCCTGCCGGCGCTCTGTGATGCTCATGCCGCCGTTGAGAATAGCGACGGGGTAGCCCCGCTGCTCCAGGTACTCCTTGAGCATTTCCTGGGTGGCGGTGAACTCCGTGAACACCAGGAACTTCTTGCTTGGCTCCGCGTCCTGCTGCGCCAGGCGCATCATGGTGTCGTAGAGCGCCTCGGCGCGGGCATCCGGCCCGGATGCTTCCACCCGCCGGGTGTGGGCGAGCAGCCGCTCCACGTCCTCCCGCTCCGTGGTGTTGGCGGGAACGGAGAAGAGGACGCCTTCGGCCAGGTCGTTCAGGTCCTCGTCGGAGGGGAGCGCGTCGGTCAGCACCCGCTCCGTGGCCTGACCGGACCCCAGCACCTCGGCCCGCCGTTCCAGGAATCGCCGGATGGCCCGCGTGGAACTGCTGACGAGCCGTTGGATAAGGATCAACAGGAGGCGAGACCCCCTGTCTCCCGTGCGGAGCGCCTTGTTGTAGCCGGCGATCACATACTGGCTCACCTCCTCATAGAGGTGCCGTTGAGCGGCGTGACGGGCCGTGAAGGGCACGGGGAGCAGCGTGGTGGTGCGGGGCGCGAAAAGCGGCTTCCCGTCCGCGTCGGTGGCCGTCCGCTTCTCCGACCGGATGACCACGGACCGGACCCGCTCCCGTGTCAGCGCTCCTGCGTCGGCAATGGCCGGGTCAACCAGGGAGAGCAGGCGGCGGAAGGCGTCGGACTTCCCGGAATGCGGAGTGGCCGTGAGAAGAATCAAATGAGGCACCGCCTGCGCCAGCCCCTTTGCCAGCTCGAACCGGGAGACCTCATCGGACGCGCCCGCGACCAGGTGCGCCTCGTCCACAATCGCCAGGTCCCAACCGGCTCCCACCAGGTCGTGGAAACGCTCCACGTTGTACCGGGCGACCTTATCCGCTGACCACCCGCGCTGGGACTCCTTCGGCTTCACCGAGTCGACGGAGGTGATGACCTGCGTGTAGCGCTTCCAGGCGTTCTCCTCCCGCAGCCCCACGTCGGCGCTCCATGAGGCCGGGAGCACCAGGTCGAACCGTTCCTCGAAGAGCGACTCCATCTCCACAATCCACTGGAGCAGCAGGCTCTTCGGAGCCAGGATGAGGATACGTTCTACTACGCCCTTGAGCTTCAACTCCTTCAGGAGCAGTCCCGCCTCGATGGTCTTGCCCATGCCGACTTCATCAGCGCAGAGGACCCGGACCGGGAAACTGGACATGGCCCTGCGGAGCACCCGGAACTGGTGCGGGAGGGGAATGACCTTGCTGACGAGGGGGGAAAGAAAAAGGTCGGAGCCGAGGGCCGACCAGACCCGCGCGCCAGCTACCGTCGCCAGCGCGGTAGCCAGGTCGAACGGATGATCCGGCCGCAGGAGGTCGAACGGGACGGTGTGGACCGACTGCCCGCCCTCGACAACTACGCGCGCCACGTCCCTGCCGAAGAGGGTCCGCCGCTCCACCAGGCGCACCCAGGCATGGACGGCAGGGCACCAGAACCGTTCGGTTATTGGGGAATCAACCATACCGTCGCTCTGGGACATCGCATCGGACCTTCAGATCAGAAGTCAAACGACCACCACGTCCACTGCTCGCCTCGTCAGGGGCTTTTCTCGACCCGGACTGTCTCGATGACCTACCCGGTATCGGTGTTGGGGGCAGCCGGAGCCACAATGCCTCTATCCCGCAACCATCCTTCGAGCCTACCTGGAAGCGTGTCCTCAATGCGCTGGGGATCGAAGTTGGTGTACAGCCTTCCCACCAGGTCAGTGTGGAGACTCCGCAGGGTGGAGTCTTTGAGCAAGCAGACAGGCTTTCCCATCCCGAACATGTAGCCGACTTCCAGCGACACGTTCGGGTTGAAGTCGTCCGACGTGAGGCGCTCGAACACCGCGATTCCAAATCCGCATCCGTGCAAGTAGGTGCGGATATTGGGGAAGATGTCCTCGGCGTAGGTTCGGTCGTCCGCTCGAACGCCTTCCAGCCCGCATCGCTGAAGTGTCTCCTTGATGGCTTTGGTAATCCGGGTATGCGCTTCCGTCTCACCGAAACGCATCATGATGAAGGCGCACTTGCTCGGATCTGGATGGTCTCCCCGAAACCTGCGCAGAAAAGGGACAAGGTCTTCAGGCTCGTCTGGTGACATGGCTCGCAGGCTCCCCATGGGGTGTGCCTCGTGGTAGTGGATGATGGCACTCAAACTCGCATCGACCAGGTCATCGAGGCTTGTCTCAGTGGCGAGGATTCGTTCAACTTGGCTCTTGTCCACAAGGACAATTGGCCTCTGCGCTGACGCGGTCACGGCATAACTCTTCGCTGCGTCGGTGAAGCCGCTCCAGGACACAACGACGCCACGCACGGTCGGTTGGGCGAGAATGGCTCGAAGAAAATCGCCCACCTCGCCAGTGCCCAGCGGTTCATCTTCCCAACGGCAGCGAAAGCGGTAGAACTGACCGAACCGCTGCGCGAGGACCCCGCTCTCGTGGCGGCTGACGACAGTCCACTCCTGGAGCTGAAGGATGTCCTCGATGGCGGACGTGACTCGCTCCGCCCGCTCCTCGACGCTGAGATGTTCGACATCCTCGAATCTCCGCAGTATGGAGGCTCGCTTCCGCCACTCATTGATGACCTCAAGGCCGTAGTCGGTAATATCGATCGAACCAATCGCCCATCCGTGTGAGAGCAGGCCCGCGTCGATCAGCACCGCCACGTTGAAGTCCCGCTGCTTCTCGTCGAATGGTTCCTCCGGTCGGGTCACATCGAAGGGGATAAAGGAACCACGGCCATGCTCATCTCGCGCCTTTGCGACGGCCTCGAGAATGTTCGTACGCATCTCGCCGTCTGCCGCCACACGGTCAGGATCAGCGAGGCCATACTGCTCGACCAGTAGAATGCCCCGACCCTTGATTTCGACCTCCCCCCCGACGGCCACCGCCTCCAGGTAGCCATGGTGTGCCAACTCCTCGAAGGCAAGCCACACCTTCTGGGCTGGGAGCCCCTGCTCAACAGCCCATTCACCGAGATTGATCGACTGCCGTTCGGGTGCGATTCAAGTGATGGGTAACTGGCTATAAGTTGAGTCGAAATGGATGTTATTCCCTTGGAACCGCGGTCGTCTCTATGCGTATTGCAAGAGATCGGGCGCTCCAGTGGAGAGGCGATGTGCGCGAACCGCGAGC
>SYKE01000293.1 GCA_005798285.1 Actinomycetota bacterium
ACAGTTGGATGAACCGGTTCAGACGCATCCTGGTCCGCTGGGAGAAGAAGCTGTCGAACTTTCTTGGTTTTCTCCACCTCGCGTGCAGTTTGATCGCCTATCGGGCGGCCAGGCGGCCCGTCTAGTGAGATAGGCTCTAAGGCGTAACCATCCGTGGCAACATGGATGAATAAGTGTCATTAGTATGCCGCCCACCATGTAGTGTTGTTCAGGAAGGGCATCTTCCGAAAACCAAACGCCGGATCTCCAAGAAGAGTCATCTTGTTCTGCACTTCCATTGCGATGCCGGGCCGTCTGATCTTGACCGTATCCTCGTGGACATCTCGTGCAAGCTCGAAGGCCGTCAGGATGGTCGCCCCAATGACTCCCGTCTCGCCCCAAAAGGCCTCTGCTGCAGCCTGGATGCCATCAATGCGAGCCGCCCCGGTGTAGCCGATGTAGGCTTGCCTTCGCCCGGCGCCAAATCCCTCGCTGGGAGTGTCGCCTTTGAGGAAGGCGTGCGGAAACCGGTGCGGCGCGGAGCCGGTGTAGCAGGCCGCAGCGTAGACCAACGCGACCCGAGGCGCCCACGAAACGCTCCCGACCGCTGCGTTCACCTCGTCTGAAGTGACGCTGGCTTCCGGAGGCAAGGTATCCCTGGCAGAGAGGATGGCCGGCGCCCCATGGGAATTGAGGTGGAAGATCGTGTCGAATTCGACGAAAGAGCGGCCTGATTTGTTTCAAGAACGCTGCATTTTTCTGATGAGATTCGTCGGCTGCGTACCTGGTTTGCCTTCATCATCAGATCCAGGCCTGACCGGTGTGCCAAAATGAACGTGATGACGGGGCGGCTGGCTGGTTGTTCCACTGTCCCACCTTCCGATCATCGTCAGCCCTGGGCTCTGACCCGAGGGTCCAGCGCTGTAGGCGCCGCAAGCAGTTCCCGTGAAGCGTGCCCGGCCGGGTCAGCCGGGGCGACGCCCCAGGTCATAGCGAATGGATCCCCGCTTTGTGGAGTGAGCTTACGCCCAGTGCGACTTCTGCGGGGATGACGATGGTGGGCAGCGGTGGCTGGGGGTGGGGTTCATTCTCGAATGGGGTGGTTCGGGCTCGGATGCGTGACGCGCTGGGTCCTGGCGAATGGATCCCCGCTTTGTGGAGCGAGTGTCCGCCCAATGCGACATCTGCGGGGATGACGATGGTGGGCCTGGCGCGTGGCTCAGTGCGCTTCATGCAGAATCCCAACGGAATCCGAGCCACTTTACTCCGCAAAGCAGAGCCGGCTGGACTGGAGAGACTGAGCCACATCAAGCTTCCCTATCCGGAATGTAACCGGGATAGGGGGTTGGAGTGCTTTCGGTGGAAACGTGGATGAAGGTGCGGCGCTTGATGGCTGTGGACTGGTTGCGCCAGTCCGGACAGGTGTAGGAGTAAGCCCCAGTAGTGTTCTTGAGCAATTGAGCCGCGACCAGGATCCCTTCGTCTCCACCGATTCGCCATCCAACAAATCCGGCATCGCGGCTCCCCTCGTAATGCCAGGTCGAACGTTTCTGCACTTTCGCCTCACAGGGCATCCTTCCTTGTCACCACCGGGCAGGAGAAGCCACGCGAGGGAGATGAACGGTCTGGCAGCTCTGTTCGGATGTGACCAGCAAGGGGGCGGGAGATGAAGGGACTTCAAGAACCGATGAAGTACGGGATGTTCATCATGCCGTTCCATCCGCCCGACAAGCCGCTGGCACAGGGGTATGACGAGGATCTGGAACTGGTGGTTCGCGCCGAGGAACTCGGCTTCGAGGAGTTCTGGATCGGCGAGCATCACACGATGAAATATGAGACCATCGTGATGCCGGAGATCTTCATCGGCCGGGCGCTGGGTTCCACCTCACGCATTCGCCTGGGACCCGCACCGGTTTGCCTGAACCAGCATCATCCGGCACACGTCGCCGGAAGGCTGGCGTTTCTGGACCATCTCTCCCGAGGCCGGCTGAATCTCTGTTTCGGCAACGGCAGCGTGACAGCCGACCAGGAACTCTTCGGCGTAGATCCCAAAGCCGGTGGCGCTATGGCGTTAGAGGCGATCGATGTGATCCTCAAACTCTGGTCGACCGACCCGCCCTACGAGCATCACGGCAGATACTGGCAGTTTCAATTGAAGGAGAATGTGGATGAGGAGACCTTGATCGGCTTTATCCACCGCCCGTACCAACTACCGCATCCACCGATCGCGCTGCCGGCTATGAGCCGACACTCGCCTAGTATGAAGATCGCCGGCGAACGGGGTTATCAACCCATGTCGCACTGCCTCATCGCCGGAAACGTGGTGGCCGATCAATGGGAGTGCTACGCCGCCGCCGCGGAGGCTGCTGGCCGCGTGGCGGACCGCTCCCAGTGGAGGGTAGCGCGCTCGATATTCCTGGCCGACACCACGGCCGAAGCCGTCCGTCGCGTCCGGACGAATTCTCTGGGCCGGAATTACGAATACATCGGCCGGCTTTTCGATAAGGGTCTGGGGCGAAAGATGTACAAGCGCGACCTGGACATGCCGGACTCCGAATGCAACCTCGACTTCTTGATGACCGAGCAGATCATCGCCGGCAGCGTGAACGAGGTGCTCCGGCGGCTTTTACAGCTCATCGAAGAGACCGGGCCGTTTGGCACGCTCGTATTGATGGGGTACGACTGGGACGACCGGCAAAGCTGGCTGCACTCTCTGGACCTGTTCGCGCACGAACTGATGCCCGCCCTGAATCGGGCGCTCGGCGTTGTCTAGAATTGATGTCAGGCTATGGCGGTTTGGCGCCGTGATCGGACTCCGAGCCGGATCCAGCCGGTAGGCCGGCGACCGTTGCGGAGTCGACTGCCTGGACCCCCAATGTCGCGTACTGCCCACTTAGTGCTTCCAGGAGGGTCGCTAGCGCGTTTCCGAGTGATGGTGGGGCGCTGGCAGCACTTGGAACGGTCGCCGCCGTCCGCTTCCACATCAGGCGCAGGATCGTCCCGGAAGAGATGCGCCCGGTGGGTCGGCAACTGCGCGCAGAACGAACCAGGCTCCAGTTCTTACTCGTAGAGCGTGCATGTGTGGAAGAGCAGCGGCTGCTTTTGCTTCACGAGCATCGCACCTGCCTCCGGCGAACCTCGCCGGAAACAGATTCGACACTCGCAGTCCCTACTCCGCAGTCGAGAGTCGGACTCTTGACCGCACTCCTCAGGCGGATCCGTGTGCCCGCCACCACAGCGCCGGTGATTCGGCGGACCGACGCCGAGGCAGAGCCTCTCACCTGGCCTCCTCGCCGGGACACCTGTTTTCAGGCGCGGCAGAAACTACGTCAGCACGGCTCGAAGTCGGGTGATGAGCGGATCGATCTCCTCGGGGTAGAGGGTCTGCGGGTTGACGATGAGGGTCGTGCCGGGGCCGGCGGCGAGGTCGACCATGGGGTCGCCTTGCAGCAGCGCGGCGTGGACCGCGTCGCGGGTGCGGCCCAACGCCGCTTCATCGAGGGTCAGTTCGGCGCGCGGGACCGGCTGCCCGGCTTCACTGGGCCAGATGCGGCGGGCGGTGACGCCGGGGAGGCTTCCGACCTCTGCAATCACGCGCTCGACGATCGTTTCCCAGAAGGCCAGCTCGGTTTCTTCATCATGGTTGAGGTACCAGCGGAGCGCCGCCAGGATGCCGCAGAGTTCTTCTTTGCCGACCTTCATCCCGCGGCCGATGTAGGCGGAGGGCGGGCCATGGAAGGCGCAGGCTTCCACGAAGTCGCGCCGGCCGAGGATCAGGCCGGAGGATTGGGGTCCGCGCAGGCCCTTGCCGCCGCTGAAGAGGGCGGCGTCGGCGCCGCGCCGGGTGAAGTCCCACAGGTTGGAGCGGGGCGGAAGCTGGGCGGCGGCATCCACGACCACGCGAATGCCTCGCGGGCGGCAGATCTCGGCGGCGGTTTCGATCGAGAGTTCGCCGCGCTCCTCCAGGCAGCGGGGGAAGAGGAAGAAGCCGGCGGTGCGCGGCGTGATCGCGGCTTCGAGCTCGGCGGCCGTCGTTTCTCGACCAGGCTCGCCGATCTCCACCAGCCGAACGCCGACCATTCGCACGGCAAAGTCGTAGCCCACGCGGGTGTGCCGGTGCACGATGACCTCGTTGCGCATTCCGTCGGTGAAGGGGAGGCGGGCGCGGAGGGCCGGGTCGGTTCCGGTGAGGGCGGCGGCCGTGGCCAGGGTGAGCGCGGCGGCGGCGCCCGAGGAGACGTAGCACGCCTCGTTGTGGGTCAGCCGGGCGATCTCGGCGCCCACCGCGCGTTGGAGGCTTTCGAGCTCGACGAACGAGGCGCCGGCCTCTTCCATCGCGGCGGCCACTCCCGGGGCGAGCAGCGATCCGCCCAACCGGGTCAGGGTGGCATTCGCGTTGATCAGCCGTCGAACACCCAGTTCCTCGTAAATCCCCATGCCATTCCCCTCGACCCGCGCGGACAGACCAGCAATACGACCCACAGCCGCGCCGGGAGTTGCGGGGGGATTGGCGGAGGCGGACGCATGCGCCGAACCGGAGCAAGCCCGGCGAACTTCATCGCGGGTCCCGGCGTCTCATAATCAAAGGGCTGAGCCGAGGGCTCGGCCGGTGTTTTCGGGCCGGGATCCAAACCCGGTGGATGGTGCTCTATGTTGAGACAATTGGCCGCACTCTTTCTCCTGTTGGCCGCGCTGCTTCCCATGCCGGTCTCCAGCCAGATTCTGGATGGCTTTGGGGCTCTGGAAGGCGTGGTTCGCGACAGCCGGAGCCGGGTGCTGCCCAATGCCACGGTGCGCCTGACGGTGGGACCGACCCCCTTGATCGCGCGAACCGACAAGGACGGCAAGTATCGCTTCGCCGAGGCGGGCGCCGGCCGGTACGAGGTGATCTGCCAGAAGCCCGGTTACAACTCCGTCGCCGTTTCCGGTCTCGCCATTGGGGCCAACCAGACCGTTCGCCGCGACTTTCGCCTGGAATGGTCCGACTCGCGCAGCGGCGGCATCGAATTCTCCGTGGTGGATCGAGACGGCGCCCCGCTCGGCGAGGCGACGGTTCAGCTCTTGCTCAGCAGCACTCCGATTTCCGCGGGAACCACCGACAGCGCCGGGATCACCACCTTCACCGGCCTTCCGCAGCAGGTGTATTCCGCCGAAATTCGCCGCGCCGGCTACGACCCGGTCTCCATCCGCAACATTCGAGTCGAGGTGGGTCGCCTCACCGCCGCGAAGGCGACGCTGAGCCTCAATCTGCGGGATGTGGGCCGGATCATGGGGCAGGTGCGCGACGTGTTCGGCTCCGCTCTCGCGGCGGCCCGCGTCCGGATCGTGTCGGGACCGACCCGCCGGGAAGTGGCATCCAACGCCGACGGGCGCTATGAGCTCTCCGGCCTCATTCCCTCTGAAGCCTACTCGCTGGAGGTTTCGGCGAGCGGCTTCAACACTGTGAGCCGAACGGGGGTTCGCGTTCGAGCTCAACAGGCTACCGTGATCGATTTCCCCCTGGTCGCCATCGTGGTGGGCAAGGGCGCCATGTCCGGCTCCATCCGAAACGCCGATGGACTTCCGATTACCGGAGCCACGGTTGACCTCGTGGTGGGCCCGGGTTCGGGTCGGCAGGCGATCTCCGGACCGGACGGGCTGTTCGTCTTCCCCGAACTGCAGCCGTTCTCGGGCTACTCCATCACGGTGCGCGCCGCCGGGTTTGTTCCGGTTGGGCAGTCGAACATCGCCGTGGAGAACGGCCGCTCCACCGTGGTCGACATCACGCTGGCGAACGAGGTCATTCTGCCGGGACGCATCAGCGGCGGCATTCGCGACGACGCGAACGGCGCGCCCCTCGGCGAGGTCCTGGTGGAGGTGCTTCGCGGACCCAGCCTGGGCGTGAACACACTTTCGCAGGTCTCCGGCGCTTACGTGCTGGAGGGTCTGGCGCCGTCGGAAGGCTACACGATTCGCTTCACGCGAGCCGGCTATGAGCCGCTGAGCCTGGCGCCGGTCCGGGTTCGACCCGGTCAGGTGACGGCGCTCGATGTTCGGATGCGACCGCTTCGGGTCTCCACGGGATCCATCTCGGGCCTGGTGAAGGGCGCGGGAACATCGGCTATCGCCGGAGCCTCGGTCACGATCTTCCTCGGAGCGCCGTCGCCCATCCGCGTGAACACGAACTCTGCGGGCCGCTTCACCATCACGGGACTCCCCGCCGGGGAGTACGCCCTGCGCGTGGAAGCCGCGGGCTTCATCCCCCTGGAGCGACGGGGTGTGCGTGTCAATGCGGGTGCGAACACGGTCCAGGAGTTCAACCTCGGCCGGGTCACCGCAAACGGCGCTCTGGCGGGCAAGGTCAGCGATCTGGGTCTCCGCCCGATTCGCGGCGCCTCGGTGCGGATCGTCGCCGGCCCCACCGTCCCCGCCGAGCCTCGTCTCACCAACGAGCGCGGAGAGTTCAGGTTCGAGTCGCTGCAGAGCGGTGTCTACAGCGTTCAGGTGACGGCTTCCGGCTTTGTCACCCAGACCAAGACGGGGATCTCGGTGGGACCCGGCGGCACCGCGAACCTGAGTGTGGTGATGCTCCGGTAACCGCCGGGGCAGATCCTCATAGGAAGGGGGAGCGTGGCTCAGCGGCCACGCTCCTCCTTTCTCTTTCTCACCGACCGGCGACTCACGCCGATTTTGGCGGGCTCAGGCGAGGATCTCTTTGACGACGTTGCCGTGGATGTCGGTGAGGCGGAAGTCTCGGCCGGCGTACCGGTAGGTCAGGCGCTCGTGATCGAGTCCCAGCATGTAGAGGATGGTCGCGTGCACATCGTGGATGTGCATTTTGTTCTCGGCGGCGTAGTAGCCATAGTCGTCGGTGGAGCCGTAGCGGATCCCCGTTTTGACGCCGGCGCCGGCGAACCACATGGTGAAGCCCTCGGGATTGTGGTCTCGACCATCGGAGCCCTGCGCGGTCGGCGTGCGGCCGAACTCGCCGCCCCACACCACCAGTGTGTCTTCCAGGAGCCCCCGACCCTTGAGATCGGTGAGCAGCCCGGCGATGGGGTAGTCGACTTCCTTCGCGTTCCGATCGTGGCCCGCCTTCAGGCCGGAGTGCTGATCCCACTGCACCTCGGCGTTGCTGTGGGTCACCTGCACGAACCGAACGCCCCGCTCCAGGAAGCGGCGCGCCAGCAGACACTGCCGGCCGAACGGCGCCGTCACCGGATCGTTGAGGCCGTAGAGCGACCGGGTCACCTCGGTCTCGCCGCGAAGGCTCTCCACCTCAGGCATCTCCGATTGCATCCGGTAGGCCAGTTCGAACGAGTGGATGCGACCTTCCAGCGCCTGCTCGGGGCCGGATTGCTCCAGATGCTCCCGGTTCAACTCGCCGACGGCGTCGAGCTGCATCCGCTGCACCTGCCGGGGGACCCGACGCGTGTCGATGTAGCTGACCCGGGCCTGATCGATCCCGAGGCCCGCATGCCCCAGCGGCGTGCCGGCGCAGGCGGCGGGAAGGAACGCCGCTCCCCAGTTGTTCACGCCGCCGTGGGCCAGCGTGGGGCAGATGGTGATGAAGCCCGGCAGGTTCCGGTTCTCGCTCCCAAGGCCATACGCGACCCATGCCCCCATGCTGGGGCGAACGAAGTTGTCGCTTCCGGTGTGGAGCTTGAGGACCGCGCCGCCGTGGGCGGCATTCGTGCCGTGGACGCCGTTCAGGATGCAGAGATCATCCACGTGCTTCGCGACATGGGGGAAGAGCGCGGAGACGTGGATCCCGCTCTGACCATGCTGCTTGAACTCCCACGGGGACTTCAGCAGGTTGCCGGTGGGCGCGAACTGCACCCGAGGCTTGTCGAAGGGAAGCGGCTTTCCGTGATCCCGCTCCAGAAGCGGCTTGTAGTCGAAGGTGTCCATGTGCGACGGTCCTCCCTTCATAAAAAGGAAGATGACCCGTTTCGCACGGGGCGCGATGTGGCTCGGTTTTGGGAGGAGCGGATCGATCCGC
This sequence comes from Actinomycetota bacterium, assembly GCA_005798285.1. Classification (GTDB taxonomy): domain Bacteria; phylum Armatimonadota; class SYMT01; order SYMT01; family SYMT01; genus F1-80-MAGs030. The sequence goes on from SYKE01000293.1 coordinate 7,961, forward strand.
GACGAGGAACTCTCCGCCGCCCGGGCCTCATCGGCCAGGACGGAGAGGAAACCGAGGTAGCCGAAGCCCGCCGCGGAGTTCCGCAGAAGTTCTCGACGAGTTTGGGGTCGCTGAATGTGGGGGGTGGGCACGTCGGTAGTTCCTAGCGGACAGTGACAAACTCGTTGGACATCAGGAGCACCTGCGCCGCCCAGCCCCACAGGCGGGGGCCGTTGGCATCGCCGGGCGCCGCGGTTCGGAGGCGGGCCAGAAGCCTGCGGCCCTGCTCAATCTCGCGTGGGTTCGACGGGCGGGCCAACAGTTCCCGATACATCAGCTTCAGGCGCTCGGTATCGCCCAGTTCCGTCCGCTCGGCGAGACGGGCGCCGATCCGTTCGGCGGCGTCGATCATCAGATCGCTGTTCATCATGAAGAGCGCCTGGGGGGCCACGGTGGTTGTCGAGCGATCCCCCTGCGGCACCGCGGCGTCTCCGAAGTCGAACAGTTGGAAGAAGTCGTAGACGTGATTCCGCACGACGGGCAGATAGAGGGAGCGGCGGGTGCTGTCGTACTTCGTCAGGTCCTTGGAGGTGTGATCGAAGACGTACTCCCGATTCTTGAGGGGCAGCAGCGAGCCGCCCATCGAGCGATCCAGGCTGCCGGCCGAGGTCAGCACCGAGTCCCGAATCTCCTCCGCTTCCAGGCGGCGGATGGGCGCGCGCCACAGCCACTTGTTCTCGGGATCCACGGCGGCGGCTTCGGGACGATGGGCCGAACTCATCTGGTAGGTGTTCGACAGCATCACGAGGCGGTGAAGCGCCTTGAGGCTCCATCCGAGCCCGCCGCCGGCGGCGTCGGTCGGGGTCTTGAACCGGGCCGCCAGCCAGTCGAGCAGCTCGGGGTGCGACGGCTTCTCGCCGAGTGCGCCGAAGTTGTCGGTGGAGGCGACGATCCCCTTGCCGAAGTGCCAGCGCCAGACCCGGTTCACCGCGACTCGCGCCGTGAGGGGGTTCTGGTCGGCGAGCACGAACTGGGAGAGTTCCAGCCGGCCACTGTGGTCGGCGGGCATCTGTGTGGGGATGCGGGAGGCGAGCAGCGAGGGCATCCCGCGCGGAACCATCTCGCCGAGGTTGAGGAAGCTGCCCCGGATGTGGATCGGCAGGTTGACCGGTTTGCCTTCGGATAGCCCGATGGCGCCCGGCAGTTCCGGCGCATCCTTCTTCAGTTGATCGAGCGCAGACTTCAACGCGGCAAGCTGCTTCTTATCCTCGGCATTGAATGATGTCTCGGGCTTGGACGGGAGCGCCGCGCCGGCGGGCAGGCTCGCCTCCAGGCGGGCGGTGGCTTCCCGCGTGAATCGGGCGATTTCGGCCTCATGGGCTTTCACGCGGGCCGTATGCGCGTCCAGCTTCGCCTGATCTTCCGGTCCGGCGAGCGAATGCTCGAACCACATCCGCGGCTTCGACATCGTCTGCATGAACCGGGTGCTCTTGAAGATGCCCGCCAGTGCGTAGTAGTCCTTCTGGGAGATCGGATCGAACTTGTGGTCGTGACAGCGCGCGCAGCCGAAGGTCAGGCCCATCGTCACGCGGCCCATGGTGTCGAGCTGCTCGTCGATCGCGTCCATCTCCATCTTCGTGTCGTCGACTTCGGAGATGACCTTGGGACCGATCGCCAGAAATCCGGTGGCGATGTTGTTCGAGCGCTTCTCCGCGTCACTCGACGCGGGGAGAAGATCTCCCGCGAGCTGCTCTTGGAGGAAGCGGTTGTAGGGCACGTCGCGATTGAACGCCTCCACCACCCAGTCGCGGTACCGGAAGGCGTTGCCGTAGTGGACGTTCTCATCCAGGCCGTTCGTGTCGGCATAGCGCGCGACATCCAGCCAGTGTCGCCCCCAGCGTTCGCCGTAGTGCGGCGAGGCGAGCAGGCGATCCACCACCTTCTCGAAGGCGTTCGGCGAGCGGTCGGCGACAAACGCCTCCACCTCTTCGGCGGTGGGCGGGAGTCCGGTCAGGTCATAGTTGGCGCGCCGGATCAGCGCCATGCGATCGGCCGGCGGATTGGGCTTCAGCGACTGCGACTCGAGACGGCTGAGCACAAAGGCATCGATGGGGTTCTTCACCCACGCGGCCTGCCGCACTCGTGGCGGCGCCGGCACACGGATCGGCTGAAACGACCAGTGATTCGCGGAGCGGGCCGGAGCCGGGCGGGCCGCGGGCCATGGCGCCCCGGCGGCGATCCACTGCTCGAGGGCGCCGATCTGCACGTCGCTCAACTTTCGGCCGGGAGGCATCTGCGGCGCGCCCGACAGGTGCTTCACGGCGGCCAGCAGCCGGCTGCCCTCGGGTTTGCCCGGCACAAACAGGGCGCCGCTTTTCCCACCCTTCATCACTGACTCGCGCAGGTCCAACCGCAGCCCACCCGATTGGCGGGAAGCGCCGTGGCAGCTCTGGCACTGCTCCACCAGGAGCGGCCGAACGTGCTGCTCGAACCTGCGCTCGCCCGCGGCGGCGGCGGCCGGTGCTTGTGGAGCGGCGACCGCTCCACCGGGGCGCGCCGTGAGGCAAAGGCTGCCGAACAAAAGCGTGGTTCCGACCGCGACAGCGGCCGGCGCGGCGCTTCGACGACGGGAAGAAGTGGAGGTGGGTATTTGGAGTGACAAGGCAGCAGGGTCCGAAGAGCGCTTCGAAGTGAGATGTTGAGACACCGTCCCCGGCCGGAAGTCACACGGATCTTGCCGAAGGGGCCCGGAGGCGCGCGCGAACACGGCCCCGGGCGCCCCTCTGAGCCCGTGGGTCTACGCCGGCAGCATCAACAGCCGGGCGAGATTCCCGCCGAGAATGCGCGTGCGGTCGTGCTCCGGGATGAAGCCGCAATGCGTGCGGAACGCTTCCAGGGCGTGCTGGTAGGTCATGCTGAACCGCACCACCGGGTAATCCGAGCCCCAGCACAGGCGCTCGGGACCGTAGTATTCGTACAGCTTCCGCACCACCCACGCGCTCTCGGAGTAGGGGTACTCCCACGCCTGCGACGAGACGTAGTGAAAGCCGGACATCTTGATGTGGATGTTCGGGACTTCGGAAGAGCGGAGCACCTCTTCCATGTTCGGGCGGGGATCCGGCTCGGCCGCCTTCACGCCGGCCATGTGGTGACAGAGGAACGGCACCGTCGGGAAGCGCCGCGCCAGCTTCCGAAGCGCGGGCATCCACAGCGGCGAGAGCGCCAGACTCGCGATCAGCCGCTTCTCGGCCGCCACCTGGAAGAACTTCTCCGCCTCGGGAGTCTCGAACCACTCGGTGTCGGACTTCAGGTAATGGGTGAAGCCCTTCAACTGATACTTCTCCGCCGCCTCGGCGAGACGGGCCGCGGCGCCCGGCGTGTGATAGGTCTCGGTCCAGGAGCAGTCCACATCGGCGAACTGGATGAGCCGCGTGGGGTAGCGCCGTACGCACTCCAGCACATAGTCGTTGTTCTTCGGGTTGTGCTCGATCCGGGCGCAGACGATGACGGCGCGATCCACCTTGAAGCGATCCATCTCCCAGAGGAGCTGCTCCACGCGGCCGCGGCCTTCTAGATCGGGCACTTCCGGCGAATACGGCCAGCGCTCCCAGGCATGAGTGTGGGAATCGATGATCACGAGGTTGTCTCCAGTTCGGCACAGCTTGGGGCCGACGCCCCGGGGAATTACTTGTGCGGCGGCGCCCGGCTTCCCTGTCGCCGATGATGCCATGCGCCGGTCCACCCTCCGCCGGCGCATGGCATCATGAATCGGAGCGCGCGCCGGACGCCGAAGCCGCCGCCCCGAACCCGAATTCCGCCGAGGAGAGACCACCGTTGGACCCCGCCGAGCCGACCGACCCCGAGTTGGATGCAGCGTCTGAATCCCCCGAAGTCCCCGTGCTCACCGGCGCGGCGCTCGTGAAGGAGACCTGTCGCCTCATCCGCCTCGCCCGCGCCCGCTGGGACGCCCACGACAACGGCGGCTGCCGGCGCGAGCGCAGCCGGGCGCTCCGCCTCTACAACACCCTCACCCCGGCGCAGAAGGACGAGATCCCGCAGGTGCTCCGCGTGTGGCTGCGGTATCGCACCGAGCGTTACTTCGGCAAAAAGAAAGGCCCTGGCGGCGGCCCGAAAGGCGGCTCGAAGAAACGGTGAAGCGGATCAGACCGAAACGCGCACCTGGCCGCTCCCCGAGGAACTCTTCAGCAGCTCCAGCAGTGCCTGGCTCAGATCCATGAAGACCTGCTGCCGCACCAGCGACGGGTCACGCGGGCGGGGGAACGGGATCTTGATGTCGCGGATGATCGTCGCCGGACGGGGGGAGAGAACGACGATCCGGTCCGCCAGAAGCAGCGCCTCGGTGATGTCGTGCGTGATGAAGACGATGAGGTTCCGTTCCGCGCTCCAGAGCCTCAGCAGCATTTGCTGCATCTCACTGCGCGTCTGGGCGTCCAGTGCCCC
>SYKE01000004.1 GCA_005798285.1 Actinomycetota bacterium
AGCGGACAACTGCTCGCGTTCGTCTGGTGTGAGCGTCACGCGGTATTTCTTGGGCACAGGGATTACCTCCACACCAAGTGAATCACATCTTCGTCCGAGGCTCCGGTGAAGAATCAACTCCGCCCTGACAGACCACTAGATGTTTCGATGGAGCGGACGCTTCCGTCCGTCGCATCACTGAGACTGGATGCCGAAAGGGCAACGTACGGATCCGTCGCCGGTTTTCTGCCGCGCGAAGGCGGGAGATCTCCCATCCTGCTGTTGAGGGTGATCCGCTCCTTGTGGCAGCCTGACACTCACCGGTCCAGTTTCTTGAAAGTGCGCTGGCCCGCCGGCGGCAGCGACTACTCGGGGATAAGTTTTCCATCACCGAACCTGGATGATCGCCTCATCGTGTTCACGTCTCGAGAACTCGCCGGGAATTCGGCCGGCGATGTCTCTCGAACGTCGGTGGAACAGATCGGTCTCCCCTTGCCGTTCGGCGCGGTTGGAGTTCGAGATGGGTACACCCTTCCCTTGAGCTGGCTGAGACGGGACAAAAACGACAGGCACAACACTTACATCAGTGGGCCGTTCTGGCGCGCCCCGAAGTTTCGCTCGGAACTCTTCGCAGCAAAGCTCCCGGAACTGCTGCAAGAGTTGGAACGGTACGCCGAGCTGTTGACAGCACGGCGAACTCGACCGACCCAGGCGGGGCTGCGGTTGCCGCTAGGACTCTGACCCACGGGTGCGGTTAAAGGGAGTTGCCCATCCACCCGGGCTCAGGCTCGGGTATCCTTCCGAGTTCGGCCGGGGCGCCTACTTAACAGGCTCGACTAGAAGGTTTCCGCCAATTTCGGCAGGGATCGCGGGGCGGGGGAACCGAAGTGGCTCTTGAGCGAGACTCCACTCCAGGAACCTGAAGAGAGCCCTCGGATCCTGACCATACACGGGCACCGGAGGCGTCCAGCGCATTCGGATCCGGTCGGAATCCGGCAGGTCGTTCGGCGGCGTCAGGGGGGAGTGGTAGGCCGCCGTCTTCCCATTCACCACGGCAACCACCCCGATCGGCAAGGGGATTGCGATATCCCACTCGGTGATGTGGGAACCACGGGCCGACGGCTCCGCCGCAGGACGAGGAACTGCGGGGTTGAGCGCTGCGATGAGGGTCTCCCCTACGACAGGCAGCCGAATCTCCGTCTGGGGAGCAGCGGGCCAGTGCACCACAACGTAGGGATCGCGAATCTCCACCCGGCCGATCCAGCTCGCGACCTTCATCAGGATCCGTACCGTGCGTGCGGCATCCGCTCCGCTCGACGCAGGGAGCGAACCCAGCGCACGGCCGTAAACGAGCGCCACCGCATGATTCTGGTAGGCCAGATGATCAAACGGGCCGGGCAATCTGGCATGGCGGCGAGCTATTTCTTGATCATCGGGCAGGTTTTCGGGGCGAGTGATCGGCTTCAAGTCGGAGAGGTTTGCCAGCGCCTGCGCCAGACCCTCGGCCCGGTGCTGCTCGCCACTCCTCGGATCGATCGCGAGACCCGCTTCCGGCCAGAGTAGGAAAGAGCGAGAATTGGCGCCGGACCAAACGCACAGTGCCCGGCTCATCGACACTGGTTGAGAGTTGCGAACCGAGGGAGCGGCCATCCACCATGCGAGGAATGGTTCAGCGGAACCGTACCGCACTCCGCAACTCGCATCCAGGACTCCCACCGCGCCGGTGGCGGCCGGCGCCTTCCGCTGGAGGGTTTCGCCTGCGACGACTCCGGCCAGCGCCGGAACCGCCAGCGCCAGGATCACTCCAACCAGCGCGAACGCCCGTTTCGCGGCGCTCCAACCACCCATCGCTTCCCCATGCTCCCCAGGGTTACTGCCGGCGCGGGAGCTTCTTCCACCGCGCAAAACTGCCGATTCTCGGTCCAAAATCTCGCCCTCTTGTGGATTCCCCATCATCTTTGGCCCAAACCGACTGCCCCAACCAGCATCGACGTCTGTCTGATCCTGTCGTTCAGCGAGGCATCTCGCGTACGCGGGTGTCAGTGGGTCAACTGCTCGCGAGCCCTCCTCCTGTGCGAACGGGATGTCCGACACCGTCAAACCCATGGCCGTTCGGCGCGCTCCGCCGGTGACCGTCGCTTCACCGCGCTGCGGTCCAACCAGCGCCCCGTGGTCGGAGCTTGGGAGCGGATACGGGGCTGATTCCGCTTCAAACGGCGACCCGGCGCCCGAGTGCTGACTCTGGACGATGGTGAACGCGGTTCACCAAAGGATAGTTCTACACTCTGGTCAGCTGCTAGAGTCCCAATTTTGTGCCTGAAGGCACAAGTATGCAATAACAATCGTACCAGATCCATCCAACCTAAGTGAGGATAGTAGACACTCCCCGGGCGGCGCCTCCAGACCCATTTCCCCTCTGGTGCGGATGTCGCATCGGCGTTGGTCACACCGTTCGAGCCGGTGGCGGAGGCTCTCGATCCAACCCTCGATCGCCTTTCACGCCTCATCTCAAGAACTTTTGACTGTCGGTCCCATCCCAAATGAAGATTCAGGTGCTTGCGATTCGCTATCAACGACGGTTGGCGGCGCCGTTGATGGCCAGTGTCGTGACTGCGGTCGCTGCACTGTTTGGACAGACACTGCAGGAGACGGTTGACCGGCTCCCGCCCGGAACGGTTCCGGAGATCCGGACCACTGGAAACGCCGCATACGGCGGGCGCCCGGTCCAGGTCTGCTTCTCTCTCGTCCGTCGGGTCACACCGCCCACCCCTGCCGTTGACGTTCGTTACAACTGGCCACCCGTTCCCGGAGTCCATCTCCGGGTCCGGGTCGGGGTGGTAGGATCCGACGGACGCTTCGTCGCGGACTCCGGCGCCGGGTACGCCAGCGCCCGCACGGGGGTTACGAATGGCGACGGTATCGTTCAAGTCGACTACATTCCACCTCAGGAAGCCCCATCTGAAGCCGCCAATTCCGGGAACCCCGTCGTACTCTGGTTTGAAGATCTTCAGGGTCCGATCGCAGCGACGGAAATCCGGCTCTGGAAGCGGGATCCCGCAGGGCTCAAGCCGCCACCTCGTCTGGCCGGCGCGCCGCCGCAACCGGCACGCTGGGCCTACGGCAACTCCATCGACGGCGAGCCGTTCGCCGGCTACTTCGATCGCGCGGCCGAAGCCTGGAATAAGGCATTGAGCTTGCGACAGCCCACAGGTCCTCAGAACTATCTCGTCAAGACCAGTAATCCGATCAGCCTGGCCAATCTCGCGGTGGACGCCCGCTACCCCCGTCAGCCCGACGAGAGAATCCGTTCAGCGTTCGCCGTCACCGAAATCTCCCGTGCGGGACAGGCCAGCATCCGGCTGCATCTGGAGTATCTGAGTCCGAATCGTCAGTTCCGTCCGTTCAACGCGGGCGGAGTAACGGGCCTGGAAAACATTGGGCGCTCGTTCGAGCCGACTCTTCCGCTCGACGCGGTCTTCGGCACCATGACCCACGAGTTGGGCCATGTCCTGGGCCTCGCCGATACCGTGGATCCCGAGTCCCAGGGCTCCGTGATGAACCAGGGAAGGGGCCGCCTCACCGGAAACAACTTCCGGTTCTTTGTGAACGAGGTTTTCACCCCCACCGAAGTCGACACACGAGCCGCACTCGAACTGCGAGAACGGCAGCCACGCTCGCTCTCCAGCTTGCCGGCGCACCCGTCATGGGAATTCCCCTCAGTCGCCGCAGCCGCTACCGCCGGCGCCGCGATTGCGCCGCCAATCTCGGGCGGGCTGCGCTATCTATCAGGCTCTTCCCTTCTCCGCCGAATCCGTGTGGCAGGGGAGTCGCAACCGCGGGTTGCAGCCCCCGGGGGCGTACCCGCGTGGAGGGGTACCGCCTGGGATACGGGCGGGGCCGTCGACTTCTCGATCTGGCCGGAACTAGACCTGGTTCGTGTTGAAGCGGGCCCCATGGCCGGCGAGAGCTTTCGGGCGCCGGGCGTCGGGCGCCAGGTGCTTCTGGCGGCCCGCGCCGGATCCTCGCTCGTGCGGAAACCAACTGGGCGGCGGAGGTTCCTGTGCGAGTACCCCTCGCCCGGAGCCCACTGCACCCTGGCGTCGCTTCGGATGGTAGCGCTGCGGGCCATCTACGGGGAAGTTGCCGGATTCGTGGTTCAGCAAGATGACCGGGCCCCGATCGTGCTGTTTCGGGTGATTCGATCCCTGTGGGAGCACCAAGATCAGTCACCCACCTACGTCCGGGTGCGCTGGCCCGTGGGAACTGCGGATTACGCGGGGACGGATTTCCCCTCTCCGAAGCTCGGGGACCGCCTGATTCTGTTCACCTGTCCGGAGATTGGAGCCGGAACGAATGGCAAGGGTCGGTGGACAGACGTCGAGCAGATCGCCATATCGCTTCCGTTCGGCGCAGTCGCTGTTCGGAACGGCTACACGCTTCCACTTACCTGGCTCCGGGCGTCCGATGACAACCGAGTCCGAAAAATGAGCATGTCGAGCTTTGCCCACGCCCCGCGCTCAAGGACCGAACTCTTCGGGGCCCGGCTCTCGGAACTCCTGGAGGCCCTCGAAGAGTTCCGAGAGCCCACGTCGACGGGGAGCCTGAAACCCGTCCGCGCGGGTTTCAGGCTCCCCGTGGGTTTCTAGTTTGCGGTTCGGTCCGGGTCGGATGACCTCACCCCAGTTGCGCCAGGTAGATGCTGGTCTTGCCTTCGTGGCTCGAGTAGTAGCTGACCCAGAGCCGATCCCGATTCCAGACGAGGCCGGCGTAACTCGTGTCACCGCCCGACGGCAACGCCTGAAATTCGGTCAACCGGGCATTCTCCAGATCGAGCCAGCACAGCGATGTCCGAACCTTCTTGTCGTACAGACGCACGGCAGCGACCCATCGACCATCCGGAAGGCGGAGCACTGCGGGACCGCCGATCCGAGTCCCCAGGTCGGACCAACTCCACTCCTTGTAGGGCGGTTTGGCGCGACCCAGTTCCCCGCGATTCGTGCCGCCGTCCCGACGGAGGAGACAGAAGCACTCGCCGTCATCGTTAAAGGAAAGAGCGTGTTCGTTCGGGTACTCGCGCGGATTGAACCGATCCGCCACCGTTTCAAACCGTCGCCCGTCTCGACTCGAGTAAAACCGCACGAACAGATCGTTCTTGAGAGTGCTGTACCCCACCGAGTAGGCTGCCTTCTTGTGCCACGTTACGCGCCAGAGCCAGAGATTCGGGTCGCCGATGGGAGTCGGCTCACTCCAGGTCTTGCCGTCGCGGGAGAACCACGCCATCGACTGGTGCCGGATCGGCTCCGGATTGTGGAGCGCCCCGGCCCCGGAGAGCATCAGCTCACCCCGAGGGGTCACCGTGATCTTTGCGTCCCGGAGATCCGAGGTGGGCGAGGTGATCAACGCGGCGGAGTCCCACGCCTCTCCGTCTTTCGAGGACAGCACCCGCAGAGCGCCATCCGGCGACACATGCGCCTTCCCCTCGCGAAACACACAGTAGAACTGCCCTCGATACCGAATCAGATCCGTGAAGGCGTTGTGAGGCGCCTGATCCCAGATCTTCTTGACGGAAAGCAGCTTGAGTTCACGAGGGGCCTGTTCCGCCGCCAGAGCAGGCGCCATGGCGCCGCCGACCGCGCCCGCCATCAGTGACCGTCGAGAGAACGACTGCATGGGATTGTCTCCTCGGATTCTCGCTGGGAACTCCCACTTCGAGTGGCGATTTCTTAAGCTCAGCTACGCTGCGACCGGTTGGAACTCCTCGGCCGGTTAGTCGTGCTGTCTCGCTGCGAACGCGGGCGCCTCGGGATGCAGGGCGCGCTGCAACAGGCCCACGCTATAGAACTCATACGAGGCCGCCTGATCCGGTACATCCACGACATGTACGGTGAATCGGCATGGCACGCCGCAACCCGTCATCTGAGACGCGAAGAAGCCGCCGTAGGCCTCGGCGTAGGCCGAGCGCAGCCGCTGGACTTCCGCCTCGTACCCAGCGCGATCCAACAAGGGAAGGGGACTCTTCGGGACACAGCCGAATGCATGCAGCTCGATGAAGTCGATTTGCGCCAGGCTGTCGCACAGGCCGGCGTCTCGAAGCCACTTCTCCCAGCACTCAAAAATGAGAGGAATCTCTCGGGCTGGATCCATGGTGACGAGTTCCTCCCGTCCCAGAACCGCCTTGGCGGAGTAGCCGCCCGTGAGACCGGCGAAGTAAACCCGCAGATCTCCATCGGGCTCCCGCTCGGTGACCAGAGATGAGAGCACCGGCCGGTCTCCGGTGTAATAGTAGGTGAGTTTGCCCCGCTTCAAGACGTTGAATGCCACGCTTCCATCCCCTTTGCTTCCGATCGCGCCCGCCTGGGGGCGCTCGCTATCCTCGGCGCCGCGCCGCCGCGTGGTTCCGCGTGTTCGCGGCGGGAACGACAGCCGCCGCCGGATTGACAGGTGTCCATTGGGCCCCGGCGGCCGACCCGCCTTCGGAGAGTTGTCTCATTTCGGGCGGACTGCTCGTGGATGGCTCCGGAGCGGCGCCCCGGCGCGCCGATGTCCGCATCAGCGGCGCCGTGATCTCCGCCGTGGGAACTCTGAAGCCGATCCGCGGCGAGCGAGTGGTTCAAGCCCGCGGACTGGTGGTTTCGCCTGGATTCATCGACGCTCACAGCCACGCCGACGGCGGCTGGACCGATGCGCCGGACCTCGAGAGCCAGATCCGACAGGGCATCACCACTGCGGTGGTCGGGCAAGACGGTGGATCCGCAACCCCCCTGGAGACGCTCCGGCGCGCCGTGCGGGAGCGCCGCCCCGCCCTGAACTTCGCGAGCTACGTGGGACACGGCACGCTTCGCCGGCTGGCGATGGGAGCCGACTACCGACGGGCGGCCACTCCGGCCGAACTCACCGCGATGTCCGAACGCCTGAAGTCCGATCTGGCATCCGGCGCGATCGGACTCTCGACCGGGTTGGAGTACGATCCGGGCTTCCACTCGGAGACGTCGGAGGTCATTGCGCTTGCCCGCGTTGCGGCCGCTGCGGGCGGGCGCTACATCAGCCACATCCGAAACGAAGATGAGCGAGCCTTCGAGTCGTTCGACGAGCTGTTTCGCATCGCCCGTGAGGCGCAAATCCCCGCCCAGATTTCTCACATCAAGCTCGGATCAAAGCATGCTTGGGGCCGGGCCGATGAGGCGCTTCGGCGAATCGGCGAGGCGAGGGCCGCAGGCCACGCCATAACGGCAGACGTTTACCCCTATCTCTATTGGCAGTCGAGTGCAACCGTGCTCAACTCGGCAAGGGATTGGGACGATCTTTCGGCATGGGAGACTTCCTTGCAGTCCATCGGCGGGGCGGGAAAGGTGCACCTGGTGCGCTACACGCCGCGTCCCGAATGGGCCGGGAGGACCCTGGCCGAACTCTCAACACGAGAGGGCAAATCACCGCCCGAGATGCTTCGCGCCATAGCGAGGAACACACGGGGCCCCGACGGCAGCGGCTCGGAATCGGTGGTGGTTGAGGCGATGCAAGAGTCGGATCTCAGGAAGTTCGTCCGCAGCCCGCTCGTTATGTTCTGCAGCGACGGCGGGCCGCTGTCGGCGCATCCGAGGAGCGCCGGGAGTTACCCGCGCATTCTCGGCCGTTACGTTCGGGACCTGCGAGACATCCGCCTTGAAGAGGCAATCCGCAAGATGACAGCGTTCCCGGCGAGAGTTTTCGGCCTCCGAGATCGGGGTCGAGTCGCCGCCGGGCTGAGGGCGGATCTGGTGCTGCTGGATACCGCGAGGGTACGAGATCAGGCCACCATCGCCGATCCGAAGGCTCGACCCATCGGCATCGGATGGGTGTTTGTAAATGGACGGGCCGTACTCGCGAATGGGGTTATGACCGGGGAGCGACCGGGCCGATTCGGAACGGACGATGGACCCTAAGCCCCGGTTCCCTCTTCGACTTCGACGCGGCGGGCGCCTCGTTCGTGTGCCCGAAACTCGGCTGGCCACCGGGTCCGGTCATCAAACGTGGCTCCCTGGAGCGAGGCATTCTGCAGCAGATGCGCCTGACTGAAGTCGGCCCCGCCGAGAGTCGCGCCTCGAAGATCCACCCCGTTCAGGATCGCGCCTTCAAAAACAGCGCCGCTCAGATTCGTATCCACCAGGCGGGCGCCCGAGAGGTTCGCGTCGTCGAAACAGGCACGGACCAGAGTTGCGTGATCGAAACGGGTTCGAAGCAAGTTCGTCTCGGTGAGGTCCGCATCGGTCAGGTCGCACTCGAGCAAGGACGCGCCTTTCAGGTCGGCATCGGTGAGCACAACCCGCGGCAGTCGTGCCAGCGTGAAGTCCGCATAGATGAAGATGCCGTCGCGAGCGGAAGCGTCCTCAAAGCAGGCGCCCCGAAGGTCGGCATTGGCCAGTCGGCAGGTGTGGAGGATGGCGCCGGTGAAGTCCGCGTCCCGAAAGTCCGCTTCTTCCGCGTCCACGTGGGAGAGGTCGGCCTTAACAAACCGCGCGCCCCGAGCAGACGTGCAGACCAGATTGGAACCCGTGAGGATGGCCCCGCTGAAATCGGCTCCGTTGAGCCGAGCATCCAGCAGCCGCGACCGATCCATCCGGGCACGAACAAAGACTGCGTCCTCGAGATGAGCGCCCTCGAAGATGGCCCCGGTCAGTTCGGCCTCGGAGAAGTCACAGCCGGAGAGCCATGCCACCCGGAGATTTGCCTGGGGCATCTGAGCTCTGGACAGGCTCTGGCCATTGAGGTCCGCTCCCGAAAGGGTCGCCTCTTTCAGGACAACCCCCTTCAGGTTTTCTGCGGCGATTTGCGTGAGAACCACGCCGGTGGATCGGTGCTTGATGACCAAAGGAGGCGAAGTCCTTTCGTGTGTGGGGCGCGATCTCGGCATGGAAGCGCTCAGGGCACTCATCTCGACCTGCTGCACGTTGTGAGGCGGTGACGGTCCGCAGGGCATTTCAACGCATTCACAAGATTCCCTGCTTCCCGGATTGCCCGTTTCCAGCAAATCCGTTAAAACGTGCCGAGGTTGGCGAGAAGCGCCGCCTCCGGGGTTCGAGGAGCGGCGGCTGTAATCGTGGGAGTTGAGTGAATGACTGACGGCGCCCGATTCGATGTGTTCGGCATGTGCAATGCCCTGTACGACATTCAGGCCGAAGTGCACGACGAGGTGCTGGCCGAACTGGGGCTCGAGAAAGGCGCGATGATGCTCCTGGAGGAGGCGCAGCAGCGAGAGATCGTCCCCCGCATCTACACTCACATCGTCAACACCGAGTCCGGCGGTTCCGGCGCCAATACGATGTTCGGAGTGGCGCTGCTTGGGGGAACTGCCTGCTACACCAGCGCCGTCGGACCGGACGAACACGGCGCTCTCTACCGCGACGGCCTAGCCTCAAAGGGTGTCAAGCCGAACCTGGGGACGGCGGACGGCGTGACGGGCGTATCGCTCATTCTGGTCACCCCTGACGCGCAGCGGACAATGTGCACCTTCCTGGGGCGCTCTCGGGAACTCACTGAGGCTGATCTGGATCTGACCGACCTTAGAGCGAGCAAGTACCTCTACGTCACCTCCTACCTTTGGGATACCCCCAACCAGAAGGCGGCGGTGCTCCGGGCGATGCGGGAGGCGAATGCATCCGGGGTGAAGGTCGCCCTCTCGCTGTCCGACCCCTTTTGTGTGCACCGCCATGGCGATGAGCTGCGGCAACTGCTGCAAGAGCATGTCGACGTGATTCTTGGGAACGGCCAGGAGGCCATGGCGTTGACCGGCGCGGGGCACCCCTACGATGCGCTGCGGGAGCTCTCCCGACACGCCGAGGTCGCGGTGGTGACCCTGGACGAGCATGGAGCGCTGATTCGCCGCGGGGATACCACCCATGAAATTCCTCGCTACCGGGTGACAGCGGTCGACACCACAGGCGCCGGCGACATGTTTGCGGCCGGCATCCTGTTCGGGCTCACCCAGGGATTACCGCTTGACGTCACTGGCCGCATCTCTTCGTACGCCGCGGCGCAGGTGGTTGCGAAGATGGGCCCGCGTCTGGAGTGCATCGACACTGATGCCATCTCGAGGCTGAAGTGCGGCGCCTCGCTGCACGAAGTTTAGGGATCTCGCGCTCAACAACACCTGACTTTCTCGCAATTGGGCGATACATCAGAGACAAGTGTTTGAATCTGCAATGGAGTGGATTTGAACACTTGATCCCCGCGTCCGAGGAGGTCCTAAGTGAAACGACGCTCTGGCTTCACCCTGATCGAGTTACTGGTAGTTATCGCGATCATTGCCATCCTGGCTGCCATTCTCTTCCCCGTGTTCGCACAGGCGCGGGAGAAGGCCCGCCAATCCACCTGCTCCAGCAATCTGAAGCAGCTTGGCACGGCAATCCGCATGTACGTCGACGACTACGACGGCGTCTACATCCCCACTTACAACTACATCAACGGTTGGAACGCCTGCCCGCACTACGCGTGGTTCCACATGTGCCAGCCGTACATCAAGAACCTGAACGTGTTCAGCTGTCCCAGCGCCGCTCAGGACAACCGTACGTTGTACTGCAATACTCGACTGACCTGCGTTGGGGCGAATCAGCCCGGAAACCCCGAGTCTCCGGTAAAGCTGGGATACGTGTTCAACGAAGGCTACATGGACATTAACTACAAGGGGATCGCCGGCCGCGGCTGCAACTCCTACCATGGGATGGCTAAAGACGACTGCAGCGGTCGCGCCGAACTGGGCGCCCACGACGCCGAGATGGAAGATCCGGCAGGCACCATCGCCATCGCCGAAGGTGAGGGCAGCGTGGGCACCGGTCAATGCCGGGCCAACCCCGTGGTCTTCAAGATCGCACAGGGTGGATCCGATCCCCGAGACCAGGACTACGTAGTGGATCCGCCCTTCAATCGCGCGGTTCGAGTGGCGATCCGGCGCCATAACAACACGATGAACACGCTCTTCGCCGACGGGCATGTGAAGGCGCTCCGCAAGACCACTTTCGGTATGTGGACACGGTACGCGGACGGTCCCAACCTCGGAGCGGGAGGTCAATAGTCGGTGAAGAGGCGAAATCGGGCCGGAGCCCTGGACAAGGGCGTGATGATCGCGCTCATCTCGGGCGCGGCGGCAATCGTCATCGGGGTTGGAGTGCTGCTGGTCGTTCGTAACGCCACGCCGCCCCCGGCCGCTCCCAACGGGATTGCGTTGCCGGCGAATGCCACGGGCAACGCCGGTCGCGGGTCGCCCTCCGATGCTCCCCCGGCACCGAATGCCGATCCCTATGCCGGGGGGCCACGAGACCGCTGAACCCGACTTCGCGGCAGTGAGAGTCCCACCGTGCGGCAGCGCACGGTGGGACTTGTTGTTCCTGGGCGCCTCGATCAGTGAATGAGCGCCGAGGAGCCTTCGATCACGGTTCGCTGAACAAACGCATACCCGATCAGGAGGGGCAGGCTCATGATCGCCAGCGCGGCAAAAGTGATTCCGTAGTCCGTGGTGTGGGCGGTGCTGAATGCCTGCAGTGCGAGCGGCAGCGTTTTGGCATGATCGCTGTGTACGAACAGCAGGGCGAACAGAAACTCATTCCACGTGCCCAGCGCGGTGATAACCGCCACCACTCCCGCCGCGGGCCGAGCAATCGGCAGCGCAACCCGCCAGAAGAGTTGGAGGATGGAGCATCCATCCAACCGGGCCGCCTCCTCCGGATCCACCGCCTGGGAGCTGAAGAATCCGAAGAACACGTACACGGCAAGCGGCAAGCTCCATGCCGTGTACGGCAGCACCAGAGCCCACCAGGTATCGAGAAGCCCCAGCGTGCGAAGCAACAGGAACGTCGGCACCGCAGCGGCCTGACTTGGGATGACCAGACCGGGCAGGTAGATCAGCAGTCCCCGAGATCCTCGACCGGAGCGAGCCAGCCCATATCCCGCAGCGGCCCCGAGTCCCAGCGTTCCGAGCAGCGTGAGTCCGGTGACGCCCACGCTGTTGACGGCATAGACTCCGAGGTTGCCCTCGGTCCACGCCGTGCGCCACTGCTCCCAGCGCCACTTCTCCGGCACCCCGAAGGGCGCGCTCAGAATCTCGGCGTCGGTTCGAAGCGAACAGAGCAGCATCCACACCAACGGCAGCGCCATAAGCACGCTGATCAAGGCGGTGATGCCGAACAGCGCCAGCCGTCCCGGTTCGAGGGCGCGCCGTCTCATCCCGCGTCCGCCGGGCGTATTCGGGACTGAAGATAGCCGAGCGCGCCGATGAAGAGCGTTAGCACCACTCCGAGGGCAGAGCCGTATCCGAGTGACTGCCGGCTGAACGCCTTCTTCACCATCCAGAGCGACGGGATCTCCGTGCCGTGAAAGGGCCCTCCGTTGGTCATGACGTAGAACAGGTCGAACGCCTGAAAACCACCGGTGACACAAAGCAGCAGTGCGACCGCCGTGACCGGAGCCAGCATGGGGGCCGTGACCCGACCAAAGACGACCGGCTCGGAGGCGCCGTCCAGACGGGCAGCGTCGAGGATCTCGGTCGGTACGCGTCGAAGTCCGGCAGCGAAGAGCGCCATGTAAAAGCCGGCGAAGCGCCAACCGGACACCAGCGAAACTGCCAGCAGCGCCGATCCCTCCTCACCCAGCCAGGGCCGGGCGGCGCTCCCCCATCCCATCCTCCGGAGCGCGGCATTGAGCAGCCCGAAGTCCGGGTTGAGGACAAAGCCCCAGAGCAACCCCACCACCACCATGGAGAGAACCATCGGGCTGAAGAACAGCGCTCGGAAGAACCCCGCGCCGGGAAGCTTTGCTTGAAGCGCCGCCGCAAACGCCAGACCAAACCCGACCTCCACCACCAGCGTCACGAGCACATAGATCATGTTTTGCCAGAACGATCGAGCGAAAATCGGGTCGGCTCCGAGCGCCCGCAGGTAGTTGGCGCCCCCCACAAACGTCATTCTGCCGACCCCGTCCCAATCGAAGACCGACAGAACCCCCGCGGCGAGCACCGGGCCTACCGCCACGAGCAGGTAAAGCGCCAGCGCCGGAACTCCCAGCCAGGCGAGCGCCCGTCGTTCAGCCTTCGAAGTGTGAACACGGCTCACGGGCGGGGCCTCCGGAGCGCCTGCACCTGCCGGTCCGCGGCGGACATGGCCGCCCGTGCGCCGCGGCGGCCGGAGAGCACCTCGCTGGCCGCATCGAGAAACGCGTCGCTTACCTCCAGGTGGTACCCCACATCGGGCGCCAGCACGGTCTCGTCGGCGGTCTTGAGGAACTCCAGCATCCGGTGCTGCCCCGCGGGCGCGGCACGATCCGGTTCGGCTGCTGCCACCGCGCTCACGTGTCCCGCAGCGACAAAGGACTTCTGCACCGCATCAGAGGTCATCTTCCTCAGGAAGTCGAGAGCCAGCGCCCGGTGGGCCGTGCGTGAGTACACCATATAGCCCGTGCTCAACCCCAGCAGGGTTGAGCGGCTTCCCGCATCGCTCGAGATGCGGGGAATCTGAAACGCATCCAGTCGCCCAGCCTGCGACTCGTCCGCGTCGGTAACGAGCCAGTCGCCGATGGGATGAATCGCCGCCCGACGCTGCAGGAACAGGGCTCTGGCCTCGTCGGTCCCAACTCCCGCGACTCCCTTGTTGAGAAAGCCTCGGGCGCCGAGATCGGCGACACGCTCCATCGCCTGCACGACATCCGGGTCATCGAGGCGCGTTCCGGGCTTGAGGCCCAGCACCTCATCGTAGCGCACCCCACCCAACGCTTGCGCGAGAACCGCCGCCACGAAGTTGCCGCCTCCCCAGAGCTCCTTGTTCCCAACGGCGATCGGGATCTGTCCCCCGGCCCGAATGCGCTCGCACAGTTCGAGAAACTCGGCCCAGGTCGCGGGCACACGTCCATCCTTCGCCACCCGCTTCCACTCCCGACCCTTCTGAAACCACATCACCGTGGTGACCGATGCGCTGTTGGGCCAGAGGTAGTTCTTGCCATCCGCACCCAGCGTCGAGGGCCAGGTGGATGGCAAGAAGCGCTCCTTTTCGGCTCCTTGGAACTGATCGGTAAGATCAAGGGCATACCCAGCCGATGCCCAGCGCCGAACCTGGTAGCCGCCCCACTGAAAGTAGACGTCGGGGGGCGTCCCCCCGACAAACAGCGTCACCAGTCCCATCTGCGAGTAGACGTCGTCGTCCATTTCGATCATCTCGACGCGGACTCCCGGATGGGAGTTCTCAAACTCGCGAACAAAACGGTCGAACGGCTCCTGCATCCGGTCTCCGGTTTGGGTGGAGGCAACCCGAAGTACGGTTCCCGCGGGCTGGGAAGAGCCACAGCCGAGAAGAGAAAGGCCGGCAGCGCTAAATGCACAGAGGAGACGGATCGCCTGAAGGGTGGGAGGTGACACGAAGCACAGTTTCCCCACCAGCGCGGGCGGGCCCTGCCTTCCGACGGAGGGCGCCCGATGAGAGCCAATGAACCAGCATGGCGTTATCCTCCAGGGAGTCGGGCTTATGAACACCGCCGGAATCGAATCGAAAGGCAATCTCGGTTCGGAGACCGCGCCGGACGGGGCCGCGACACGCCCGGACGAACCTTCGGGCCCCGCCGGTGCGCCCGCCGCTGCCGTGGCGCCGGTGGATGGGCTGACTCTGGGGCGGTGGTTGGCGGCGGTCGCGGTCGCCATGCTGTTTCTCGGAGCCGCCGCATTCGGCGTCCGCTATGTCGAACTGGTGACCGGTCGCTACATCAGCGCCGGTGTGCCACCTATTCCCGCCATGGCGGCGCTGCTCATCCTGACACCGCTCTCCAGCGCGCTTCGGCGATTGAACGACCCGTGGCGCCGCCTCGCGATGGACCGGCGACAGGTGCTCATCGTGTTCTCGATGGTCTCTCTGGGGACCATCATCAACGGCCAGTATGTGGTCCGGGCCTTCCTGCCCCACCTGGGGATCCTTCGGTACTGGCCCTCTCGAAACAATTCAGCGCTTCAGCGGTGGGTCGAGTACTTCCCGGCGTGGTACGCTCCGACGGATCTCGAGGCGTGGCGGGCCTATTTCGAGGGAACTCGGGGCGCGTCGCCGCCCTATCACCTCTGGCTTCTGCCGATCTGCCGCTGGCTCCTGTTCTTCGTGGCGGTGTTCATGGTAGCCGGCTGCCTGGTGCGGATCATCCGGCGGCAGTGGGTGCAGCACGAACGCCTCAGCTTCCCGTTGCTGTACCTCCCCCTCACCTACACGGCGGAGAACGCCAGCTTTGGCGGCATCCCCCTCTTTCGTCATCCGCTGTTCTATGGAGGGATCGGCCTCGCCGTCACCTACAATGCGATCAACATCGCACACGCGCTCAACCCGTCCATCCCAAATCCGGGATTCTCATTCGCCTTCCGCGGCATGTTTCCGGATGCGCCCTGGACTCCGTTCAACACATTCACGCTCTTTTTCATGATTGAAGCCATCGGGCTCGGCTACTTTGTGCCGTTGGAGGTGAGCTTCTCGTCGTGGTTCTTCTATCTCGCGCTCAAGTTCCTGGCGGTCGCCGGACTCTCCGCGGGGGTGGACGCAA
>SYKE01000294.1 GCA_005798285.1 Actinomycetota bacterium
CGCCGGCGGCAGCGCACGAATGCCGTCGGAGTCCAGGGTGATAATCTCCAGACCATTGGCCGCCGGCCGGGTACGGGCCGAGCGAATAGGGAGTACTTCCTCGCTCTCGATACGGAACCAAGCCTTCCGTTCCGCGCCCAGCACGCTCTCTTCCCAGCGCGGGCTGCCCAGGATGTTGTGGCCAAACCCCCTCTCACTCACGATCGACAGGCTCGGGCTATTGCTGTCTCCCCGCCAGTGGAGTTGCAAGGTCGCCGTGCGACTGACATCGAAGCCGGGAAGTTCTCTCAGGCGAGGACCCAATGAGGCGGGATCCAGTTGAACGCGCTGCCCGTCGAGGGCGGCTGTAAACACCGCATCCGGTATCCGGGGGATGACATCAAGGATGGGGCGACTCGCGTCTGCGGCAAAGAGCTCCGGTCGGGCGGCGATGGCGGCCTCTCTCGCATCTGGACCGAGCGCCGCGATCCGCCTCACCTCGAGAAGATCTGTTGTGAAGCGAGTGAGGATGCGCCTGCGGCCCGCCGCGGGGGCCGCAGTGGGAGGCGCGGATGGGCTGAGGGTCCAGCGCTCTCCGTCCCGTCGCCAGGTCCAGCGCTGCTCGGGAAACTCGAGGAGTTCCGTCAGCGCCACCATCGCGGAGCGGAGCGGACGATCCGTCAGGAAGCAGCCGAGATCCATGCCGGAGAGCGGCGCCCGCGTTTCATCCACGCGGAGCGGAACCCGAGTCTGGGTCGACAGCGTCTCCAGAAGTTCTCCCAAATAGATTCGGGTGCGGGCGATGTTGACGCGAGTGTCCAGTCGCGCGTCGGACGAGAGATCGGACGGCGCTTGAGCGCTTCCGAACACAGGAATGAGAAGAATCGCGGCCGTGATTGCCGCTCGGAAAGCTCGATTCAAGGAGCCGTCCTCCCGCGAGGACGAACGGCCTCGCACTACGGATCTGCAACTCCGACCAGCATTCAGGGGGCCCAGCCGTATCCGGCGGGCAGCCCGGGTCATTGGGTCGTCTCTGTGAATGAGACGTACGCCGTATGAGAATCGATATAGTTGTTTTGTTGTGGAGAAGTTGAGGTGCGTTCAGGTTCGGCCAGCCGTGGGCCCAGCCGAACCCGCACGCAGTCCGCGGTATTCAGGGGATCAAGACGATCTTTCCCAGCGCCCCGGGCTGCATCACCCATTCATGGGCCCGAGGGGCTTCGGCGAGCGGAAGAGATCGCTGAACGACCGGGCGGAAGGTCCCCTCGGCCAGACCCTTGATGAGCGCTTCGTGGGTGGCGGCGTACTCCTCGGGGGAGGCGTTGTAGAGGATCATCCCCAGGATGGAGGCGTCTCGCACCATGGCGTCTCGCGGGTTGATCTCGATGGGACCCCGGCAGCCGATGACCACGACCCTGCCCCGCCGGGCCAGGACCGAGAGGTCTCGGGACAAATTCACGTTGGCCAGCATCTCCAGGATGAGATCCACTCCGCGGCCCTCGGTGTAGCCCATCAGCTCGTTGAGGTAGTCCGGGCTGCGATGGTCGAGCGCCAGTTCGGCGCCCTCCTCCACGACGCGGCGGCGGCCCTCATCCGTGCCGCCGGTGCCGAAGACTCGCAGGCCGAGCGAGTGGGCGATCTGAACCGCCGCAATGCCGACCCCACCCGTGGCGCCGTGCACCAGGACCGTTTCCCCCGCACGGGCCTGGGCCCGATGCACCAGAGCCTGGTAGGCCGTCGCGTACGGAACGTTGACCGCGGCGCCCTGCTCGAAGCCGGCCTCGTCCGGCAGTCGGTGCAGGTGCTCCGGCGAGCAGATCGCCTGTTCCGCGTAGACTCCCGTCTTCGATCCCGACGTGTAAATCCGATCTCCCGGTCTCCAGCCCGATACCCCGTCGCCGACCGAAATCACCACGCCGGCGGCATCGGAGCCCGGTGTGAATGGGAGCGCCGGCTTGTTCGCATAGACACCCGAGCGGACATAGGTCTCGACGGGATTGATGCCCACGGCTCGAATCTCAATCAACACCTCGTCCGGGCCCGGGCTCAGGTCCGGGACCTCCAGCAGCCGCAGAACCGACGGATCCCCAAACTCGCTCACCCGTATCGCACGCATCTTTGCCACCTCGCTGCCGTGATGGGGCAGGTCCTCCCCCAACGGCCCGCAGAACCATACCACCGAGTGCGCCGGGTATCCTTCCGTCGACCGGATGGGATGGCGGCGCGTGGTTGAACGGAGAGTCTAACCTCCGACGGCACAGATTCCCCGGGAGGGATCAAGACAACGATGTCCGCGAGCGCATATCGCCCCATGCAGGTCGATCTTCAGGGTCAGGTCGCCATCGTCACTGGTGGGGCGCGGGGAATCGGCCGCGCCATCACTGAGCGCCTGCTCGCCTCGGGCGCCACGGTCATCATCGTGGACCTTTCCGGCGCCGGTGACGCTGCCGCCGCGATGTCCGCCGGTGGGGCCACATGTGCCGGCGTGGCGGCAGATGTCGCGGATCCGTCGGCGATGGCCGCGGTGGTGGCGGAAGCGGAGGCGCGCTTTGGTCGGTTGAACATCCTGGTCAACAACGCCGGCATCAACAGCCACCATCGGGTTCCGATCCATGAGTACCACGACGAAGATTGGGATCGGATCATCCGAACGGATCTCACCGGCGTGTATGTCACCAGCAAAGCCGCGATCCCCGCGCTCCTCCGGCAGGGCGGCGGCGCCATCGTAAACATCAGCTCGATTGCGGGCCTGGTGCCGCTCCGCCTTCAAACTGCTTACGTGGCGGCGAAGGGCGGTGTGGCGAACATGACGCGCGGAATGGCGGCCGAGTTAGGCAGCCTCAACATCCGGGTCAACGCGGTTGCTCCCGGTTCCACCCTTTCTGAGGGCACCCGGCAGCTTTTCTATGGGGACGACGGCACGTTCCGAGAGAAGGCCGCCAGTCTGATCGCACACATTCCGCTCGGGAGACCTGGGGTCCCCGATGAGATCGCCGCCGCGGTGCAGTTTCTCGTTTCCCCGGATGCTGCTTACGTGACGGGTGTGGTTCTCCCCGTGGATGGGGGATGGATCACCTCTTACCACCGAGATTGGTAGGTCGTGGGGTGAGAGATGTTCGAGGGTCGAGGTGGGGGAGCGGCGCGTAACGTCGCTCTGTCCCGGCGTGCGATGGTGCGGGCCGGGCTTCTAGCGGCTGCCCTACCTGTGGGCGCGCGTGCGTCAGACCGGATCCGGCTAGGCCTGATCGGGTGCGGCGCCATGGGCGTGTCTCACATCGAGACCGTGCTCCAGCGGGGGGCGGCCGAGAACGTCGCGATCACGGCGGTTTCCGACGTCTATCAGCGCCGACTCACCCGCGCTCAGGGAATGTGTGGCGGTCGGGCGTTCGTGGACTACCGAGGTCTCCTTGACATGGACGAGATCGACGCGGTGGTGATCGCGACGCCGGACCATTGGCATGCTCGGATGGCGATCGAGGCGCTCGACGCGGGAAAGCACGTGCTCGTGGAGAAGCCGCTGGCCAACTCCATCCCGCAGGCGCTGGCGGTTCGCAAGGCAGCCCGCGAGAGCAAACGGGTCTTTCAGGTCGGCTCCCAGGCGCTCTCCAATGACGCCTACTGGAAGGCGAATGCGGCGATCCGAGAAGGGCGGATCGGCAAGGTGACATGGGGTCATGTCTCTTACAACCGAAACTACAGAGAGTGCCTTTACAACAGCCAGTATCGTGTCGATGCCACGGCGGGCCCGGATAGAGGCGGGGAAGACGAGATTGATTGGGATTTGTGGCTGGGCTCCAAGTGGGGCCTGGCGCCCGCCATCTCCTACAATCCGGAGCACTTCTTCCGTTTCCGAAAGTACGCCCCGTACAATGGCGGCGTCGCCTCCGACCTGCTCTACCACAAATTGGCTGCTTTCCTCACCGCCGTTTCGGGTCCGAACGGCGAGTACCCGAAGCGGGTGTCGGCTCAGGGCGGGCTGTACGTCGAGAAGGATGGCCGGGATACTCCAGACACGTTTCTCATGACGGTGGACTTCCCGTCGGAGTGGTCTCTCTTTCTCGTCTCAACGTTGACCAACGACTCGGGGCTTCCGGAGCGGATCTACGGAAAGTTCGGAACGATGGAACTGGATCAAGGGCTGAAGGTTCATTACAACGGAGAGATGGGACCCGAGTTTCAGCAAAAGAACGGCGGCCGCAGCGAAGCGGAGATCCCGTTGGAAGCGCGCCGCGATATGCTGGGAAACTTCCTGGATGCCATCCGCGGAACTGCGCAGCCGTTTGGAAATGTGGAGCTTGCATGCTCAACCATGGTTTCGATCCAACTTGCCGTCGAGGCATTCCGCCGACAGACCAGCCTGGCTTGGGACGCGCGTCAGGAGAGAATCTCCGCGGCGGCCGCATAGCGGCTGCACGGATCCGCTGGATGGCGCTGTTGGCGGCGACCGTACCGCTGCTGCTCGCGCCTCCGTCGCGGGCGCAGGTAGAAGATTTGCCGGCGCTCGTACTCGAGAACTTCGAGTCTGTGATCCTGGGTCGACTGCCTGCGGGGTGGTCCACGTCTTCCGGCACTGACTTCGTGCATGCGGGTGTGGAGCGAATTCCCCAGGACACGGCCCCTGCCAACCGGGCCCTTCGGCTCGAGTATCGGATTGGGGCGGAGGGGCGGAGCGTGACTCTCAAGACCCGCCCCCTGGAGCTTCCCGCTGCGGCGAGCGGCCTCTCGATCGATGTCCTGGGAGATGGCAGCGGCAATGCTCTCGTGCTCCGGTTTCGCGATGCCACAGGACAGGAACTTCGGCGACGCGAGGCTGTGACCTGGCGCGGTTGGAAGCAAGTCGACCTCTCCTTTTCCGAACCGGGCCAGCCGGCTGCGGTCCGCCGACCCCGGACGTGGATCGCGGTGGACGTCGAGCGAACCGGCGGCGCCCCCGCGACGGGTGAGTTTGCTGTGGACGAGCCCACGGCGATCACGAGATTTGCCCGGGTGGAGACCCTCCTGACCTCGCCCCGGTCTGCGCAGGGAATCCCGGCGGGGTGGCGAGTGTCGAGCGGCGTCTCGGGCGCAGAGGCGCTGACGGTCATTCCGACCGTGCGAGCAGGGAAGGCGGCGCACGCGGTTCGCCTGGCGCTCGACTGGCGCGGTCGGACCAACGGCTCGTACGCCTGCGACAGCCCTCTGCCCACGGGCTCGGCGGGGGCCGGAGCCTGGGTGCTGGAACTTCATGCCGGTGGTCTCGGGAATCTTCTCACCGTGGAGTTCGTCGACAGTGAGGGAGCCGTGTGGCAGAATAGCTCGCCGATCCCGCTCGACTGGCTGGGCTGGCGCGCGGTTTCGCTGGACCGTTCCAGCCTCCGCCGCGCCTCCGGCGGCGACGGTTCTCCCAGAGGTTCGGTGCGATTGTCTCGGCTGATCGTCCGGGCCGGTTCCTCGATGTCTCGGGATGACCTGCTCATTGGCCGCATCTACTTCGGGTCGGACGGGGATCCACTGGCGCCCTAAACCTATGAATTCTAAAAGCTCTCCCCTGGCGGGAGCCGCCGCCGGGGTTGCGTTGGGCTTTGCCGGCGCGGTGGCTGCTTACGCCACGTTGGTGGAACCGGCGTGGGTCGAAGTCACCCACCACAAACTCCCCGTCAACCACATCCCGCCGGAGTGGGACGGCGCCAGAATCGCGCACCTCTCGGACCTGCACTACGGCAACCCGCGATCTCATCGCCTTATTCACGACGCCGTTCAGGTGGTGAATGACTTTGAGCCGGATCTGGTGGTCATCACGGGAGATTTCCTGGTGGATCGGCCGGAGCAGGTAGGACCATGTCTCGAGTTGCTTGCGCGCGTTCGAAGCCGCCATGGCATCGTCGCGGTGATGGGCGACCACGATACCTGGCGGGATGTGCGCTATCAGCGGGCCTGCCGCCCCGGGGGCAAGCTCGGGCCGAAGGTGATTGTTCCCGTGCCCGGGTTTCTGGATGGGCTCCGTTCCTACGGCATCCGTCTGCTACGGAATGACGCGGTCGAACTTCCAGGGGGCTTTCTGATCGCCGGGGTGGAACCTCGAACCGCCCGCGTACAGTGGGATGATCTCGATCTGGCGCTGAACCGCTGCGGCGGTCGCACCCCGCATCTGCTGCTAAGTCATGCGCCGGATCTGATCGTGGACGCGTCTCGGCACGGCGTGCCGCTGATGCTGGCCGGCCATACGCACGGAGGTCAGGTCGTCATTCCGGGCTATGGTCCGCCGGTGACCCACTGCCACCTCCACCGCCGCCACGCGGCGGGGTGGTCCGAGATGGATGGCACGAAGCTATTCACCATCCGCGGTCTCAGCAGCCACTACTCGCTGCGGTTTCTCTGCCGACCCGAGATCGCTCTGCACGTCGCCCAGAGTGCTCGTAATTGAGTTCCTCGTTTGTCAACTCCAGAATTGAGTGGGTTCTCGCGCTGAAGCGGTGGTCGACGTCGGCGTCTCCGCTAGCCTAAACGGTCCAGTCTTCCCAGGAAAGGCCCGGCACGCGCCCGAATTCGGATACATTCGCTGTGATCACCGTCGCTCCACAGTTCAATGCCTGCGCTGCGATGAGCACGTCATAGGGAGCAATCGGCGTTCCGGCTGCTTCAAGGGTGGCGCGAAGCTCGCCCGCGGCCTCGGACTCGTTCTCCCCAAACGGGAGCACGTGGATGTCTCCAGCGAGAAAGACCCGAAGTCGTTCAGTGTTTTCGCGCCGCCGGGAGCTGCGAGCAACACCGTACCAGAGTTCGTAAAGCACGACGGACGATACGGCGATCCGATCACCCCGAGCGACCGCATCCCGCAGTCGGTTGCGTACACCGATTGGCCGGTTATTGAGCAACGCAATGACGGCATTCGTGTCGAGAAGAAACGTCACTCGAACACGTCCTCGGCCGGGGGCAACTCTGGTTGCCGACGACCCTCCGGCAAGAAGGGCACATCGGCGAAGGCATCGAGTTCGGTGAACCAGGCGTCGACATCCGTCGGCATCGGCTCGAGCAGAATGCCGCCCTCGACGCGGCGGACTCGAACCCGGTCCCCCGGCAGACGGAACGCCAGCGGTAAGCGAACCGCCTGGCTGCCGCCGTGTTTGAAAATCCGGGCGATACCCGACTCTGACATGGCCCGCACCTCCACTCATATCTATCCAGAGTGTATATCATCGCCTCCCTATGCGGAAGCCGATCCGGTTGCGGCGAACCGGGGACTTCTGATGATGCCAGGATGTGCTCAAGCTGGTCGGGCCCCTGTGAATCTGGAGTATCAGGCGAAGTGACCTTGCAGCCCTTGATGAATGACGTGCAGCGACGGTTCAACGCTTAGGGCAGCGTAGCTCGATCCTGCTCAGTAGCGCAACTTTCGCCCACCCCTGTCAGCCTCAAATCCACGCTGGTCACTCCTGTGGACGAGTGGCCGCCGGTGTTCAGGTCCGGGTTCGGATGAGCACCGAGCCCGCCGCCTTCAGCAGCCGGTCGTTGATCGAGTCGCCAAAGCCCCCCGGGGGGTAGGTGTGCGAAAACATCGCGTCCAGACCGAGCGCGTCCAGTCGGCGGATGGCGGAGTACAGTCTCGCAGCGGCGATGCTCGGAACCTCGAGCGCGCCGAGCGACTCGACCGCTTCGCAGGAGGCCCGAAGTCGATCCACCGTCGAGTCCGGGGCCACCACGCCGAATCGACCCTTCTCCGCCAGACGCCGGGCCAGTTCTCGGAGGGCGGCTTCGTCCCAGCCCTCCACGAGAATCAAGGGAGTCGACGGACTGTAGTGCCGTTCGAGCAGGCCGGGTGACGGCAGCGCCGGACCGGATTCGTTCACGAGACCCAGCGGGACGTTGTAACCCAGGATCGCCTCGATGGCCTCGCGGGGCACGCCGCCCGGCCGGCGGATGACGGCCCGACCGTCTCGGAGATCCAGCACCGTGCTCTCGATCCCGACCGGGCACGGGCCGCCATCCAGCACGGCTTCGATCCGGCCCGCCAGGTCGTGCAGCACGTGATCCGCCGTGGTCGGGCTCGGGCGGGAGAAGAGGTTGGCGCTTGGAGCCGCAACGGGAAACGCTACCCGTCGCAGAAGCCCCGCGGCGATGGGATGGGCGGGCGCCCGGAGCGCCACGGAGCCCAGGCCGGCGGTGGCGGCATCGGGAACGTACGCCTCCCGAGGCAGCAGCAGCGTCAGGGGCCCCGGCCAGAGCTCGCGGCAGAGCCGCTCCGCCGCGGCGGGCCACTCGCGCGCGAGGGTGCGGGCCTGCTCCACTCCCGTCACGTGGAGGATTAGCGGGTCCGCCAGCGGTCGGTTCTTGGCTTCCAAGATCCGGTGGAGCGCTCTCTCGTCGAGGCCATTGCCGCCGAGCCCGTCCACCGTCTCGGTC